>NZ_CP022604.1:2242500-2585393 GCF_002278035.1 Ochrobactrum quorumnocens | reverse complement strand
TGCCATCGTCTCGCCTGCCTTCACATTCTTACGCGCCATTTTTGCGGCGCTTGTCGTTATTTCCTGCATTAGGTCCGCCGGACCTTATGATCCAGTCGCCTCGCGGGTACTCACTTCACACTGGCCCTTAACTCAGAGGGCCAAACACAAACTCAAACAGTCCACGCTTCAAACAGCTGTCATGGATCGGTGCCCGGATGCTCCTTTCCGGCTACGCGTTACGACTCATACAATTCTTACTCAAGGCTGATTGCCCGGAACGGGTCTTGCGACAACCATTCAATTAACGAAGATGCGCCTAAAACAGCATTCCGGTTAATGAATGGTAAGCAATAGCCATGAGAGACAAACTTAATAGGAACAGGGCCTTAAAGACCAGAACTCAGCACCCGCGGACAAGACTGCCCACGTCAATTGAAGACTCAATGTGATGCTAACTCCGGGCCGTGGGCCCACCCCTCTGATGTCCTGACTTTAGCGAAGCCTCGCGGCAAAGAGCAAGCCTAAGATCTGCAGTTTTTTCTTCAATTAAGACTTGCATGGTCGATGTCGCGGGCCAGAGAATCGGGCGTCAAAGAAATAACACCTTTGGATTCAATGCGTTTCCCGAACCGATTTTTTAGGTGGCCACGATATGTTCTCCGACAAAATAAATTTTAAAAAAATGGCTTGACTCAGACGGTCTTCCGAGTCCCTCGCGAGCCCTGTGGATAACTGTGGATAAAGATTTGCAAGTTTTTGAAAATAAAGAGGAATTTCAGTCATTCATTTTTCCGAGAGCTTGGAGATTATTGAAATAATATAAAATATCTCTAAAAAACATGCCCCTAGTTTAATGGGTGCTGTTCTTTAAAAAAGTTCCAAAAAAGAAAACCCGGCTAACAATGAGCCGGGTTTCTAAAACCTAGTTTTAATTTTAGGTTATATTAGGCGTTCAATGCCTTAACGCGTGCAGCAAGGCGCGAAACCTTACGAGCAGCGGTATTCTTGTGAACGACGCCCTTTGAAGCAGCGCGCATCAGTTCAGGCTCAGCAGCCTTGAAAGCAACCGATGCTGCTTCCTTGTCGCCGCTCAAGAGCGCATCTTCAACCTTGCGGAGGAAGGTACGAACGCGCGAGCGACGCGACTTGTTGATTTCGGTGCGGGCAGTGATCTTGCGCACTGCCTTCTTGGCCGAAGGAGTATTGGCCATAAATGCCTCTCTTTTTCTGTCAGCAGCCCACCGGATATAACCGTCGGGCACAAAACCTCTAGGGCAGCCATAGTGCCTAGGGCCGCCGATCCGTGGCGGGCTTATAGATCAGCTTTGCTCCCGCGTCAACGAGGATTCTGACGAGCAACTAAGCCAAAAGGCCGGATACGCGGCCTTCCGGCTTAAATTCGAGCCTCAAATAAAGCCCACCCGGCTAAACTGCCGCGGTCTGATTGCCTCTTATGATCAGACGATCAGCGATTCTTGAAGGATGGCGTGCGCTTATCGATGAAAGCGGACATGCCTTCTTTCTGGTCCTCAGTGGCAAAAAGCGAATGAAACAGCCGGCGCTCAAAACGCAGTCCTTCATCAAGTGTGGTCTCATAGGAACGGTTGACCGATTCCTTCACCATCTGAACTGAAGGCTGCGAGAAGGAGGCAATGCGCTCGGCAGCTTTCAATGCTTCCTCGATCAGTTCTTCAGGCGCCACAAGGCGCGAGACAAGACCACAACGCTCGGCTTCTTCCGCATCCATCATGCGACCGGTCAGACACATATCCATGGCTTTGGATTTACCGACATAGCGCGCAAGGCGCTGTGAGCCGCCCATGCCCGGCATAACGCCAAGCGTGATTTCCGGCTGTCCGAATTTGGCATTAGTGGCTGCAATAATGAAATCGCACATCATAGCGAGCTCGCAACCGCCGCCCAGCGCATAGCCCGACACGGCTGCAATGATCGGCTTGCGCACACGATCCACTTTGCGCCAATCGGCAAACATGTCCTGCAAATAGGCGTCAACGAAGTTGATCGGCTGCATTTCCTTGATATCGGCGCCGGCCGCAAAAGCTTTTTCCGAACCGGTGAGCACGATCGCTCCGATTTTGCCATCGGTGTCGAAAGCAGCCAGGGCTTCGGTCAGCTCTTTAAGAACTGTACTGTTGAGCGCATTGAGCGCCTGCGGTCTATTAAGACGAACAAGACCAACGCCACCGCGCGTCTCAACAACGATCGTTTCATAGGCCATGGAATAGTTCTCCTCCTTCATCAGATCAGAATTTGCTGGACAAGGTGTACTGCCGGTTTCCGTTTGGCAAGATCAGCCAAATATCAACTTTGACATGATGCGCAGAAAAAGGTCGATCGACCCGCCTGCACTGCGCGCTCAATCATGCCTGTGCAGCCCGGAGCACGACAAGGTTGCGCCTCGCGCCCATAGACCGAGAATGAGTGCTGAAAATAACCAAGGGCGCCATCGGCCTGAATATAGTCTTTCAAACTCGATCCACCAGCGGCGATGGCTTCTGCAATTACGGTGCGGATATCCTCGGCAAGGCGATCAAGCGTCTCCTTGTTTTTCGCAATAGAACCTGCCGCACGCATGGGCGAAAGCCGTGAGCGCCACAAAGCCTCGCAAACATATATATTGCCAAGCCCTGCGATCAGTCGCTGATCGAGCAGTGCCGCCTTTAATGGCGTCTTGCGACCTTCAAAGAGTGCGCCCAGTAATTCGCCGGAAAGCCGGTTGCCTGTCGGCTCAATGCCAAGCCCTTTGAGCAAAGGATGATCATCAAGCGCGCCTTTTTCAGCAAAGAGCATGAAACCAAAGCGCCTGGGGTCATTATAGATGATGCGCGCTTTTGAGCCATCCTGGCGCAACATATGAAAGACGACATGGTCATGTTTGGCGATTTTGGATCGCTCATGGTGAAAACCGCCGGGCATGCCCTCTGCATCATCCGCTTCAATGCGAAACGAACCGGACATGCCAAGATGGCTGATAATAGACAGCCCGTCATCCAGATGCATGGTCAGATATTTCGCACGGCGTCCCAGCGCCTCGATACGATGGCCTGATATGCGCTCTATGAATTGATCGGGAAAAGGAAACCTCAGATCGGGTCTGTTTTGCTCCACCCGCTCGACATTTGCGCCTTCCATGAAGGGCTGCAACCCACGGCGAACCGTCTCGACCTCTGGCAATTCCGGCATTGATACTCTTCCCAGCAAATAGTTCAACCAGACTCATATAAGCCCCAGCAACTGCATTTGCCATCCGTTAACCCAAACCGGATCGAAGTCATGCTTAAGCCTCTCTGGAGCAATATTAACGCTTTATTTTCCTTGTTTCTTAAACTCATCACAATTGGCGGGCATTAAAAGGAACCCCAACGAGACTTCAGCTCAGGGTAAGTAACATGCCGGCTTTGATGACGCGCTTTTTCAAGAACAGATCGGGTGCAGCGATGATCGAATGCACGCTCATCGGTGCGCTTGCCATTATTGCTGTCATCAGTGGCATGGCGCTCTTCGCCGGAAAACCCGCTTCTGCTTTCGATTACAACGCAGCCGCACAGGTTCAGTTCGTCGAACGAAACTAGAGTAGTTCTGGATTAAGTTGAACCATTGGAAATGCTCTATTTTTTTGAGCACATCTTATTCCGAAAACCGGTTCCCACTTTTCGGGATGTGCTCCAAGTTGTTTGGCCTTCATACAGAATTGAATAGCCACCCGGTTCCCGCCGGATGGCTATTTGCTTATTAACGTATCTAGCGCATCGTACTTTGTGGGCCCAACAGGGCGCATGGCGCTCTAAAAGTTTTCACCGCCGAGGAATGTCATGACCGTTAAGATCGTTACCGCAAAATCAGCAGACAGCCGCCCCATCTGGTTCATCGGAAAGAACAAGGTCGATCAGGCGGCTCTGACACCTGATGCTCAGTCCTGGGCAAGGGCGAATGATTTCAACGGCGAAGCCGGACGCGTTCTTGTGCTACCGGGCAAGGACGGATCAATCGCTGGCGCTCTGTTTGGTAC
Organism: Ochrobactrum quorumnocens; assembly: GCF_002278035.1. Lineage (NCBI taxonomy): Bacteria > Pseudomonadati > Pseudomonadota > Alphaproteobacteria > Hyphomicrobiales > Brucellaceae > Ochrobactrum > Ochrobactrum quorumnocens. The sequence goes on along the minus strand of NZ_CP022604.1, from coordinate 2,581,381 downwards.
AGGCGATGACGAACAGGGCGGTCAATCGCAGCTTCTAGCTGGTAAGCTTGCCCGCAGTCTGCCAGAGGGTGATTGGCATATTGAAGGCAATCCTGATCATGCCGAACTGACAGCACTCGCATTTCTCATGGGCGGCTATAGTTTCACGCGCTACCGCAAGGGCAATGGCAAGACGATCCGTCTGGCAGTTCCCGAAGGCGTGGATGCCGCTGAAACACAGCGTATCGCCGATGCTGTAACGCTTGCCCGTGATCTCATCAACACGCCGACCAATGATATGGGCCCTGATGCTCTGGAACAAGCGGCACGCGATCTTGCTTCCAAAAATGGTGCAACGATTAGCACAGTGGAAGGCGATGCTCTCCTGAAACATAATTTGCCCATGATCCATGCAGTAGGTCGTGCCGGCAGCATCGCACCGCGCCTGATTGATCTCAAATGGGGCAAAGACAGCGATCCAAAGATCACGCTCGTCGGCAAAGGCGTGTGTTTTGATACCGGTGGCCTCGATATCAAACCTGCAAGCGGCATGTTGCTTATGAAGAAAGATATGGGCGGTGCCGCCAATGTGCTGGGCCTTGCCTCCATCATCATGGACGCGAAGCTCCCTGTTCGATTGCGTGTCCTGATACCAGCTGTCGAGAACGCAATCGCGGGTAATGCATTCCGCCCAAGTGATGTTCTGCAAAGCCGCAAGGGATTGACGGTTGAAATCGGCAATACCGATGCCGAAGGTCGACTGGTTCTGGCAGACGCACTGGCACTGGCCGATGAAGAAGAACCTGAACTCATTATAGATATGGCAACGCTCACAGGTGCCGCGCGCGTAGCGCTCGGTCCGGATTTACCGCCTTTCTATACGCATGACGACACCCTTGCAGCAAGCATTGCAGAGAGGGCTGCTAAAACAGCAGATCCACTCTGGCGTATGCCACTCTGGCAGCCATATGCGCAGAAGCTTTCGTCGCGCGTAGCAGACATCAATAATGTCACCACCGATGGCTTTGCAGGCTCTGTGACGGCTGCATTGTTCCTGAGCCGCTTTGTCGAGAAGGCGAAAAGTTGGGCACATTTCGACATCTACGGCTGGGTGCCGGTGGAAAAACCTGCCTCTCCGATTGGTGGTGAAGCACAGGCAATCCGCGCCCTCTACCAGCTTCTCAAAGAGAAATATCCTGCCCAGAAATCGGCCCGATGACTGGCCCAACGATCGCCAAAGGAAATCGCTTGCCTGCAAAACAAAAACAGCATTGAATGATACGGGTCCGAAACGATATTGAACGCATCGCGAAAAGCGTGAAGCGGTTTTGGGACAAGATGCGCGTATTGAAAGCGGCTTGTGATTTATGCCCGTTGAACTGAAACCTTTGCAGGCACTAACATTGCTGCGAACCTTGTCGCTGGAGCAGGTGCGGGACGAGATGCCCGATCTGACCACGCGTCAGGTGGCTATTCTTTTGACCATTTATCTGGAGCCCCCGCCGCATACCGTGCGAGGGCTCGCAGCCAAACTGAATGTCACCAAGCCGGTGATTACACGTGCTCTCGATACGATGGGAACGCTCAATCTTGTATCCCGGCATCGTGATGAAAAAGATCGTCGAAATGTGCTAGTAAAGAGAACAGTTACTGGCGCACTTTATGTCGAAAGATTGGGCGATCTGGTGATCGCTAAGGCCAGGGAGTTACCACTGTGAGCATGCTCGACCGTCGCTTAAACGCCTATCGTCCCGATCTCGCTGATGAACGGTTGAGCGGGAAGGTTGAAGCGAGCCGTTTTACTGCTGGCACTTTGATGCAGGTCTCTGCGTCCGTCGTCGATCTTCGTTCTGAACCACGACCGGACAGCGGCCCACAAACCCAGATCATTTTCGGCGATATGGTACGCGTGTTCGAAGAGCAGGATGGCTGGAGCTGGGCGCAGGCCGAGCGCGACGGCTATACAGGCTACGTATCCTCAGCCTCGCTGGAAAAACCAGGCGCGGATGCGACGCATATGGTCATCGTGCCGCGCACTTTCATCTACCCCGGTTCTGATCTTCGTTTCCCGCATACCAAGGCTCTTTCGCTTGGCTCGCGCGTTCGTATTGTCGGTTCCGCTGAGACACGCGGCACACAATATGCACTGCTTGAGAATGGCGAAGCCCTGATTGCAGGCCACCTTGCGTCCCTTGATCAGCATGCGCCTGACTATGTAGCCGTTGCTGAGACCCTGCTGCACACGCCCTATCTATGGGGCGGAACATCGGGCTTTGGTATTGATTGCTCCGGTATCGTTCAGCTTTCCATGTGGGTTTCGGGCCGCAAAGTCTTGCGCGATTCGGATATGCAGCAGACCACCCTCGGCGAGATCATCGAACCGGATGCTAACTATTCCAGTCTCAAGCGCGGTGATCTGGTGTTCTGGAAAGGTCATGTCGCGATCTGCGCATCGCCTGACATGCTCATCCATGCCAGCGGCCACACTATGACAGTGACCATGGAGCCACTGAACGATGCAATCAAGCGTATCGCCTATCTCTATGACCTGCCAACTCTGATCAGAAGGCCATAAGCGTGAGACGATGACGGGCAAAGGAACAATATGGATCGCGGGGCTGATTTTCGGCCTCGGCGCCTTTTTCCCTTCCGCCGTCTCCTTTGAAAGAATTGCTCGCATGACCATTACCGCTTTGCCAGCCAGCTTTGCCAGCGTCAATGGCATTGAGATGTATTACCGCGTCGTGGGTAAAGGGCCGCCAATTCTTCTCATCCATGGCGGCTTATCAGACCAGCATGTCTGGGACGCGCAGCTGCCAATTCTTGCACGTGATCACACGGTGATTGTCGCAGATAGCCGTGGTCAAGGACGCTCAACGCGCACGACCGATCCACTCACCTATGAGCTTATGGCCGACGATTATGTAGCACTGCTGGATTATCTCACCATCGGCAAGGTCGATCTTGTCGGCTGGAGCGATGGTGGCATTATCGGCATTGATATTGCCATGCGTTATCCCGAGCGGCTTAAAAGCCTGTTTGCGCAAGCTGCCAATGTCACGCCAGAAGGCTCGACCGGCTACATGCTGGCGCGCGCTGAAGGCAAGCCGCTTCCCGAACTGCGCCACTATGAAAGCATCGACAAGGAAATCCATGCCTTATGGGCGAATGAGCCGAACTATACAGCTGAAGACCTGTCGAAGATAACGGTGCGAACCGCCATTGTAATCGGTGATCACGATACAGCGGTCACACGAGAGCATACCGAGTTTATTGCGGATCATATTCCCGGTGCACGGCTGGTTATCCTGCCCGACTCCGGTCACGGCGTCCCGGCCGAAAATCCCCGGCTCTACGCACATACAGTGCTGAAATTCATTGCCGGCGATAGTCTTGACGGTTCGGTTACGGCCAGCAAATAGCTTCAAACACGATTAGGCAGGACACGATCCGGTGGGCGATGCCCATCGACGAAAGCCCGGATATTGATAATCACCTTGTCGCCCATATCCACACGGCCTTCGATCGTGGCCGACCCCATATGCGGCAGCAAAACGACCTTGCCTTTTTCAGCAAGCGAAAGAAGCTGCGGATTGACGGCCGGTTCATGCTCGAACACATCGAGCCCCGCGCCCGCAATCTTGCCCTGTTCGATCAGCTCGACCAGCGCATTCTCATCGATAATCTGACCACGCGCCGTATTGACCAGATAGGCTGTCGGCTGCATGAGCGCTATTCTGCGGGCTGAAAGCAGGTGAAATGTTGCCGGTGTTGATGGGCAATTGACCGAAATGATGTCCATGCGAGCTAGCATCTGGTCGAGACTGTCCCAATAGGTCGCCTCCAGCTCTTCCTCGACCTGCGCGCTGACACGCTTGCGGTTGTGATAATGGATCGAGAGGCCAAAAGCCTTAGCGCGCCGTGCGACGGCAGTACCAATGCGGCCCATCCCGACGATACCGAGGCGTTTGCCCCAGATGCGGCGTCCCAGCATCCATGTCGGCGACCAGCCCGGCCATTCTCCATCGCGCTCGTTCAGTACATTCGCGCCCTCAACGAGCCTCCGAGGCACCATCAGTAGCAGCGCTAAAGTCATGTCGGCAGTGTCTTCAGTCAGCACGTTGGGTGTGTTGGTGACCGTAATGCCTCGTTTTGCAGCTGCAGCCACGTCAATATTATCAACGCCATTGCCGAAATTGGCGATCAGTTTGAGATTTGGTCCCGCCTGCTCAATCGCAGCCGCATCGATCACATCAGTGATGCAGGGTACGAGAACATCAGCCTCTTTCATCGCAGCGATGATTTCAGGCTGTGACATGCGATGGTCGTCTATATTTAAACGTGCGTCGAACAATTCCCGCATTCGGGTTTCAACCGGGTCCGGCAGTTTTCGGGTAAGAACCACCAGTGGCTTCTTTTTGTTCGACATCTCCACCCCATTTTTTGAGCAAAGCTCTAAAAGTCGCTTTCAAGCATTTTCAGGCGCAAAACGCGGTTCACAATTCCTGAAAATCCTTTAACCAATATCCCGCGTTGAGACCTCCTTAACCAAGAAGGTGCAATATGGGATATTGCTTCGGCTGCACATCTCTAGCAAGGCGGCGCGGCAAAGACAAAGAAAAACAGAATCGTAAAATGGCAACAGAGCAGTCTCAGCATTCCTCACAGGCATGCAAAAGCCAAAACTCTTGTACCTGTTTTTCGATCACAAGCGGGAAAACCGTGTAGTTATTCGTTTTCAGAGTTTCAGTCGGTCCCTCCCCCTTGCCCTGAAACTGCTCGACATGACAGGACGGCGAGAGGTCAGAATTGTACCGAGTACTTTCGCAACGCTTTTTTATGGCAGTGCTTGGCAGCATCGTAATGCTGCTGGTCATTGGACCGCTTGGCGCATCGCACCAACATGCCGCAATGGCTCAAGCGACATCAGGCACGACACTGGGCGCAAGTGGCCTGCCCGTGCCACGCTTTGTGAGTCTCAAGCCTGCGCGCGTCAACTTGCGCGTGGGGCCGGGCCGTGACTATGCCGTGTCCTGGCTCTTTATGAAGTCGGGTCTGCCTGTCGAAATCATTCAGGAATACGACAACTGGCGCCGCATTCGCGATGCTGATGGCACAGAAGGCTGGGTTTATCAGTCACTTCTGTCGGGCAAGCGCACAGCAATCACCGCACCATGGCTCAAGAATAATGAAGGTTCGATGATCACCATGCATCGCGACCCAACCGAAACCTCGGGGCTTGCGGCAGAAATCGAACCCAATGTGATCGGCACAGTTCGCCAATGCAATGGCCAGTGGTGTCGAATGGACATGCAGGGCACTCGCGGCTGGATCAAACAATCCGATCTCTGGGGCGTTTACCCCGACGAAGTTTTCGACTGATCCACGAAAGCAAACGTCGACGCTTGACGAGTGAGTGCCAGTGACGGTACTTCTCTCAAACAAATTAAGAAGGAGTTTTATGCGCAGAAGTTCATCGCTGCCGTTTTAACGGATTTGAACCCCACCGTTGCGGTGGGATATTTGTGCATACCAAAACTCTGGAATAATCATGAAAAATATGTCGGTAACGATCCGTGCCTATGAGGCTGCGGACAAAGAAACCTTATCGTCAATCTGGTATCGCGCTTCTCTTGAAGCTCATGCATTTCTGGGATCAGACCTGCTTCGCGATCAACAAAAGCTGATCGAAGACGTCTATCTCGAAAAGGCTGAGACTTGGGTTGCTATCATAGATAACAAGCCTGTCGGCTTTATCGGCCTACTGGGCAGTTTCATCGGCGGCTTGTTCGTCAATCCAGCCGCTCAAGGCCATGGCATAGGGCGTAGGTTGATTGCCTACGCTTTGGCGATGAAGGGCGAACTTTCGCTCGAAGTTTATGTCAATAATGAAAGAGCATACCGCTTCTATAAGCAACTCGGCTTTCAGGAAATCAGCCGTCGTGCTGAAGACGATAACGGTTTTCCCTTTGCCAATATCGAGATGCAATTGAAAGATTAAAAAAACGGGGCGATCACTCGCCCCGCTCCGGCATTTCAGATTAACCCAACTATTACCAGGCCGGGATTACCGAGCCCTTGAAGGTTTCAGCGATAAACTGCTTCACTTCCGGGCTATGATAGGTGCTAATCAGCGTCTTTACCCATTCGGCATCCTTGTCAGCCGTACGGACGACCAGCACATTCACGTAAGGTGCTTTTTCACCTTCGCGGATAAGTGCGTCACCTGCCGGGTTCAGGCCAGCTTCCAAAGCGTAGTTGGTGTTGATGACAGCAGCGTCCACATCTTCAAGCGAGCGAGGCAACTGTGCGGCATCCAGTTCCACAAACTTCAAGTTCTTCGGATTTTCCGTTACATCAATGGACGTAACCTTCAGGCCCTTGGCAGCATCAAGCTTGATGAGTCCATTATCGGCGAGCACCAGAAGTGCACGGCCACCATTGGTCGGATCGTTTGGAATAGCAATGGTGGAACCGTCTGCCAGCTCGGAAACATTCTTCAGTTTCTTGGAATACATGCCCATCGGGAAGTTGACCGTCGGCGCTACCGTTTCAATCGGAAAGCCGCGATCTGCTACCTGATTATCGAGATAAGGCTGATGCTGGAACGAATTTGCCTCAAGCGAACCATCAGCCAAAGCCATGTTGGGAATCACATAATCAGAAAATTCCTGAATATCGATCTCGACGCCCTTGGCGGCTGCGACTTCCTTGACCTTTTCCATGATCTGCGCGTGCGGACCGGGTGTCACTCCAATGCGAATCTTCTCAGCGAAAGCACTCCCGGTTGAGAATAGCGCGAATGCGGTGGCCGCAATGATCAACTTACGCATAGATGTCTCCAGTCAAATCGTTTTCGACACATTTATGCTTGGTTGGGAGGTCAGCGTTAAATGCGCCTGTGAAAGGTGATGGGGCGGATGAATCACTTTAGACCACGATGCGCAACAAAAAGCGGTCCAGAAGACCGCTTTCTCAAAATCGATATCGGAACGCTTAGCGCGTTTTACGGCGCAGGCGGACGATAATATCCACATTGACGATTTCCATACCTTCAGGTGCTTCGGGCATATTGGAAACCGTCGGCTGGCCGCGCTCACCATGCGGAATATCGAAAACCACATTCTCCCCTTCGAGGAAGAAATGCTGGTGATCGGAAATATTGGTATCGAAATAGGTTTTCGACCCCTCAACCGCGATAATGCGCAGCATACCGGCTTCGGTAAACTGATGCAGCGTGTTGTAGACGGTCGCAAGCGAAACCGGTACATCGGCGAGCACCGCTTCTTCATGAAGGTCTTCAGCGGACAGGTGGCGATCGCCCTGAGCATAGATCAGGTTGGCGAGCGAAACACGCTGACGCGTCGGGCGCAAACCAGCGCCGCGAAGTCGTTCTTCCATTGAAACCATCGAGTGGTGGGCATGATAATTCTGCATATTCACCCTTGGATCCGTCACAAGCTTGTAGCAATTTCGTCAAACATTGAACGGGCTGTTGCCCATTGCCTACTGACATTGATATATGCCGTTGCGAATTAAGTATCAATAGGCATGGTAATTCCCTGCTTTTTTGGGAAAACCCTCTGCAATATTTTACTGCCGGAAACAGACTGTGTTAGGGATGTTCCGGAAACGACGACAACCCGGTCGGTCCTGACAACAGGAATGACCACATCAGAATGATCCTCAAGGGAGGCGTAATGGCAGAACAGAAATCGAGCTACGGGTATGAAGAGCTCCTCAGCTGCGCACGCGGCGAGTTGTTCGGTCCCGGCAATGCACAGCTCCCCCTGCCACCAATGCTGATGGTGCATCGCATCACCGAAATTTCCGAAACCGGCGGGGAGTTCGACAAGGGCTTTATCCGTGCCGAATACGATGTAAGCCCCAACGACTGGTATTTCCCATGCCATTTTCAGGGCAATCCAATCATGCCGGGCTGCCTTGGCCTCGATGGCATGTGGCAGCTGACAGGCTTCTTCCTCGGTTGGCTCGGTGAGCCGGGCCGCGGCATGGCGCTGTCCACCGGTGAAGTGAAGTTCAAGGGCATGGTTCGCCCTCACACCAAGCTTCTGCAATATGGCATCGATTTCAAGCGCGTCATGCGTGGCCGTCTGGTGCTGGGAACGGCTGACGGCTGGCTGAAAGCCGATGGCGAAACAATCTACAAAGCCAGCGACCTACGAGTCGGCTTGTCAAAAGATGGCGACGCCCAAAGCGCCTGATCATCTACAATTCACGGGCGCGACTGCAAAAAATATCGAGTTTTCATGCAGCCGCGCTCAAAACATGCGAAGATCGCACCTATGTAACCGGGTACAACGGTCAGCCTTCACCGGTTGATCTCACGGAACAGGTGTAAAGGAGAACGCGATGCGGCGTGTGGTCGTAACGGGTATGGGGATTGTATCCTCAATTGGAAATAACACCGAAGAGGTCACGGCCTCGCTGCGCGATGCCAAGTCCGGCATCTCACGCGCTGAGGAATATGCCGAACTCGGTTTCCGTTGCCAGGTTCACGGCACCCCCAAGATCGATGTCGAGGCTCTCGTTGACCGCCGCGCCATGCGTTTTCATGGTCGTGGCACGGCATGGAATCACATCGCCATGGATCAGGCGATTGCCGATGCGGGACTTTCGGAAGACGAAGTCTCAAATGATCGTACCGGTATCATCATGGGTTCGGGCGGTCCTTCTACACGCACGATTGTCGATAGTGCCGACATCACCCGTGAAAAGGGTCCGAAGCGCGTTGGACCGTTTGCCGTGCCGAAAGCCATGAGCTCGACAGCATCGGCAACGCTTGCAACCTTCTTCAAGATCAAGGGCGTGAATTATTCGATTTCGTCTGCTTGTGCGACGTCGAATCATTGTATCGGCAATGCCTATGAAATGATCCAGTATGGCAAGCAGGACCGCGTTTTCGCGGGCGGCTGTGAGGACCTCGACTGGACCCTTTCAGTGCTGTTTGATGCCATGGGTGCGATGTCGTCCAAATATAACGACACGCCTGACAAAGCTTCGCGCGCTTATGACAAGAACCGCGATGGCTTCGTTATCGCCGGCGGTGCTGGCGTTCTCGTGCTGGAAGATCTGGAAACTGCGCTTGCGCGTGGTGCCAAGATTTATGGCGAGATCGTCGGTTACGGCGCAACTTCTGACGGCTACGACATGGTTGCCCCATCGGGCGAAGGTGCCGTGCGCTGCATGAAGATGGCGCTCTCGACCGTCAAAGGCAAGATCGACTATATCAATCCACATGCGACCTCGACGCCCGCAGGTGATGCACCGGAAATCGATGCGATTCGCCAGATTTTCGGCTCAGGCGATGCCTGTCCGCCAATTGCGGCTACCAAATCGCTGACCGGTCACTCGCTGGGTGCCACAGGCGTGCAGGAAGCCATCTACTCGCTTTTGATGATGCAGAACAATTTCATCTGCGAAAGCGCTCATATCGAAGAACTGGATCCTGCATTCGCGGATATGCCTATCGTTCGCAAACGCATCGATAATGCTCAGCTCAATACCGTGCTCTCCAACTCGTTTGGATTTGGTGGCACCAATGCAACGCTGGTCTTCCAGCGCTATCAGAGCTGACGGAGAGGGACAATATGGAAGGTCTGATGCAAGGAAAACGCGGCCTCATTATGGGGGTCGCGAATAACCACTCGCTGGCTTGGGGAATTTCAAAGCAACTCGCGGCACAGGGCGCAGAACTCGCATTCACCTATCAGGGTGATGCACTCGGCAAGCGCGTGAAGCCGCTGGCCGAACAGGTTGGTTCGGATTTCGTCCTGCCTTGCGATGTTGAAGATATCACATCGGTCGATACCGTTTTCGCTGAAATCGAGAAGAAGTGGGGAAAGCTCGACTTCATCGTTCACGCCATCGGCTTCTCCGATAAGACCGAACTGAAGGGCCGCTATGCAGACGTCACCACGCGCGAAAATTTCAGCCGTACAATGGTGATTTCCGCCTACTCCTTCACGGAAATGGCGCAGCGCGCAGAAAAGCTCATGAAGGACGGTGGTTCGATCCTGACGCTGACCTATGGCGGTTCCACCCGCACGATCCCGAATTACAATGTCATGGGTGTTGCCAAGGCAGCCCTCGAAGCAATGGTTCGTTATCTGGCTGCCGATTACGGTCCGCAAGGGATTCGCGTAAACGCGATCTCGGCTGGTCCGGTTCGCACGCTGGCCGGTGCTGGTATTGGTGATGCACGCGCAATCTTCAGCTATCAGCGCCGCAATTCGCCGCTGCGCCGCACCGTCGATATTGACGATGTCGGCAAATCGGCACTCTATTTGCTGTCTGATCTTTCGAGCGGTGTCACCGGTGAAATCCATTATGTGGATTCCGGTTACAACATCGTTTCGATGCCAACGCTGGAAGAGCTGAAAAGCTCAGACGCTGAACGCGGTGAATAAGCCAAACAATTAAAGAAAAGGCCGCCTCATCGGCGGCCTTTTTTCATTTCATTTCTTAGCATCGAATATTTTGAAGCCCTTGGCATCTTCAAGAACGGTCACATTCTTGAACAGGCTCTTGAGCGTCACCTCGTAGGGCAACTGACGGTTTGCGACCATCAATAGACGACCACCGATCTTGAGTCGCGAAGCAGCTGCAGCGATAAATGTCTGCCCAAGCGACACGTCGGTTGCACGACCTTCATGGAAGGGCGGGTTCATGATCACGGTATCATAAATACCCGCCATTTTTTCGCTCGTCACATCAAACCAATTGAACGAGAGCGGCACGGATGCGCCAAGACATTCCAGATTACCGCGTGCGGCTTCCAGCGCCTCGTAATCAGCCTCAAAAAGATCAATACTCTTGATGCGGTCGGCATATTTGAGGCTCTGTGCCGCGAGATAGCCCCAACCTGCGCCAAGATCGGCAACGTTACCGAAAACGATCTTCTCCATATGTGGGACCAGCAGTGCCGATCCCTTATCGATCGCGCCATGCGAGAACATGCCGGGTTCGGTGCGGAATACATCATCGATCACACTTTCCGGCGGACGCAGGGCCGCAATGAAATCGTCGCTGAGATCAGCAGGGCGTTGAAGCCAGAATGAGACTGCGTGGTTCTTGGAAAGCCTGTCACTGATTTCTGCGATATTGCCGACCCATTTGCGGAAACTATCGACGCCGAGCTTTTTGTCGCCGGAGACGACGATCCAGCCGCCCGGCTCAACACGCGCCAGAAGCTCCGAAAACCACGCTTCGTTGCGTCCGCGGTGTTTTCCGAGCAGGAGCAACCCACCGGAATAACGCGTGTCTGCAGCAAGCCTTGGCTCAACCTGAAAGCCTTCCTTTTTCAGCGCAAGCCAATCAGGTCGCCAAGGTTGCAGGCAGGTTAAAGCCCGCCTCCATTCGTCCTCAAGCAGACGGTCTGCAGCGATACCACAGCCAAGATAGGTTTGCCCTTCCTCGGGAAGGTCCAGAATCCCCTGATCGAAGGGAAGAAAGAGTGTTTTTTGTGCCGGTGTCATCATGGCTCATCCATGGTCTTGAATTGATTCACGTGCAACAAAAAAGCGCGCCTTTTAAGCGCGCTTTTATAGTTTGATAGAGACAGCGTTTCGCTTACCGCATGATCTTATCCAAAAAGTCTGTAACTTTTTGGGATCAAGCGTTATTCAGCGTCAGCTTCTGCCTTCTTTTCTGCAACAACTTCCTTGCCGGTTTCCTGATCGACAACCTTCATCGACAGGCGAACCTTGCCACGTTCGTCAAAGCCCATGAGCTTGACCCAGACTTTCTGGCCTTCCTTAACCACGTCAGTGGTCTTGGCAACGCGGTCGGAAGCGAGCTGCGAGATGTGAACCAGACCGTCACGTGGGCCGAAGAAGTTTACGAACGCGCCGAAGTCAGCGGTCTTAACAACCGTACCTTCGTAGATTTCGCCAACTTCTGGCTCAGCAACAATCGAATGAATCCACTTCTTGGCGGCTTCGATTTCCTTGCCGTTCGACGAAGCGATCTTGACCGTACCATCGTCTTCGATGTTGATCTTCGCGCCAGTCTTTTCGACGATTTCACGAATAACCTTACCGCCCGAACCGATAACATCACGGATCTTGTCGGTAGGAATGTTCATGACCTCGATGCGTGGAGCGAATTCGCCGAGTTCTTCACGCGACGTCGAAAGAGCCTTGCTCATTTCGCCGAGGATGTGAACGCGACCGCCCTTAGCCTGTTCCAGAGCGACCTTCATGATCTCTTCGGTGATACCGTCGATCTTGATGTCCATTTGGAGCGCAGTGATACCGTTTTCAGTACCAGCGACCTTGAAGTCCATATCGCCAAGGTGATCTTCATCACCCAGGATGTCGGAAAGAACCGCGAAACGCTCGCCTTCCTTGATCAGACCCATAGCAATACCAGCCACCGGGCGGGTGATTGGAACGCCTGCATCCATCAGCGCCAGCGACGTGCCGCAAACGGTTGCCATCGACGAAGAACCGTTGGATTCCGTGATCTCGGAAACGGTACGGATCGTGTAAGGGAACTGTTCAGCTGCTGGCAGCATTGGGTGGATCGCACGCCATGCAAGCTTGCCGTGGCCAACTTCACGACGACCCGGCGAACCCATACGGCCGGTTTCACCAACCGAGTATGGCGGGAAGTTGTAATGTAGCATGAAGGATTCTTTGTACGTACCGGTCAGAGAATCGATCATCTGTTCGTCTTCGCCGGTGCCGAGCGTGGCAACAACGATTGCCTGCGTTTCACCGCGGGTAAACAGCGCCGAGCCGTGGGTACGTGGCAGAAGGCCGACTTCTGAAACGATTGCACGAACAGTCGACAGATCGCGACCATCGATGCGGTTGCCTGTGTCGAGAATGTTCCAACGAACAATCTTCGCCTGCAGGTGCTTGAAAACGGTCGCAAACTTCTCAGCCGAGAATTCTGGCTCTTCAACACCCTCTGGGAAGAAGTGAGCCTTCGCTTTGGCCTTAGCAGCGTCAACAGCGACGTACCGGGCCTGCTTTTCGGTGATCTTGTATGCATCCCGCAGATCGTTTTCGACAACTGCGAGCATCTTGGCTTCGACGTCGGACAGATCTTCCGGCTGGAAATCGCGTGGTTCCTTCGCAGCAACTTCAGCAAGCTTGATGATCGCGTCGATAACTGGCTGGAAGCCCTTCTGACCGAAAACAACGGCGCCGAGCATAACTTCTTCAGAAAGTTCCTGAGCTTCCGATTCAACCATCAGAACAGCATCAGCAGTACCGGCAACAACCAGATCGAGCTTGGATTCTGGCATTTCGTCGATATTCGGGTTCAGTACGTATTCGCCGTTGATATAACCAACGCGAGCGCCGCCGATCGGACCCATGAAAGGAACGCCGGAAATGGTCAATGCAGCAGAAGCTGCAACCATCGACAGAACATCGGGATTGTTTTCAAGGTCGTGCTGAATGACGGTCAGAACAACCTGTGTGTCGTTCTTGTAGCCATCAACGAAAAGCGGACGGATCGGACGATCGATCAGGCGCGAAACGAGGGTTTCGTTTTCACTTGGACGACCTTCACGCTTGAAGAAGCCACCTGGGATTTTACCAGCTGCGTAGGTCTTTTCCTGATAGTTGACGGTCAGCGGGAAGAAATCCTGACCTGGCTTTGGTTCCTTGGCAGAAACAACAGTCGCTAGAACGACGGTTTCGCCATAAGTTGCGAGAACTGCACCGTCAGCCTGACGCGCAATCTTGCCGGTTTCCAGAATGAGCGGACGACCGCCCCATTCGATTTCAACTTTATGTGTGTTGAACATATCTAGTCCTTATGTGGAGACGCCGCGCAAAAGCGCTGGGACATCATCCGGGTTGGCGGACATGCCACGGGCAAGACAACGGGAAGTTCAGCTTTGATAGTATGATCTTATCCGAAAACCGGTTCCCACTTTTCGGGATCATACTTTTCCCGGGTATTCTCTGATCCGAAAAGTCTGCAACTTTTCGGGATCGTACCCGCCGAACTACCTGCAATCCTGCCCCATGACTGGTCCAGGTCATGAGCCTCATGGCTCGGTTGGCATGACGGAATGCACCCAGTGCGCCGTCTCATGCCAGATGGGCATTTGCCCTATAAACGTATTCTCTTTCAGGAAAGCGGCTATCCGCTCGTCCTTAGAACACAGTAATATCTGCGCGCATCGTTCTGGATACGCTCCAAATCAAACGGGCGACGTTTGAAGACGTCGCCCGATTTTACCGTTAGCGGCGCAGGCCGAGACGGCCGATCAGCGCCTGGTAACGTGCCTGGTCGATGCCCTTGACATAGTCAAGAAGACGACGACGCTGCGAAACCAGCTTCAGAAGGCCGCGACGCGAATGATTATCATTCTTGTGGCCCTTGAAATGATCCGTAAGGTTCGAAATACGCTCGGAAAGAACGGCAACCTGTACTTCAGGAGAACCGGTATCGCCTTCCTTGGTAGCGAATTCCTTGATAAGTGCTTGCTTGCGCTCAGCAGTAATCGACATCGTACACCCTTTCTTGATGAGAGGAAAAAGAGACGCCCAGGCCGGGATGTCGTCCAGCGCGGGCCATTTACACGATCTGACGTATTTTAATACGATCGCTGAGGGGCATATAGTGCAAAAATGGCAATAATGCCAGCGTCAAATATGCTCCGGCTGTTTAGCCCGCAGTAAACACGCGCTTCGGCTTGAACTGACCATGCTCGATATAGCCAATTGCAAGTAACTTGCCGTGTGCTGTTACACAGGCTTCATCGGCTTCCAAGGGTGCATCGCGGCCACGCAGGATAACCGGATTCCCAAGACGCACCCTCTGCGCCTGATCATCTGTCAGTGGAACCTGTGGCAGGCAATCAAGAGCAGCACCCGTATCGATGACAAGAGCGTCAAGAGCCGAAAAGTCACGGCGTGGTGCCGGCTGTTCGATAACCTCGGCCTCAGCATCGGCCTCGCCCTCTTCCTTCTTGGGTGGGAGGAGCGGTGGCCAGACTTCTTCAAGCTCCGTCAGTGTCACCAGATCCTCTTCGGTGAAAGGAGCTACTTCGATGCGGCGCAGATCAGAAATGTGACCAAAGCAGCCAAGATCGCGGCCCATGTCGCGGGCAAGTGAGCGCACATAGGTGCCCTTCGAACATTCGACTTCAAACTCGGTGCGATCAGCATCCGGCGACCCCACCACTTCCAGACGATCAATCTCGACTTCACGGGCCGGGATTTCTACTGTCTCGCCTTCACGTGCCAGATCATAGGCGCGCTCGCCCGCGATCTTAATGGCAGAGAACTGCGGCGGAACCTGCGAAATCACGCCGGTATAATTTGGCAACAAGGCCTGAATTTCGTCGCTGGATGGGCGATTGTCGGAATTCTTGGTGGCAACGCCTTCAAGATCGTCGGTGGAGCGCTCTTCACCCCAGGTCACCGTAAAACGGTAAACCTTGGTGCCGTCCATGACGTAAGGCACAGTCTTGGTGGCTTCACCAAGTGCAATGGGCAACATGCCGGAAGCAAGCGGATCGAGTGTACCGGCGTGACCGGCCTTTTCAGCATTGAAAAGCCACTTGATCTTCGAGACTGCTTCGGTCGATCCCATACCTTTCGGCTTGTCAAAAATGACCCAGCCAGAAACCGGACGGCCTTTTTTCTTGCCCCGTCTTGCCATGCTTTATTCGTCTCCATTGCGGGAAGCGTTTTGATCCGCTTCGTCATTTTCTTCATCATCACGCACTAGATCGCGCGCCACTTCCGGGGAACGGAGCAGAGCATCGATCTTTGAAAAATTGTCAAAGCTCGTATCGGGCCGGAAACGGAATTCAGGCATATATTTCATTTGTGCGAGGCTTGGAGCCACGCGACCACGAATGAATTTCGCATTTGAGGCCAATGCCTTAATTACAGCCTGAACGTCAGAACTGCCGAGTGGTGTGATGAAACAGGTCGCGATCTTGAGATCAGGAGACATGCGCACTTCCGATACGGAAATAACGGTCTTTGCGATCAGATCATCGCGAATTTCACCGCGCTGAAGCACCTGAGCCAATGCGTGACGCACCTGCTCGCCCACGCGCAGCTGTCGTTGAGAAAGGCCGCCCGAGCCTTTCGGATCTGGAGAACGTGCCATAAGTTTATCCTCGATAGACGACCAGATATCGACGCGCTGCCATCAAAGGCTGCTCGACAATGTGGTCATGAATTGAAAGCGCAATCTACCACAGTTCCGATGGGAGTCAGACCCTCAGAACCGGGCGCGAAATACCCGCCCGCATTGTCTGCGGACGGGTAGAAGTTTCGTATGGCTGTCGTTTATTACAGCGTACGCGTAATGTGCTCGACGCGGAACGCTTCGATCGTATCGCCTGCACGCATATCATCGTAGTTTTCGAACGCCATACCGCATTCCTGACCCATCGGTACTTCCGACACTTCGTCCTTGAAGCGCTTGAGTGTCTTGAGCTTGCCTTCGTGGATAACCACGTTGTCACGGATCAGGCGTACACCTGCACCACGTTCGACCTTACCGTCAACGACGCGGCAACCGGCGACCTTGCCCACCTTGGTGATGTTGAAGACTTCGAGAATCTCCGCATTACCAATGAATGTTTCGCGGCGTTCTGGCGACAGAAGGCCGGACATTGCTGCCTTAACATCTTCAATCAGATCGTAGATGATGTTGTAGTAGCGGATTTCAGTACCCTGCTGATCGGCTGCATCACGTGCCTGCTTGTTGGCACGAACGTTGAAGCCGATGATCGCTGCATTGGAAGCTTCGGCCAGCGATACGTCGCTTTCCGTAATACCACCTGCACCCGAATGAACGATGCGCGCACGCACTTCATCGGTACCCAGCTTTTCGAGAGCGGTAATAATCGCTTCAACGGAACCCTGCACGTCGCCCTTGATAACAAGCGGGAATTCCTTCGTGCCTGTCACCTGCAACTGGCTCATCATCTGTTCAAGCGAGCCGCGCTGGCCAGACTGACGTGCAACAGCCTTATCGCGAGCAAGGCGCTGACGATATTCGGCAATTTCACGGGCCTTGGATTCGTTGGCAACGACGGCAAAACGATCACCAGCCTGTGGTGTACCCTGAAGACCGAGGACTTCAACCGGCATTGCAGGACCAGCTTCTTTCACATGATCGCCATGGTCGTTGACCAGAGCGCGCACGCGGCCCCATTCATTACCGGCAGCGATGATATCACCCGGGCGCAATGTACCCTTCTGGACCAGAACGGTTGCAACCGAACCACGGCCACGATCAAGCTGGGCCTCGATGACCACGCCTTCTGCCGTACGGGTCGGATCAGCCTTGAGGTCAAGAATTTCAGCCTGCAACAGAACCGCTTCAAGCAGCTTGTCGAGGTTGATCTTGTTCTTGGCCGAAACCTCGACGTCGAGCACTTCACCGCCCATCGATTCCACGAAGACGTCGTGCTGCAGCAACGAAGTACGAACCTTCTGAGGATCGGCAGCTGGCTTGTCGATCTTGTTGATGGCAACGATGATCGGAACACCGGCCGCTTTGGCGTGGTTGATCGATTCGATCGTCTGCGGCATGACGCTGTCGTCAGCTGCGACCACCAGAATGGCGATGTCGGTTGCCTGCGCGCCACGGGCACGCATTGCGGTAAAGGCAGCATGACCCGGCGTATCGATGAAGGTGATTTTCTGGCCATTCTGTTCGACCTGATAAGCACCAATATGCTGTGTGATGCCACCAGCTTCACCCGATACCACATTGGCCTGACGGATCGCATCGAGAAGCGAGGTCTTACCGTGGTCGACGTGACCCATGATGGTAACAACAGGAGGACGCGACACGAGTGCTGCCTGATCATCCACCACGTTGAAGATACCTTCTTCAACGTCGGATTCAGCAACGCGCTTAACTGTGTGGCCGAATTCTTCAGCAATCAGCTGCGCCATATCGGCATCGATCACATCTCCCGGCTTCATCATCTGGCCCTGTTTCATCAGGTACTTGATGATGTCGACGGAACGCTCAGCCATACGCTGTGCGAGTTCCTGAAGTGTAATCGTTTCAGGCACGGTCACTTCACGAGAAATCTTCTCGCGGGTTTCCTGCATCTGCGAACGCTTGAACTTTTCCTGACGGCGACGCATTGCCGACAGCGAACGCGAACGGCCTTCATCTTCCAGATTGCTGGAGATTGTCAGCTTGCCACGACGGCGATCATCTTCGGTCTTGGTGACCTTTGGCGTGCGCACTTCCGGCTTTGCGGGTGCACCGCGACGAGCGGCAGTCAGACCACCGCCACGACGATCATCGTCATCACCGCCGGCTCCGCCTGGCTTGCGCTGCTGGCTCTGTGGAAGCGGCTTGTTTGCAGTTGGGATAACATCAGCAATAGCAGGGGCTGCCGGACGCGCATTCTGCTGCGGACGGCCACCTTGTGGGGGACGACCCGAATGCTGCGGACGACCACCCTGCGGTGCAGGACGGGAATCGCCGCGCTGTTCCGAACGGCCTTCCGACTGTGGCATGCGCTTGTTTGCTTCCGCCTCGGCACGCGCCTTGGCTTCTGCTTCTGCCTTCAGACGTGCTTCTTCCTCTGCCTGACGGCGAGCGGATTCTTCACGTTCCTTGGCGCGGCGTGCATCTTCTTCGGCGCGACGCTTGGCTTCTTCAGCTGCGCGAACACGATCTTCCGCATCACGAACCAACGCACCTTCGAGCGCGCGGCGACGTGCATCCATTTCCGAACGTGACAGCGTATTCAACACCATACCCGAGCGATCAGACTGGCGTGGGCGCTGTGACTGCTGGCCGGGGCGCTGCTGATTACGCGGCTGCTGCTGTGCAACATGCGGCCGAGGCGTCGTTACAGGCGCTGCAGGTCCTGCTGCCGCAGGAGCCTTTGGCTGCTGCGGTGCAGGCGTCGCTGCCGGTGCAGGTGCCTGTGGAGCCACCGCTGCGGGAGCTGCTGGTGCAGGTGTCACTACAGGTGCGGACGTCGCTGCTGGTGCAGGCGTCTGTGGGGCCGCAGCTGCGGGAGTTGCCGGAGCAGGTGCAGCTACAGGCTTTGGTGCCGCTACTTCCACTTCAGGCTTCTCATCAGGCCGTGAGAACTTGCGCTTCTTAGTTTCAACGACGACAGCCTTCGTGCGGCCGTGGCTGAAATTCTGGCGCACGGTGCTCTGCTCAACGCCTGGCCGCTTGATGGTCAGCGTCTTCTTGGAGTTGACGCTCAGCGTCTTGTCGTCGTTTGTTTTATCGCTCATTACGTTTCCGTTTCCTTCGCAGCTTCAGCCGCTTTACTCGAGCAGTATCCAATCAGATCAGATCATTTTGAATAATGCTCCAGTCATCCACTTCAGTGCATGATCCGTTTCGGCAACCAAGCCGAGTTTCCAGTTCATGCTCCAGAGCGGATCCCGTCTTCTCGGGATTAAGAGAACCGCTCTACTAATTTATACCACAGCAGTGTCGGACTGCCGTTTCAATTTCATAAAGCGCGCTCATGCAATCCTTGAGGATCACGCGCTTTAAACCCTATTTCTTCACCTGTCGTGATCGGAAACTGGCAACCGCCTTTCCGCGACAGTTTTATTGGCGCAGCTTCAAACGGGAAACCGGTTCCCACTTTTCCTTAAACTGCGCTAGTGGCTTTCACCACGATAGCGATGCAATAAAAGCACCCTTTGCACCACACCGACGGATGCCTTTCCGTCGAGCACGGCTGCATGTATCACATTTCCACCCCCAAATGCCAAATCCATTTCTTCTCCTTTGAAAAGAGAGAAGGCCGGGATTTCGGGGCCATCCATATGCACCACCACGCGACGGGCCTGATCAAGCTTGCGAACCCCATCGGAGGCCGCTTCCTGAGCATGCAACACAAGTGCCGCAGCGCCCGAGCGGATCGCCTGATCCACCTTGGTCGATCCAGACACCACAGCGCCTGCCTTGCGCGCCAAAGCCAGACTGCCAAGTGCGGATTTCGTCAGCAGCTGGTCAACCAGCGCGCCTAGATCTGCCTGTGGCGTTACGCCTTCCTTCAACGCCCGCGCAAAAAGCTTGCGCTTGACGGCTTCATCGACCAGACGCCGCTCGGCCTTGACCCAACAGCCTCTGCCGGGCAGGTTTCGCTTAAGGTCCGGCACAACCGAGCCATCGGGACCTGCTACAAAACGGATCAGGTCATCAGCAGAACCGCTTTCGCGCGTGACGATACAGGTTCTGTCATTCATATCCTGCTCCACACACAACTCCAAGCTCGGCGCAACTCCAAGCCAGGTCGGGCTTTGCCATCGATCACCATCAACTCAATTACAAATCTGGCAGCGGCCTAGCAGAGCTTACGTCACTTCTCAACATGAAACTCTGAAACAGCAACTTTTGCGCCCGGATCGCTCCGGGCGCAAAAGCATTGTGTTCTGATACTTTACGAAGCGGCTTCTTCCTCGCCAGCTTCAGCATCTTCGTCGGTTTCAACCGAAACCAATTCGTCTTCCGTGATCCAACCAGCCTTCAAACGCGCGGTAAGGATCATCTGTTCCGCGTCAACACGAGAAACATCGAATGGCGTCAGGATACCGGTATGAGTAACCGTTTCGCCGTCTTTGCGTTCACGCCAGCCAACAAGATCGTCAACGGCATAACCAGCGAAGTCTTCGATGTTCTTCACGCCATCTTCGCCAACCGCAACCAGCATTGCTGTGGTCAGGCCTGGAAGATCGCGAAGTTCGTCTTCGACACCAAGCGCCTTGCGACGGTCGTCCTGCTCGCCTTCGATGCGTTCCAGGAATTCGCGTGCACGTTCCTGAATTTCACCGGCGGTGTCTTCATCGAAACCGTCGATAGAAGCGATTTCGCCTGGCTCGACATAAGCAAGCTCTTCAACAGAGGCAAAGCCTTCGGAAGCCAGAACCTGACCAACCATCTCATCAACGTTGAGGGCTTCCATAAAGAGGTTCGAACGCTCGGCGAATTCCTTCTGGCGACGTTCGGATTCTTCGTCTTCCGTCAGGATGTCGATATCCCAGCCGGTCAGCTGCGAAGCAAGGCGCACGTTCTGACCGCGACGACCAATTGCCAGTGATAGTTGGTCATTCGGGACGACAACTTCAATACGTTCTGCATCTTCATCGAGAACAACCTTGGCAACTTCAGCAGGCTGAAGCGCGTTGACAATGAAGGAAGCCGCATCTGGCGACCATGGAATAATGTCGATCTTTTCGCCCTGCAGTTCGGCAACAACAGCCTGAACGCGGGAACCACGCATACCAACGCAGGCACCAACCGGATCGATCGATGCATCGCGGGATACAACGGCGATCTTGGCGCGCGAACCCGGATCACGGGCAACCGACTTGATTTCGATGATGCCGTCGTAGATTTCCGGCACTTCCATGGTGAAGAGCTTCGCCATGAAGGATGGATGGGTGCGCGACAGGAAGATCTGCGGACCACGCTGTTCACGACGCACGTCGTAAACATAGGCGCGGATGCGATCGCCATAGCGGAATGCTTCACGCGGGATCAGTTCGTCGCGACGGACGATGGCTTCGCCACGGCCGAGATCAACGATCACATTGCCGTATTCCACGCGCTTGACTGTACCATTGGCGATTTCGCCAACACGATCTTTGAATTCGTCATACTGGCGGTCACGCTCGGCTTCGCGCACTTTCTGCACGATGACCTGCTTGGCTGACTGAGCAGCAATACGGCCGAAATCCATTGGCGGCAGCTGGTCGGCAATGAAATCACCAACCTGCGCATCGGGATTGCGATCACGTGCAGTGAACAGCGAAATCTGCGTGGAATAGTCTTCTACGGTTTCGACCACTTCGAGAAGGCGCTGAAGCTTGATCTCGCCCGACTTCGCATTGATGTCGGCGCGGATGTTGCTTTCTTGTCCATACCGCGAACGCGCTGCCTTCTGGATAGCATCGGCCATGGCCGCAAGAACGATCTCGCGGTCAATAGACTTCTCACGTGCGACCGCGTCAGCGATTTGCAGAAGTTCCAGCCTGTTTGCACTGACTGCCATAGGTCTCTCCTTGGTGACGCATCCGGTCTTCTTCGAGAACCGGACGCCTGAAACTCACTTTGAAACTTATTTCTTTTCCGTTTCGGTTTCGGCTTCCGGTGGCGCAACCTCTTCAGCCTCACCATCAAGATCAGAACCGTGACCATCGCCCAGGTCATCTCCGGGAATGCGGCCTTCACGTAGAGCTTTGTCTTTGCGCAGCGCATCACGGATTAGATCATCGGTCAGAACCAGACGCGCATCCGAAATCAAATCGAATGGGATGCGGACGACAGGTTCGTTTCCGTATGAAATCTGATCGCTTTCAATCACGACCGAATCTGCATCGCCGATCACAATACGACCACGAAACTTCTTGCGCCCTTCATGGACGATAGAGGTTTCAACCTTGGCAATATGTCCGGCCCAATCCGAAAAATCGGACTTGCGAACCATCGGGCGATCAATGCCCGGCGACGAAATTTCCAGGTGATACTTGCCGCTAAGCGGATCTTCGACATCCAGAACCGGAGCGACTGTTCGGCTCAACAATTCACAATCTTCAACCGTCATGGTGCCATCAGGGCGCTCGGCCATGATCTGCAATGTCTGACCGTTAAGGCCGGACAGGCGCACACGCACAAGGCGAAAACCCAGCGTGTTAATCACCGGTTCCACGATGTTTGCTACTTTTGCATCGATACCCGTTTCGCGAATGATGCGATCATCTGCGCTTACGGCCTCAACTGCGTGTTCCTGTTCCGTCACCCGATAAACCTTTTTTACAGAGCCGTAAGTAACAAAAAAGAGCGGGACCGGGGGGACCCACTCTTGTTCAAACGACCAAGAATTTGAAACTTATATACCAGCGGATGCGAATTTTTTCAAGGCCGCAATTTGCTTCCGTTTCAAAGCCGAATGAATGTCAGATAGGCTGCACGGCGGCCTTCACGAAAAGCCTTGGCCTCGTAGCGCGTACCTGGCCAGCCCTCATAGGCGTCGTTCCAGTCGGATGGTCCTTCTGCCTGCCATTCAAAAGCGTCATGTCTGCCACAATGCTGGAGTGTCCAGTTAACGTAATGCTCGATATCGGAAGCAAAACGGAATCGTCCACCCGGCTTCAGCACACGCGCGAAACGACCAAGGTTTTCGTCGCTCACAAAGCGGCGCTTCCAGTGACGACGCTTATGCCATGGATCGGGATAGAAAAGGTCTATACCAACCAGCGAAGCATCCGGTAGCCAATCGAGAACGGCTGTCGCATCCTCATCGTAAAGACGCAGATTGCTGCGTGGCGCTTCATCAAGGGCGGCCAGCATCTTGGCCATGCCGTTGACGAAAGGCTCTACGCCGATGAAACCTGTGTCAGGATAACGGCCCGTCTCGTTATGGAGATGTTCGCCACCACCGAAGCCGATTTCCATGCGCACATTTTCGACTGGCACTTCAAACAGCGAGCGCAAATCCTTTAGCGTAGCTGTGTCGAGGTCAATTTTCAGGCGCGGCAGCAAATCCTCAAACAGATTACTCTGATGCGGACGAAGTGGCTTGCCATGACGGCGGCCGAAAAAATTTCCGGCCGCGCGTACAGGATGGGATTCATCAGTCATTTATCGCGATTCCAGTCAGAACGGGGTTGTTGAACCTGCTCTAACTTTTTTATTGTGGCGCTTTTCCAGCAAAGTTGCTTCGCAGTTTGCTGGAAATACTCTCCAAACAATCAGGCTGAAAGAGCAGCCTTCAATGCCTTGGTGAGATCGGTTTTCTCCCAGGAGAAGGAACCGTCACGACCCGGCTTGCGGCCAAAGTGACCGTAAGACGAAGTCTTGGCATAGATAGGCTTGTTAAGATCAAGATGTTTGCGGATGCCGCTCGGCGAAAGATCCATGACCTTGCGCAATGCTTCTTCGACCGCCGATTCATCCACCTTGCCGGTGCCATGTAAATCGACATAGACCGAAAGTGGCTGGGCGACGCCGATAGCGTAGGAAAGCTGGATCGTGCAGCGGTCAGCAAGGTTGGCTGCAACGACATTTTTTGCAAGATAGCGCGCTGCGTAAGCGGCAGAGCGGTCAACCTTGGTCGTGTCTTTGCCCGAGAAAGCACCGCCACCATGCGGAGCGGCACCGCCATAGGTATCGACGATGATCTTGCGGCCCGTCAGGCCTGCATCACCATCCGGTCCGCCGATGACGAATTTGCCGGTTGGATTGATGTACCAGTTGCAGTTTGCCGCAATTGGCAAATCGCCAAGCGCTTCACGAATGTAAGGCTCGACAACCGAACGGACCTTCTTGGAATCCCAGCTTGCATCGAGGTGCTGTGTGGAAAGAACGATCTGGGTTACTTCCGCAGCCTTACCGTTCTCATAGCGCACAGTGACCTGGCTCTTGGCATCGGGTCCGAGCTTGCCTGGATCGCCTTCACCCTTATGACGGGCTTCTGCCAGCTTTTCGAGAATCTTGTGCGAGTAATAGATCGGAGCTGGCATCAGATCCGGTGTTTCACGGCAGGCATAGCCAAACATGATGCCCTGATCGCCAGCGCCTTCTTCACCCTGACGGTCGGCTGCATTATCCACACCCTGCGCGATATCGGCGGATTGTGGGTGCAGAAGCACGTCGATTTTCGCCGTACGCCAGTTAAAACCGTCTTGTTCATAACCAATTTCGCGGATCGCCTTGCGGGCTGCAGAACGGAAACGGGAAGGATTGATTAGAGGATGGCCTGCCTTGTCGTGAGCGACAGAGCCGTCCTTATTCTTCTTCAGGAAAGTTTCAGGTACCCGCACTTCGCCGGCAATAACCACACGATTGGTGGTGGCAAGCGTTTCACACGCGACACGGACGGTCCAGGGGTCAACGCCGGTACGGCGCGCCTCCTTGTAAATCATGTCTACGATTTCATCGGAAATGCGGTCGCAAACCTTGTCCGGATGACCTTCGGACACCGATTCGCTGGTGAAGAGATAAGAACTGCGCGACACGGGTAACCCCTCTTGAAAATCCAACGGAGCGAATGTCCGTTTTGGAAACACAGTAGCGCCCGGAGTGATAAACAGGTTCCGGGCACATCATTGTGTTAGCGAAGTTGGGATTGGACCGTCAATGGATATTCTTGTTGCGACACAGCGTTGCTGGAAAAAATCCTTCCGGCTTACGCTTTTGTGAACAAATGAAAGCGCATCGTTTGAGTTTTATTCAAACGATGCGCTTTCATTATTTTCTTGAAGTGTTTCTTACGCCCAAAACTGCCCCCACGTTTGGGAGCCGTGTTTGAGCCCTTATTCGCCTTCGGCGGCGAGCGACTTCACCAGATCGATGATCTTGCGGCGCACTTTCGGATCCGCAATTTTCGTGAATGCACGGGTAAGCTGCACACCTTCATTCGAGTTCAGAAAGTCAACAACGTAAGTCGCTTCATTGTCCTCGGCAAAGCCTGCCTGCGATGTGGGGTTTGAACCGGGCGCATCTTCAAAAAAGAAGGCCACAGGAACCGTGAGAATGGAAGAAATCGCCTGAAGACGGCTGGCGCCAACGCGATTGGTGCCTTTTTCGTATTTCTGGATCTGCTGAAATGTGATGCCGAGGCTTTCGCCTAATTTTTCCTGACTGAGACCCAGCATATTGCGACGAAGGCGAATGCGGCTGCCCACATGCACATCAATGGGGTTGGGTTTCTTCTTATTCTCAATCATACGGCTTTCACTCCTCGCAACCGCGAGCTTTCATTCATGGCCTGTTCATCCGAACAGGGATAAAATACATTGTGGGAGGTAGTCAGACTGGTTTTCGAAAGAAACCGTCACAGCGCGAGCATAACAGCTTAACAAAATTGCCGTGTCAATGAAAACGCCGTCGGAAAGACAACCTGAACCACACGCATACGGCGAGTAGGGTTAATAGGAGTGAAAGAGTCTGTTTGCTGCCCGGTGCGGTGCCCCAAAATGGGACACGCTCTTCAGGTAAATAGGCATCAATTACACCGACAGCATCGAGTGGCAATTCCTCGATGATTCGACCATAGGCATCAACGACGGCCGAAATTCCATTATTAGCTGCACGAACCAATGGCAGGCCCTGCTCGACGGATCGCACCTGCGCCTGTCGAAAATGCTGATAGGGACCCGGCGTATCGCCATACCATGCATCATTCGTGACGTTCACAATCGCCGTCACTTTGCGGCCCGTATAGGACAGTTCATCAGGGAAAATCGCTTCGTAACAGATCAATGGCAAGAAGGTTTGTCCTTCCATCACATTGATTGCGTGACGCGCCTTTGCCGCCGTAAAGCCACCCGGCATTTCCACCACTTCCTGAAGCCCTAGACTGCGCAAGATACCTTCAAAGGGCAGATATTCACCGAAGGGCACAAGGTGCACCTTATCGGTATAATCAGTGATCCGTCCCTGACCATTGATCGTGAGGATCGAATTGTAATAACGCGGGTCGCGCCGCGGCACGAGTTCTTCACGCACCGCCCCTGTAAGCAACACCTGATCGTCGCCAATCACATCACCAATCAGCGCGAGTGCTTCAGGCGTCGATGACAGAATGTAAGGCACAGCCGTTTCCGGCCAGATAACCACATCAGGCTTCGGTTTTCCCTCTGCAGGTAGCAGTCGCGTCATCGCAATGAACTTATCGAAAATCGCACGACGTTCATTGTTGTCCCATTTCAGGCTCTGCGAAATGGACGGCTGCACAATCCGGACCGAAAGCGTTGTCCGATCCGCATCCAGAACTGGTGCTTTCGACAGTGTCCATGCGCCAAAGCCGATATGGGCAGCAATCAGCAGAACGGCCAAGATAATACCGGTCTTTGCCAGACGCCCGCCGCTCAACAGCGCCGGTGCTGAAAAAGCTAGCGCCGCAAGCGCGCTCATCCCGACAAGGCCAATGATTTCCACCGATTGCATCATCATCGGCGTGGGCATTGCGGCATAGCCGAGTGCGTTCCATGGGAAGCCCGTGAAAGCGAATGTGCGCAGCCATTCGGCGAAACCAAAGCCCAGCGCTATCGCAAAAATTCGCCCGATACCGTCCGACCAGAACAACCGGGCGAGCATTGCAGCTAGCCCGTAAAATATCGCAAGAAATGCCGGAAGACCAAGAACCGCGAGCGGTATGGCCCAGGCAAACTGCTGCGCGTCAACCAGAAGTGCTGTGCCGATCCACCAGAGGCCAGATACGAAATAACCGAAGCCGAACCACCAGCCGATGAGCGCTGCCGGGAAAAAGCGACGGATAGGACCTTTGTCTTTATCGGGGATGGCACCATCAGTGAGCCAGACCAGCAGCGGAAAGGCAATGAAGCCCGCGATGAAAATATCGAATGGTGGCTGGGTCAGCGTCGCCACGGCACCACTGACAAAAGCGGTCAGCGCACGACGCCAACCGCTCATAGAAGAGATCTTCCCCGCAAGCCTCTCTATCATCAAGCCTCTTTGGACGTTTCCGTTGTTTCAGTCGTGACCTCGGACGCATCATCCGATTTCACCGGGCTCACGGAGCGCTGTTGTCTGCGGCGATCCGCTTCCGAAAGAGGCACGATCCGAACACGTTTTACGCGACGTGGATCAACTTCAAGCACATGGAATTCATAGCCCTGAACCGCCTGTACGACTTCGCCGCGCAATGGAATACGTCCCAGAACGGAGAAGATAAGGCCGCCTACCGTATCGACGTCATCGCCATGCTCACCCACTTCAAAGGAAGAGCCGATCTTCTGAGACAATTCATCAAGGTCCGCGCGGGCATCGACGACGAACACGCCATCTGCCTCTTCGGCGATCATGATTTCTTCGTCGTCATGTTCGTCTTCGATGTCACCGACAACCATTTCAACGATGTCTTCGAGCGACGCCAATCCATCTGTGCCACCATATTCATCAATGACCAATGCCATCTGAATATGGGACGCCTGCATGCGCGCCATCAGTCCACTCGCCATCATCGATGGCGGCACGAACAACACCTTGCGCATGAGATTAAGCTCGCCAATCGTCTTGGTGAGATCAATGCGCCCCATGTCGAACTTGGCGGCACTTGCCTCGGCGGTCTTGCGCGCCGTGGTACGACGGGTTGTCTTCTGACGTGCCTGCTTGGTGATATAATTGAGCACATCGCGGATATGGATCATGCCGCGCGGATCATCCAGCGTTTCGGCATAAACCGGCATACGCGAATGACCGGAACTTTCAAACAGCTCCAGCGCTTCCCAAAGCGGAGTGGAAATTTCAACCGCCACCACATCAGCACGCGGGATCATCACATCTTCGACACGGATTTCACGCAGACGCAGGATATTGTGCAGCATCGCCTTTTCTTCAGGCGAAAAAACTGAGTCCTGCTCACTTGCGGTGCTGGAAATCGCATCGGCCAGGTCTTCACGCAAAGAAGATGATTGGCGCGAACGCATGAAGGGAAAAATGTTTGACAAAAGGGAACGCTTTTCGGTCGCCTGCGACCGCTGCGTACTTTGTCCTTCTGAATCTTGTGTGTCGCTTCGGCTATCGCCTGCGGACGAGGAATTGCTTTGGTCAGCCATGATCAATCTGTTTCAACGTTTAAATCGGATACAGCATAAGGGTCGGGGATGGCAAGAGCATGAAGGATTTCGCGTTCACGTCGCTCCATCTCCTCGGCCTCATCTTCGCTCTCATGATCGTAACCCAAAAGATGCAAAAAGCCATGCACCACCAGATGGGTAAGGTGATTTTCGAGCGGTTTGCCTTCTTCGAGCGCTTCGCGTTCGACCGTTTCCCGTGCGATGATGATGTCGCCAAGCATCGGGCCCGGCTGCTCGCCAGCCTTCACAGGATAAGCGGGAAAAGACAGAACATTGGTGGGCTTGTCCTTGCCGCGCCATTCAGCATTGATTGCCTGAATGGAAGCATCGTCGGTAAAAACCAGACTGAGTTCGCTCTCTGCGGGCTTGAGCCGAAGATTATCCCAGGCCGCCTCAACTGAGCGCTTTACAAGCCCTTCCAGGGCCGTTTCATCCGGCCAATTGCCGGCTTCGATCATGATATCGATTTGGATCGCGTTGTCTGACACTTCTGCCGCGGTTTGCGATGAAGCAACCGCTCTATCCTTCCAGTTGTTAAAAGATACGTCCGCTTGAAAGCGGACGTAATATTTTTACATCGTCATTTGACTGCAAAATTACAAGATAAACTTTGAATCATTCCGCTCGTGTATGCTTTTTCGCGTCGCTGTCGTAGGCGCTGACGATTGCTGCGACCAGCGGATGACGCACCACATCTTTCTCGGTAAAGCGCACCTTGACCACCGAATCCACTCCATCCAGCACCCGCAGTGCCTCAACGAGGCCGGACTTCTGGCCGGGAGGAAGATCGATCTGGCTTGGATCGCCATTGACCATCATGCGCGAACCTTCGCCAAGACGCGTCAGGAACATTTTCATCTGCATGGAAGTCGTGTTCTGTGCTTCATCGAGAATGACCGCAGAATGCGCCAGTGTTCGGCCACGCATGAAAGCGAGCGGCGCAATTTCGATCACACCGGCCGTAATGGCGCGTTCGACCTTTTCGGCAGGCATCATATCGTAAAGCGCGTCATAAAGCGGACGAAGATAAGGATCGACCTTTTCTTTCATATCGCCGGGCAGAAAGCCCAGACGCTCGCCAGCTTCAACAGCCGGGCGTGAAAGGATAATGCGTTCTACAAGACCGCGCTCCAGAAGCATCGCAGCATGGGCGACGGCAAGATAGGTCTTACCTGTACCCGCAGGCCCAACCCCCAGAACCAGCTCTGACCGGTCAAGCGCGCGCATATAGGCGTCCTGCGTCGGCGTGCGGGCAAAGATTGTCTTCTTGCGCGTCGATATCTGCGCAGCCGACATTTTCCCCTTCGTTTCAAGCGTCGGTAATATCAGCTGATCATCCGCAGCAATGGCAATGCGCATGGCACCATCAACATCCGACGGGCTCAACTCATGGCCTTTTTGCAGATATTCATAAAGCTGATCCAGCGTGCGCCGGGCCTGTTCAGTGGCCGTTGCGTCTCCACGAATGGAAAGCTCGTTCCCCTTCGAACGCACATCAACGCCAAGCTTCTGCTCGATACGTGCCAGATTCTCATCGAACTGACCGTAAAGCGCACTGGCGAGACGGTTATTATCAAAGGTGAGGACGATATGGGCCATGTCTGAGGCCCCGGACGCGGCCCTTGCAGCCGGATTTGTAACCGAACCTGAAATTGTGTTTGTTTGCGTTTGAATGGTTGGCTTGGCAGACTTCAACTTTTCCGTAGCGCTCAACCGCATCTCCCTAAGGTTCACGCATTGCAATCACAGTACTGGCAGAACGTTCGGTATAAGGCTACTCACCGCGACTACTGCCTTGACTGTATCATGCGCTTACACGAGCTTTTGCGCAATAAGACTATTGGTACCTGTACCTGTAATTTTCACGTGAATGATGTCACCGACCTGATCGTCATTGTCGTCGACGATCGCTGGCAAAAGCCATGGCGAACGACCAACCATCTGATGATCGAAGCGACCCTTCTTTTCCAGAAGCACATCCATTTCGCGACCGACCAGCGAATTCTGAAATGCATATTGCTGCTCGGAAAGCAGCGCCTGAAGGCGTTGCAGACGCTCGTCCTTGACCGCTTCCTCAACATGATCGGGAAGATCGGCACCCGGGGTACCGGGACGCGGTGAATATTTGAACGAATAGGCCTGCGCGTAATGCACCTCACGTACAAGCCGCATCGTGTCTTCAAAATCCTGATCTGTTTCACCGGGGAAGCCTACGATGAAATCGCCTGAAAGCGCCATATCCGGACGCACTTCACGGATACGCTCGATAAGCCGGATATATTCATCCGCCTTGTGACGACGGTTCATGGCTTTGAGAATACGGTCCGAACCCGCTTGAACCGGAAGATGCAAATAAGGCATCAACTGTTTGAGATCGCGGTGCGCAGCAATCAGCGCATCATCCATGTCGCGCGGATGGCTGGTCGTATATCGCAGACGCGCCACACCGGGAATGCGGGCAAGGCGGAACAGCAGTTCGCCAAGACCCCATTCACGACCGTCATCGCCCACGCCATGCCATGCATTGACGTTCTGTCCAAGAAGGGTGAGTTCGCGCACGCCACTATCGGCAAGACGCTCAGCCTCGGCCACAATCTGTGCAACACTGCGTGAAACTTCCGAACCGCGCGTGTAAGGCACAACGCAGAAAGTGCAAAACTTGTCGCAACCTTCCTGAACCGTCAGGAACGCCGAAACGCCGCGCTTGCGTGTTTCCTCGCGCTTTGGCGCAGGCAAATGTTCAAACTTGTCTTCGATGGCATATTCGGTTTCGACAATTTTTTCGCCGTTGCGCACGCGCGCAAGCGCGCTGGGCAGGCGGTGATAGGTCTGCGGTCCGATAACCAGATCGACATTGGGCGCACGGCGCAGAATTTCCTGACCTTCTGCCTGCGCAACGCAACCGGCAACACCGATGGTCAATTGCTTGCCATTTGGTCCGCGTGCATCCTTCATCTTGCGCAGGCGACCCAGCGCTGAATAAAGCTTTTCCGATGCCTTTTCGCGAATATGACAGGTATTGAGCAGCACCAGATCGGCATCATCGG
The DNA here is from genome assembly GCF_002278035.1 of Ochrobactrum quorumnocens. Classification (NCBI taxonomy): domain Bacteria; kingdom Pseudomonadati; phylum Pseudomonadota; class Alphaproteobacteria; order Hyphomicrobiales; family Brucellaceae; genus Ochrobactrum; species Ochrobactrum quorumnocens. The sequence goes on along the minus strand of NZ_CP022604.1, from coordinate 2,549,799 downwards.
GCGTATCAGTCGTGACGTAGCCTTCCTGCGCAAGGCTATCGGCCATGCGCTGGCTGTCATAGACGTTCATCTGGCAACCATAGGTCTTCACAAAGACCTTACGCGTGTTGCTGCCATCCGGGTTTGTCTTGATATCAGTCATATTTTCGCTCATGCGCGGCTATCTAGCGTTTTTATCGCCACTTTGGAAGGCGACAAACTTACGCTCTTATACCAAGGCGCTGAGATGCTGACACATCACGCCTTGAAAAAATTCAAACGCTACTCGGGCTTGGCCCAATTCCATTGAGTTTCACTCTCTGGAATTGGGTATCAGTCTTCCGCGATCTCACGTCCAAGAAGCGAGCTCTGCAACAGCGCCCTCACCCGGCTTTCCATGGTGCGGGCAAGCGCCTTGCGGTCCGTCTCGGCAGTCACCATTATTGGTTCGCCAAAGCGCACTTCGACGTCGATGGCACCCTCGCGCAGAATACCTTTGAGATGCGGCATTAACTGCACGTCGCCCGGCCAAGAAGCTATCGGACGATGATAACGCCCCATCGCCATGCCATGCACGCCTGTATAGGCAATAGACACCGGCTGTACGATCACTTCCGGTACGCCTGCCTCACGGATCGCCGCATGGGCTGCCCCAAAAAGCGCTGTCTTAAACGGCAGTACGCGATTGCCATCCGATGTCGTACCTTCAGGAAACAGAACCATGGCATCACCGTCCGCAATCCGCTTGGCAATATCGGAGGTCTGTTCGCCGGTCTTGCCGCGTCGTTCTCGCTCAACAAAGACTGTGCGCTGCAAAACGGCAAAGAAGCCGAAAACCGGCCAGCTTCTGACTTCCGATTTTGCAATGAACGACACCTGCCCTGCGGCAGACAAAACAATAATATCGCTCCATGAGGTGTGATTGGAGACCAGCAGCAATGGTCTTCCTTCGGGCATATCGCCGACGATTGTGATGCGAAAGCCAAACAGACGCGCCACAATGCGATGGAAGAAATTGGGAAGACGACGCTTCCATGTGTTTTTGAGTTTCAGAAACACATATTGTACCGGAATAAGTGACAGGCTGAGTGCGACCATCGCCGCCACCACAAAGATGATGCGGATCGCACCAATCATTGCGGCCTCACCAGATCACGCCGCAAAATAAAAGCGGATGATCGTCCATTTGCTGTTTCATAATATGCCGGTCTTTCGCCGACCTTGTTGAAACCGATGCGACGATACAGAGCGAGAGCGGCCACATTGGCCTCATCGACTTCAAGAAACAGCGTATCGGCACGTTCCTGATAGAGATAGCGCAATACAGCATCCATCAGCGAGCGCCCCACCCCTTGTTTTCGCACCTCGTTGGAAACCGCGATGGTGAGAATTTCAGCCTCACCCGCAACCAGACGCGCCAGCACGAAACCGCAAGCCTTGCCTGGTTTGCCTTCCGGCCGCGCCAAAAAACCGAACACCGTATCCTGCGCTATCAGCGAGCGAAAATCATCTGAACTCCAGCCATGGCGGAACGCAAGCGCGTGAATACGCTGGATTTCTCCGCTGTCCTGCGCACCGAGCGTCTCAATCGAAACAGGCCTGCGACCAAAGCGGCCCAGCACAAAGCTCATCATGACGCTATTCTCCGCTTGCCTTACGCGGCAACGCAAAACCGGTTTGCGGTTTCACGTCCGGTCCACGCATATAAAGCGGCTTCGGCGCTTCGCCCGGCTCGCGTAAAGCAGCGAGTTTTGCAAAAGTGCCGATTTGTCCGGTCGGCTCACCCCGCGCGACACTGAAGGTTCCGGCAAGCATTTCGTTCAATGTGGCTGCGGCAGAACCGGCCAGAACTGTTTGGGACGATTGTTGCTGGATAAGCGCCAGCGCTTCGTCGCGAGAAACCACCATGGGATTGCTCCGAGCGTTGCCGTCAGCGCCAAAGGCCTGCGCGTAAATCTCACCCCGATGCGCTTCGAGCAGCACCAGAACGGGTTGCCCCGGATGGCTTATCGCGACTTCGGAAGCAAGCACATCAAATGCACTGACACCAATCGCCGGACGGCCGAGAGCCAGTGCAAAACCACGCGCTGCCGACACGCCAATGCGCACACCGGTAAAAGAACCGGGGCCGACATTCACCGCCACCCGATCCAGTTCAGACATGGCGATTCCGGCTTGCGTCATGACCTGTTCGATATAGTCCATCAGGACTTCAGCATGTCCCTTGCCGATATCCTCACTGACTTCAGCAAGAACGGCACCACTGCCAGAATCATAAACTGCGGCAGCACACCAGGAAGAGGCGGTATCGAGGGCAAGTATCTTCATAAGCCATCGGGTAAATCAGAAATCGTCCCGCGACAAGCAAAACACATAAAACGGCTAAAATTTACAAGCTGATCAAGGAACCAAACCCCACTTGAAGCGTTTTTATGCTGGATGCGGGGCGGATATCATTTACCGTATCCGGAGACCGGCCTTTCATTGAGATCTGGCGGGGCCGGTTTCAGAAAAACAAATCTGTTTTCCTTCAGCGATGTCCCAAACGCTGATACACAGCCGGATCGTGCAAAGGATATGAGGATAAAATGTCCAAGAAGTCGATGCATGCAACCCGCAACGATCTTCCCTCCAATACCAAGACCACGATGATAGCGCTGCTAAACGAAAATCTGGCAGCGACCATCGACCTGGCCCTCATCACAAAGCAGGCGCACTGGAACCTTAAGGGGCCACAATTTATCGCCGTGCATGAATTGCTGGATACTTTCCGTAAAGACCTTGATGAGCATGTCGATACGATCGCAGAGCGCGCAGTGCAGCTCGGCGGCACCGCCTATGGTACCACGCAGGTTGTTGCCAAGGATTCTAAGCTCAAGGCCTATCCGACGGATATCTATGCCGTTCATGATCACCTCGCCGCACTGATCGAACGTTATGGCGACGTTGCCAATCTCGTGCGCCAGTCAATCAAGGATGCAGATGACGCTGGTGACGACACCACGGCAGACATTTTCACTGCCGCGTCGCGCAGCCTCGACAAATCGCTGTGGTTCCTTGAAGCACATGTTCAGGAAAAGAACTGATCTTGGTACTCTGACCAATCATAAATGAAAAAGGCCGGGAAATTCCCGGCCTTTTTGTATTTGCAAAGGTCAGTTGGCCCATTCGCCACCGCGCATCACAGGCTCGCGGCTGCCATCGGCATTGACACCATCTACGTCGATCTTGTCTGAACCGATCATCCAGTCGATGTGGATAAGGCTTGAATTGCCTCCCTGCGCTGCGATCTGTTGAGGGTCAAGCTTCGCACCATCAATGAAACATTTCGAATAGCACTGGCCAAGCGCAATGTGGCTCGCAGCATTTTCATCGAACAGCGTGTTGTAGAACAACAGGCCGCTTTGCGAGATCGGCGAGGAATGCGGAACCAGAGCCACCTCCCCCAAACGACGTGCGCCTTCGTCGGTATCCAGCACTTTGTTAAGAACTTCCTCGCCACGGCTCGCCTTGGCTTCGACAATACGCCCGCCTTCAAAACGCACGGAAATATTGTCGATCAGCGTTCCCTGATGCGACAGCGGCTTGGTGCTCGACACATGACCATCGACGCGCAGCGCGTGCGGCGTGGTGAAGACTTCCTCGGTCGGAATATTCGGATTGCACGTAATGCCATTCTTGGCAGTCGACGCACCGCCATGCCATTCGTGGCCATCTGCCAGACCAACCGTCAAATCGGTGCCCGGTCCCTTGAAATGCAGAGCGCTATAGGCCTTGTCGTTGAGCAACCGGGTGCGGGTTCGCAATGCTGCGTTATGCGCCGCCCATGCACCGACCGGATCGTCCACATCAACGCGCGACGCAGCAAAGATTGCATCAGCAAGTTTACGGGTCGCAACGTCTTCGGCCTCATTGGGAAACATCAGCTTCGCCCATTCGGGGTTCGGATAGGAAATGATATTCCAGTTGATGTCGAAACCGGCAATCTTCTCAAGAGCAGGCTGATAGGCTTTGGAGTTGGCACGGTTGGCGCGCGAAACCTTTGAAGCGTCCTGCGAAGACAGCAGCATTGGATTGTCAGCTGCAATCGCAAGGCGTGCTGCACCATTGGCATAGGCCTTGGCCATGCCCTCATAGAGCCAGCTCGCTGCACGGTCGAAGCTCTCGTCACTCGCGTTTTCATAACGCGCCAGCGCAATCGCATCGTCAGAAAAGAACGGCGTTACAAGTCCCGCACCTGCCTTATAGGCATGTTTTGCTATCAGGCGCACAAGCGGCAGAGCAACGACGGGAGCTGTGATGACAAGGTCTTGCCCTTCACGCAATTGCAGCCCGACGCGTACAGCCACTTCAGCCAGACGTTCGAGTTTTACCAGATCGATGACGGGAGCGTTATTGTCATGTGCCATATGGCTGCAAGCCTCGTGTTTGAAAGAATCAGCAGCAGTTTATCAGATGACTTAATTTCACCACGCTTTTTCCTGCCACTGCGATATATTGTTTATGCGGTCGATAGAAAATTTTAAATCACTGAGAGCAACAGCTATGAAGAAAAGCGTGCTTATTATCCTTGGTCTGACGGGCCTTTTGGCCGGTTGTCAAACCATGACACCGGAACAGCGCCGCGCAGCAGATGAACAAACCTGCCGCAGCTATGGTTTCAAGCAAAAATCCGATGCATTTTCCAACTGCCTTTTGCAGCTTGATCTGGATCGTCGTGCAGATCGCCGCGCCTGGCAGAACCGTGCCGATTTCTACGATACGCCGATGGTGATCTATCAGCCGATTTATCGACCAGTGCCAGTTCAAGCCAAGTAATAGTCGAGCCAAGTAACAGGCAGACAGAGCATTAAAAAAAGCGCCCTCTAGAGGCGCTTTTTTATTCAAATCACTTTTGAAATCGGGGCTTCATAGAGGCGATTCAGGACGCTCCTGCGACAGAAGCATGGCGCCAATAGCATCCACATGCTTCTTATCAGCGGTATATCCCAGAGATACATTCTGCGCGGCAGGAGCCGTTTCATCAAATGTCGGCTGGTAGCTTGCCACCTGCGTCAGCACCGGCTTTTCAGCTGGCTTAACGGGCAATGCAGCCAAACGATCACCACGCGCCTGCGGTCCCACACCTTCATTCTGCTGAACTTCGGTTGTCTTGGATGCCTCAGCCAATGCAACCTGTACAGTCGGCTGAGCCTGTGGAACCGGCACATCCTGTTGATCGGTTACATTGTAGAATGGACCTTCCGGCATGGACGGCGACTGAGGTGTCGAAGCATATGCCAGATTATACGGGGTCTGCGGTACTGGATTTTCCAGTGCGCCATCGCGGCCACGCTTTTCATAGAAGGAATTGCCGCCAGCAACCAGCACGTAATGCATATTGCGATAAGGGAATTTAAGGCCAGCGGTGTGGAAGAACATTGAATTCTTCAGCGATGGATGGCGCTTGCCCTTGAGAACGGAGTCAGCTGCCGCCTGAACATCCGGCAGAGCCTTGGAATTCATCTTGCGGGATAGAACGCCCGGTGCAAACTGGTTCTTCTGACCGACAACGCCGCAGATCGTATCCGGATAACTGCCCGATGCGAGACGGTTCATAACGACAGTGCCGACAGCCATCAGGCCATCAGGGCTTGAACGGTTTGATTCAAAGAACATCGCACGTTCGAGGCATTCGCGGTCTCTGGCGGTATAGGTGAAAGTCTTGACACCATTGACCGTCTTGACGTGGCTGGCCGCCGCCGTCTTTTCCGTTTTGGTCTTGGCGGTGCCTCCGGTCGTCGTGCAACCTGTCACCACGAATGGAGCAACCAGAAGCCCTAGAATAACGGGCAGTTTCCACTTAGCAGCGCGCGTCAACGGCTCAGTCTCATCGTTAGGACCCTTAACTGATCCAACCTGGCCTCCGCCCCGCAAAAGGCGTTTGAAACCTGGCTGTGGTGCCACTGCATAAAACTATGCAGCAGATCTGAACTAACAGAGCAGCCGTTGTGCATCCAATCGAGACACTCGGCGCTCCAGCCAAATAGAACGAAAATCAAAAAATAAACGTTCTGCTGTCACTCATTGCATTCAAGGTTTTGGAATTTTTAGGCCAAAAAAAGGCGAACGGTCAAATTCCTAAAATGACAAAGCCACCAAAACGGTGGCCAATCGAACCCGAATCCAGAGTTTAATTTCTCCCACAAACCCCTTAAATTTATTAACAAATCCTTAACGTAATTTAGCAAATCTTATAAGTTATTGATTTAACGCGATTCAATTTGCTGAAATACAGGCCACATCGCTGCCTTATTTCGCTGATGTTTCAAGATTTTACGCAGCCACGTTTTTTAACTTTTCAGATGCTGTTTTTGGCACCGATTTCACGGTTCCTTCAACTTTGTCACGATCGATGTAACATCGCGTGATACTGGTCATTTTGGCACGTTATGGATGTCCATTTCCGAATCGGAAGGGCTTTGACTGAGTCGCGCCGCTCGCTCCCTTAGAGCCGTTTCGATCTGATTTATCAGACCGCCGCCCTCCCCCTTTTATTTGAAGCATAATCTTATCGATCCCCGGTTCACGCTGGTTGGATTATGCTCTAGGCTCCAAACCCAATTAAACATTTGATCAAATTACTTCTTCATGATTCACTCTCCTGATAACGGGAGTTTTGGAGCATGGCAGGAGAATTCTGGCTTGATGATCGGCAATGGGCAGTGATCGCTCCTTTGCTTCCAACGAACCAACCCGGCGCGCATCGAACTGACGACCGCCGGGTGATTAGCGGCATCATCCATGTGCTGCGCACTGGCTGTCGGTGGCAGGATTGCCCCGCTGTCTACGGTCCCTCGACAACCATCTACAATCGTTTCCATCGTTGGTCTGCCAAAGGCATATGGCGGCAACTATTCGAAGCACTGGTGCAGACGACCAATCGCGACATTCACATGATCGACAGCACCACCGCAAAGGCGCACCGATCTGCTGCTGGCGGAAAAGGGGGGCGGAAGCTCAAGCCATCGGTCGATCGCGAGGCGGCAGATCGACAAAAATACATGCTGTTGTCGATGGTTGTGGCCGCCCAGTCGCACTGAGAATAACCCCTGGGCAGCGCGGTGACGCTCCCATTGCCATCCCACTGCTTGAGCCACTGCCGCCAAGCAACCTGTGCGCTGCCGATACGGCTTACGATAGCAACGCGTTACGCGATTTTCTCAAAGCTCGCGGCACTGAACCGGTCATTCCAAATAATCCGACCCGTAAGCGGATCAAACCTTTCAACCCAATTGCCTACCGCCGCCGAAACATCATCGAACGCACCTTTTGCCGCCTCAAGGACTGGAGGAGGGTCGCGACACGATATGACAAGCTCATGCTGAACTTTACAGCCACATGCTATATCGCTGCCATCGTCACATGGTGGCTCAATTGAGTCTGGACCCTAGAGCGCATCCCGAAAAGTGTGAAACGTTTTTCGGACAAAGATGCGCGTTAAAACAGATAATTAGAGCGCCGATCTGATCCAATCAGATCGAAACGCGCTCTAATGCAAAACGGCCCGTCACATTTTCAGTAACGGGCCGCTTCTTTGACGTTCTACATGTCGGGACTTTATTACCCGAAGGAATAGCCTGCGCCCCGCACCGTGCGGATTGGATCGAGGGCACGACCGACATTGATCGCCTTGCGTAATCGACCAACATGCACATCAACCGTGCGGTCATCGACATAGATATCTGGACCCCAGACACCATCCAGCAACTGGCTGCGAGAGAACACGCGGCCCGGTGACATCATGAAATATTCGAGCAAGCGAAACTCTGTCGGTCCGAGACGGACTTCCTTTTCCTTGCGGTAGACGCGGTGCTGCTGACGGTCGAGAACCAGGTCCCCAACCTTGAGCACGTGCGAGAGAACGCTCGGATTGGCACGGCGCAGCATGGCTTTAACCCGCGCAAGCAGTTCCGGCGTCGAGAAGGGCTTTACGACATAATCGTCAGCACCGACACTCAAACCCCGGACACGTTCGCTTTCTTCGCCACGCGCGGTCAGCATGATGATCGGCAGGCGCTCGGTTTCCGGCCATTGGCGCAGACGACGGCAAAGCTCGATCCCCGATACACCGGGAAGCATCCAGTCCAGAATAAGAAGGTCCGGTACGTTTTCGCGCAGCGTGATTTCGGCTTCATCGCCGCGCAACATCGCATCAACCTGATAGCCTTCGGCTTCGAGATTGTAGCGCAAGAGCACACTCAGGGCTTCTTCGTCTTCAACCACAGCAATCTTGGGTGCCTGTGACATCCAGTATTTCCTATCCAAAATTTAGAGCGCGTTTCGATCTGATAGAAACAGATTTCGCTCTAACTCATTGTTTAACGCGGATCCTGGCCGAAACCGCTCGGCACTTTTCGGGATGCGCTTTTTTCTTCACCGCGCAACTTGTCCAAAAACCGCTTCGCACTTTTTGGGATGCGCTTTTTTCTTCACCGCGCATCTTATCCAAAAAACCGCTTCACACTTTTTGGGATGCGCTTAGGCTCCGCGGAAGATACAAGCCCCCGATCGACCGCGTGCCGTCGCGTTATTCTTACTCATGCATACATTCTGGGCCGTAAATAGCGGCACCAGTGTTCTTAGGATTTACGCGCCTCATCCACGACAATGCCGTGGCTCAGGTCTTCTTTCGGGCGTTCCGCAGGCATTTGCAGGCCGGTCACAATATAATAGACCGTCTCCGCAATGTTGGTTGCGTGATCGCCGATGCGCTCAATGTTCTTTGCGCAGAACAGAAGATGCGTGCAGGCTGAAATGTTGCGCGGATCTTCCATCATATAGGTGAGCAGCTCGCGGAACAGCGAGGTGTACATCGAGTCAATTTCGTCATCGCGGTCGCGAACGACATTGATCTGCTGCACCGAGCGCGTTGCATAAGCGTCGAGCACATCTTTGAGCTGGGTCAAAGCGAGTTCGGCCAAAGTTTCAAGCCCGCGATAGAGCTTGACCGGCTGGCGTGATTCCGAAACGGCGGCAACACGCTTTGCGATGTTTTTACCAAGATCGCCAACGCGTTCCAGATCGGCGGAGATGCGGATCGAGCCGATAATCTCGCGCAGATCGACAGCCATTGGCTGGCGCTTTGCAATGATCATGACTGCCTTGTCGTCAATCTCACGCTCGCTTGCATCAAGGATGAGATCATCGGAGATAACGCGCTGAGCAAGCGCATTGTCCGCGTTGACAATCGCTGCAACGGACTGCTCGACCATACGTTCCGCATGACCACCCATTTCGGCGATCTTATGGGTCAGGAACTGCAGTTCTTCGTCGTAAGCGGTGACGGTATGCTGAGACGCCATAATAGACCTCAATTAAATTGCGGGGAAGCCGAACAGCTGTCTTCTCAAATCAGCCGTCGCTCCTGCTCATCTTTACCACGCATTATCCTACGCAAAACCGCTTCACACTTTTGCTGGAAATGCTCCAATTATTTTAGCCAAAACGACCCGTGATATAGTCCTGCGTACGCTTCTCGGTCGGTGCAGTGAACATCACATCCGTGTCGCCCACTTCCACCAGATTGCCCAAGTGGAACATTGCGGTGCGCTGCGAAACACGAGCTGCCTGCTGCATGGAGTGTGTGACGATTACGATCGTGTAGTTCTGACGCAGCTCGTCGATAAGCTCTTCGACCTTGGCAGTCGCAATCGGATCAAGGGCTGAGCACGGCTCATCCATCAGGATGACTTCCGGGCTGACCGCAATCGCACGTGCAATGCACAGACGCTGCTGCTGACCACCTGAAAGACCGGTTCCGGCATCGTGCAGGCGATCCTTCACTTCTTCAAAAAGGCTGGCCTTCTTGAGGCTGGTGACCACGATTTCTTCGAGATCGGTCTTGTTGCGTGCCAGACCGTGAATGCGTGGACCATAGGCCACGTTCTCAAAAATAGTCTTTGGGAACGGATTGGGTTTCTGGAACACCATGCCAACGCGAGCACGCAATTCAACAACGTCGATCTTCGGATCGTAGATATCTTCGTTGTCGAGCGTGATCTTGCCAGCGATACGGCAGCCTTCGATCGTATCGTTCATACGATTGAGCGAACGCAGGAATGTAGACTTGCCGCAGCCCGAAGGACCGATCAGCGCCGTCACCATCTTCTCCGGAACGTCCAGATCAACTTCGAACAGAGCCTGTTTCTCGCCATAAAACACGCAGACTTTGTCGCCGCGCATCTTTATGGAGGGGGCGTTGGCGTTCATCTTTTCTCCTACGGCTTTTTCGAGAGATCGTTCGGTCATGAGATTCATCATTTCTCTCCCGTTTACCAGCGGCGCTCAAAGCGGCGGCGCAGAATAATTGCTGCAATATTCATGACTGCCAGGAACAGGAGCAGGACGATAATAGCGCCTGATGTCCGTTCTACAAAGGCACGCTCAGCTTCATTCGCCCACATAAAGATCTGCACAGGCAGAGCCGTTGCAGGGTCCATCGGCGTTGCAGGCATATTGGCAACGAAAGCCACCATGCCGATCAGAAGCAATGGTGCTGTTTCACCAAGCGCCTGAGCAAGACCGATAATCGTTCCGGTCAGAATGCCGGGCGCTGCAAGCGGCAGCACATGGTGAAACACCATCTGCGTTTTTGAAGCACCAAGCCCAAGAGCTGCTGCGCGGATCGACGGCGGCACGGCGCGAAGTGCGGAACGTGTCGCAATGATGATTGTAGGAAGCGTCATCAATGTCAGCACCAGACCACCGACAATTGACGCTGAACGCGGCAGATTGAAGAAGTTGATGAAGACTGCAAGCCCAAGCAGACCGAACACAATCGACGGAACAGCTGCCAGATTGTTGATATTGACTTCGATAATATCCGTGAGGCGGTTCTTTTTGGCATATTCTTCAAGATAGATCGAAGCGGCCACGCCGATAGGCAGTGCGAGAACCAGCACGATCATCATCATGTAGAAGGAACCGACAAGCGCAACACCGAGACCAGAGGTTTCAGGACGACTGGAAGCGCCATTGGTAAACAAGCCCCAGTTGAAAGCCTGGCTCATGATGCCTTCATTGGTAAGCGTCTTGATCCACTCAAACTGACGGTCTGAAACCTTGCGGTTTGCTTCTGGAACCTCAAAATCGATCTGCCCCTTATAGGCGGAGTCAATATCAGCAGCAGCCAGAACTGGAACTGTCTGTGTGGTGCCAATCAATGATGGATTATCCATCACCATCTGGCGAAGCTGAACACGAACACCATCGGAGAAGAAGCGCCCAACTTCACGCATTTCAGCGCGATCCGTGCTCGGCACACCCAGCTTTTCAGCCAAGGCGTTACGTACCAGAAGCGGATAGTTGGCCGTGATCAACACATTCGGATCGGTTGCAAGCTTATTGCCCGGATCGATAACCTGTGCGTCAAGCTTGACCGGCAGATAAATCGTCGTCTGTCCGAAAGCCGTATAGCCCTTGGAAAACACCGAGAACAAAAGCGCACAGAGAAAGAACACACCAATCGCAATGGCAACCACACCATAGAGACGGAAGCGACGTTCAGCAGCGTAGCGACGCTTGATTCCGATATCGCGGCGCTGGGGCTTTGTTACCGTAGTGCCAGCATTGAGAGTTGAATCGGTCATTATTCGTACTGCTCCCGGTACTTGCGAACGATGTAGAGCGCAAAGATATTCATGATCAGCGTCAGGACGAAGAGGGTGATACCCAGCGCAAAGGCAACAAGCGTCTGCGGGGAATCAAACTCAAGGTCGCCGGTGAGCTGACTGACGATTTTGACAGTGATCGTCGTCATCGCTTCAAAGGGATTGGCAGAAAGGCGCGCTGCAACACCGGCTGCAAGCACCACAATCATGGTTTCACCAATTGCACGCGAAGCCGTCATCAAAAGTGCGCCGACAATGCCCGGAAGTGCTGCTGGCAGAACAACACGCTTGATTGTTTCCGAACGCGTTGCACCAAGACCAAGCGAGCCATCGCGGAGAGAACCGGGAACCGCTGTGATAATGTCATCAGACAGAGACGACACAAACGGGATCAGCATCACGCCCATGACAAGACCAGCAGTCAGAACGCTCTGCGCCATAATGAAGCCCTGACCGCCAGCAATGGCAGCAGAGAGATCTCGCAGGAACGGGCCAACCGTTATCAGTGCGAAGAAGCCGTAAACAATGGTCGGGATACCGGCAAGAAGCTCAAGCACGGGCTTGACCACTGTGCGGACACGCGGCGACGCATATTCTGCCATGTAGATTGCGGAGAACAGGCCAACTGGTACAGCAAACAACATCGCAACGAATGCAATATAAAGCGTACCAGCCAAAAGCGGGATGAGACCAAACTGACCGACTTCACCACCCGAACCTGCAGCTGCGAAGCGTGGGTCCCAGACAGTTCCGAAGAAGAAGTCCATCGGGGCGATCGACTGGAAGAAGCTCACCGTCTGGAACAGAACAGAGAACACGATGCCGATGGTCGTCAGAATAGCGATACCGGAAGCGGCAATCAGGCCCCACAACACGATGCGCTCGACATTGTTACGGGCACGCGTGCGGCGCTTGATGCCGGAAAGTCCAAAAATCAGACCAGCAACCGCGATAACGAGAGCGATTGCGCTGCCAACCGTATGGGAAACCTTACTCGCCTTTTCGAGGAAGAGCGCAACTGGAACCATATAGTCCTGGCCTTCAGTCGCAAGCGCTACGCCTTTTGAGCCGAGAACATCACGGGCTTCCTTATAGGTCTGCGGTAAACTATCGATTTCAGCAGGCGTCAGCTTTTCCAAGCCGCCTGCAAGGCTGCGAATCATGCCAAGCTGCAAGCTGCGCTCTGAAAACGAACCATCTTCGACAGCAGCCGGCATACGAGCAGTTGCCGTATGATCGAGATAAACCGATGTACCAACCGCCCAGACCGCGAGAAACAAAATTGCGGGCAATGCGGAAACGAGGAAAACCCACCAGCCATGATAGAGCGGGCGGGAATGCATTTTCTCTGTGGCTGCGCCTGAACTGACGACAGGCTGAGCCTTGTCAATCGCAACGGCGCGCTGTCGACCTATAAAGAATCCGATCAGTCCGATTGCGACGACACTGACGAGAACCAGAAAGAAGGACATTCAATTTCCCCGGTTGCCCCAAAAAATGTGAAGATAGCTGCTCAAGCACAGTTTGCAGTCAGCCAATTCCACGCGAATGCGCCTGTCTTATCCGACCAGCGCAAAAGAGGAAGAATGTGGGAAGGAGTCCTCCCCACATTCCACAGATCAAAGCTTACTTGACTTCCATCAGCTTGCCTTCGGTGAAGGCAGTGCGCTGTGCTTCACGTTCTGCATCCGGAGCCGGAACCAGACCGTATTCAGCAAGCGGGCCTTCCGGGCCGACCATCTGTTCGGACAGGAAGAAGTCAACATATTCCTTGAGGCCTGGAATGACGCCAAGGTGAGCCTTCTTCACGTAGAAGAACAGTGGACGCGAAACCGGATATTCGCCCGAAGCAACGGTTTCAGCCGATGGCTTGACGCCGCTTACGGTCGCTACCTTCAGCTTGTCAGCATTGTTTTCGAAGAAGTAGAGACCGAAAACGCCAACGCCCTGCTTGTTGGAGTCGATGCGAGCCAGCGTTTCGCTGTAATCGCCATCGATATCGACAGCCTTGCCGTCCTTACGAACAGCGATACAGGCAGCAGCCGAAGCCTTGTCATCGAGACCGGTCTTCTTGATTTCGTCGAGAGCGCCGGATTCCTTGCAGCCGTCAGCAAGAAGCTTTTCTTCGAAAACTTCACGCGTCCCATGCTTTTCGCCAGGGATGTAGGCAGTGATATCCCAATCTGGCAGGTCTGCATTGACCTGGTTCCACTTGGTGTTTGGATTGTCGACCAGCTTGCCGTCTACGACGAGCTTGGCAGCAAGAGCCTTGTAAACGTCAACTGGAGCCAGTTTCCAGTCTGGACCGTTCGCATCGGTTGCAAACACGATGCCGTCATAGCCAAAGCGGACTTCCTGAACTTCCTTAACGCCTGCATCAATGCAGGACTTGAGTTCGGTGCCCTTCATGGCGCGCGATGCATTGGCGATATCGATGGTGTTTTCACCGACGCCCTTGCAGAATTCCTTGATGCCTGCGCCAGAGCCGCCCGATTCAATAACCGGCGTCTTGAAGTTCGGATAGGTTTCGCCAAAGGTTTCTGCAACGATCTTGGCATAAGGCAGAACGGTCGAGGAACCGGAAACCTGAATCTGATCGCGCGCATTCGCAGCGGAAACCGACAATACTGCAGCAATTGCGAGCGCTGCGGTCGAGGAAATCATCTTGTTCATGAGCACCAGCCCCTGTTGTAAAAGACACATGACGTGAAAGCGTCACCAGCCGTCTACGCGCTCTATATAACAGTCATATGACAGTAGTGTTACAGCTTTGTATCAATCGACTTTGCCCGCCGTTTTGCAGGGTTTTCCTTGCTGCTTGAACACTCAAAGTTTCAAAAGCGGAAGTCGCGCGGCCATGGCCTTAATGCCGGCAACGTCTGCATTGGCGAAAGCAAATCGCAAAAATGCATCCTGCTCATCTCCGAAAAAGCTGCCGGGTAGTGTGACAACACCTATGGACTTGGCGAGCATCTCGGCAACCTTGGCAGACGACACGCCTTCATAAGGATGACGCACAAATGCGAAATAAGCGCCCACTGCCTCAATATGCCAACCAGCCACATTACTCATGGAGACACGCAAGGCTCCCGCGCGCCGTTCAATCTCCTTGCGGTTGTCGTCGCGCCAAGCCTTGAGTGGTTCAATCGCCTGGCTGACCGCAATCTGTGGTGCACGTGTTGCGCAGATTTGCAGATTATCCATCACTTTGGCAACATTGGCCACCATCTCGGAACCTGCGACAATTGCCCCAAGCCTGTGGCCCGGAATGCAAAAGGATTTAGAGAAGCTGTAGAGTTGGACCAGATGCGACGGCCAGTCAGCCTCTGCGAACAGTCCATGCGGAGCTCGATCAGCATTGCTTAGAAAATCGCGATAGGTTTCATCGAGCAGCAGCCACGTCCCGTTTTCACGACAAGCAGCATAAATCTCACCAAGCAATTGCGGCGGATAAATTGCACCGGTTGGATTATTGGGCGACACCAAAACAAGCGCGCGCACGCCTTTATGTAAGGCCGCCTTTATATCTTCAATTGCAGGCACAAACCCGTTTTCAGCGCGGCAGGCGACTGTTGCCGAGTGGATGCCCAGCATCTCCAACGATGATTGGTGGTTGAAATAAAAGGGATTAGTCGCAAGAACCGTATCGCCGCTTTGGGCGACGCACATAATCGCTGCAATGAAAGCCTGATTGCAGCCCGATGTTATATGAACGTTGTGAGCCTGGATCTGAGCCTCATAGAGGCCACCAACATGGGCTGCATAGGCCTCGCGCAAAACCGTCTCGCCTTCAATCGGACCATAGCCCGCAGAGGTGACTGATCCTGCGGCCACGCCGAGAAACCGCAGCATATCGGGATGCGGCGGATAACCAGGAACGGCCTGCGAGAGATCAATCAGAGGACCATGCGCACCATCATAATTCCGCGCCCACGCCTGCACTGCAGGAATTGGCGGTGCGGAAAGCTTACCGATAAGCGGATTGATGGAAGGCAAAGGCATTAAGAGCTCCCGTTGCTATGTTATCTTATTCACTGGGGCGCGATAGAACGTAAGCCGCAGAGCCGAGCATAAAGATCGTGACAGAGACGGCAAGCAAAGGCCCCGGGCGCGCACCCCACCAGAACATGCCATAGCCGAATGCCATGCCAAGACAGGCATATAGTTTTGCCTTAGGCGGGATTGCACCGCGCTCGCGCCATTTGACAATAAGCGGACCAAATCGCGGATCAGCGAGCAGGCGCGCCTCAAATTTCGGCGATGAACGCGCGAAAAACCACGCAGCCAAGATGATAAAGATTGTTGTCGGCATCACCGGCAGAATGGCACCAATGATACCAAGCACCAGCATGAGAAAGCCAAGGCATAGATATAGAATACGTTTTCCCGCCGATATGGCTGGAAGCGTTGTGTCGGTATCGTCCTTTGGCGTTTTATCCTGCATGATTTTCCGTTCTGAAGATGAGCGCTTATAGCAGGATTTTGGCTTTTGCGTGCATGCGATGCGCGGTCAAAACTGTGTCATCGCGCTACATTTCAACAAAAGTTACAGGCGGCGTTACAAACTTTACCACCTCAAAAACAGCCCATGGTTGTATTCTGCCCGAAAAAGGCCGGATTCCGTCAACTTGGCTGAAGCGGCTGAAAACTGGGCCCACAAATAAAAATTGTACCGGGACGGTACGACTGTGACCATCTGCAAAGCAGCTTTTCTTGCACTTCCCGCCACAAAACATGGTTGAGCAACGGGCAAGCACAGAATCCTAACGAATCGTAAACAGTTTTACAGCAACACTGGCATATCGATTAAAATATTCCTGATATTTTCTTGAGCCATAAAATAAACAACGCTTAGTATAGGATCATTTTCCGCTTAGTTCATTAAATCTATTATCTCATTATACTCTCAATAACATCACGCCATCGCCACATTTAGATTCCAGTTGGCGCAGGTCTTTCTCGTCGTAACTCAAAATTACCGGACAGACTTTGTGAAACGACTCTTGGAATCAGTATGAACTTCAAAATCCGTATGGCTATGCTCGCCGTTGCGACGACTGGTCTTTTCTCGATCACCGCAATGGAAGCTCAAGCTGCACGCTGTGGCGGTGCTTCCTGGTATGCACTCACCTCACGCACCGCATCGGGCGAACGCATGAACCCATCAGGGATGACAGCTGCCCACCGCACCTTGCCGCTTGGCAGCAAGGTCAAGGTCACCAATCAGAGAAACGGCAAGTCGCTCATTGTTCGTATCAATGATCGCGGTCCGTTCATTAAAGGGCGTGTGCTTGATCTTTCCAAGGGTGCAGCGCAGCGCCTTGGCTTTATCAGTGCCGGACACACAAACGTCTGCTTCACACCGCTTTAAAAAAGCTTCCTGAACAAAGTCGGCCTGTTCAGACACCGCTTTCGAGCAGCATCACTTTGACAGAAATTTCAGCGTAAGCGTATATTATATATACGTAATTTTTAAACCGTCGCCCTTAAAGCGGCGTTTTTTTTCCTCATCATATACAATTTATAGGTGCATATACCGCAAAATGCCCGCGTTAACCATTAATTAAGATGTTAGGCGAAGACGCGGCAGCCTCAATTGACTCCGGGCATGTTTCATATTTTAACTTTTCGTTAATAAATGCCCAGTGCGGGCTGTGAAAAGGGCCTTGAGTATGTTTTGCGTAGTTCGCTCGAGCATGAAGTTTATCGCTGCTGCCAGCATCGGCATTGTCGCTCTTATGGCGAGCGTCGGTGCACAGGCTGGAACCGGTGCCTATATGCAGACTGGCAAGCTTACTTCACAGCCAATCGGTCATTACGAGTTCTGCAAGCGCGAAGCCGCTGAATGCAATATCGTCAGCCGCGACACCCGTGCACTCTCGCTCAACAACAGCAATTGGCAGCACATTCAAACCATCAATCTTTCGGTCAATGAACGAATCAAGCCGATGACCGACATGGAAATCTACGGCGTTGAGGAATATTGGGCCTATCCAACCACTGTTGGCGATTGTGAAGATTATGTTCTTCTCAAGCAGCGTGAACTCGCCAAGGCCGGTGTTCCGATGACGGACCTGCTGATCACTGTCGTTCGCAAGCCAGACGGCGAAGGCCACGCAGTATTAACCGTTCGCACGGATCGCGGCGATTTCGTTCTCGACAACCTGACTGACGAAGTTCTGCGCTGGGACGAAACCGACTACACCTACTTGAAGCGTCAGGCTGCAAACAATACCGGCCGCTGGGTCACAATCGAATCCCAGGACAATTTGCTGGTTGGTGCAGTAAAATAACCACCAGCCTTCTTCAAGTCTTTTGAAGCCAGGCGCGTCTGTGTTATCCTTTTCGGGTCTAAAAAGGAGAGCTCGGTGCGGTTAGCCCGATCCCCGCTCAAAAGCGGGTCCTGGCCTTCATTGGTGTTTTAGAGCGTATCTTATCCGAAGCGGTTTCAAACTTTTCGGTATGCGAGCTAATCCGACCAATTCGTCGAGTCCCTTGACCTTCAACTCCGATGCAATGGTGTATTGGAGAATATAGGGTCTTGATTATGAAACAGCAAATCTCCGTCATCACGCTTGGCATCCAGGAACTTGAGCGCTCTCGTCGTTTTTACGTCGAAGGCTTTGGCTGGACGCCAATATTCCAGAACCAAGAAATCATCTTCTATCAGATGAATGGCTTTGTTCTCGGCACCTTCCTGAAAACTTCGCTTGAAGCCGATATGAACTGCTTCGGCCTGATGCAGCCGGGCGCATTCTCGCTGGCGCATAATGTAGGTGACAAAACAGACGTCCAGCCGCTCATGGAAAAGCTGACGCGCGCTGGTGGAAAGATATTGCGACCCGCCGATGCGCCAGTGCATGGCGGCTTGCGCGGCTACATTGCTGATCCCGACGAGCATGCATGGGAAATCGCCTGGAACCCGGCCTGGAGTATTGATGAAAACGGACTCGTGACGTTCGGGCTCTAACAAATGCCGGGGAGAGTAAGCCGCTCCCCGGCAATCACGCAAAATCCTATTCACCTCTCAGCCTGATCTGCGCTATGCTCTGATTCTGGCTTTATCCACGCCTCCCCCCTCCGATCGGGAAAGCATTTTTCATGCGGGAAATCTCACCACCGAACCAACTGGTCGAGCGAAAGCATAAGGAGGGATTGCAATCAAAGCTCGCAGGAGGTTTTGATGAAATTGTCGGCCCCGATCTATCATCTGAAACGCCGCGCAAAGCTTATGGCGCGCAATGAGAACATACCGCTTCATTTGGCATTGGATCGCATCGCTGCACACGAAGGCTTTAAAAGCTGGAGTATGCTGACCCACAAACATAACGACGCCGTTTCAGCAGCCGAACTTTATGCGTGCCTGCAACCCGGTGATCTGGTTTTGGTTGGTGCCCGGCCCGGCCATGGCAAGACACTGCTCAGCCTTGAAATCCTCATTGAGGCCATGAAAAAAGGCCATCGCGGCCTGTTCTTCTCTCTGGACTATACGAGAAAAGACATCGGAAAACGATTTGAGATGCTCGGTATCAACGAACGTGACTTTCAAACACAGTTTGTGTTCGACACATCTGAAGCAATCAGCGCAGATTACATCATCGAGCAATCGCAGAATGCGCCGCGCGATACATGTGTCGTTGTCGACTATCTACAATTGTTGGATCAGAAGCGTGAAAAACCGGAACTGATGGTTCAGATAAGAGCGCTGAAAGCTTTTGCTGAAGAGAAAGGACTAACCATTCTCTGTATCTCGCAGATTGATCGTAGTTTTGATGCAGACGCCAAAGCCTGCCCGGATCTAAGCGACGTGCGTCTTCCAAATCCGCTTGATCTATCGCTGTTCAGCAAAGCCTGTTTTCTGAACAATGGCAGCATGACGCTTCAGACCCTGAACTGCTAGAGCGTGTCGCGCTTAATCGCGCCCTTGGTGCTCGATCTAGATTCTTTTAATTGTCGCATGTTCGCGAACGTTAAATGAATCCATTTAACTGCGACATGCTTTAGAGCAGAAAGAGCTTCTGTGACGTGGTCTTCACGCCACAGAAGACAGTCTCTCAGCGCCCATACGATAAGAAATCGCGCCAGCAAGATGTATGCGGCTGATCTGGTCCACTCCATCGAGATCGGCCAATGTGCGGGCCACTTTCAAAATGCGGTGATAGGCACGCGCAGAAAAGCGCATCTGTTCGCTCGCGTCGCGCAGCAGCTTTACGCCCGCAGCATCCGGCTTGGCGACTTCTTCAATCAGATTTGCCGAACAGTAAGCGTTGGTCATGGATGCATCCAGCCCAAGAGCTGCATAGCGCACGCTTTGTGTCGCCCGTGCCCGCGCGACACGTTTGGCAACGCTTTCGCTTCGTTCAGACTGCGACGGCTGAATGAGATCAAGGGCTGAGACGGCAGGCATATCGACCCTGAGATCGATTCGGTCCAGCAACGGCCCGGAAATGCGTGCCTGATAGTCGCTTTGGCAACGCGGGCCACGTGCGCATGTGTGGCCTGGCTCCCCCGCCATGCCACAACGACAGGGGTTCATCGCTGCAATCAGCTGAAAGCGCGCCGGATAGCTGGTACGATGATTGACGCGTGCAATCATGCATTCGCCAGTCTCCAGCGGTTGCCTGAGAGAATCGAGCACCTGTGGCGAAAACTCCGGAAACTCATCGAGAAACAACACGCCATTATGCGCAAGTGATACTTCACCCGGCCTCGCCCGCAGCCCCCCACCAACCATTGCAGCCATAGACGCCGAATGATGTGGCGCGCGAAAAGGTCTGCGGTCAGACAGTTTTCCACCCGACAGCTCGCCTGCAATGGATGTGATCATTGAAACGTCGAGCAGTTCGCGCGGGCTGAGTTTTGGCAGAATGGATGGGAGCCGCTGTGCAAGCATGGATTTTCCCGATCCAGGCGGCCCGACGAGAAGCAGATTGTGATTTCCGGCGGCAGCAATCTCCAGCGCACGCTTGGCAGTCTCCTGCCCCTTGATATCGGCAAGATCGGGCAGCACTTCGCTTGAAACCCGCATCGAAGGATCAGGCGGCGTCAGCACCTGTGTTCCCCGAAAATGGTTGCCCAACGCAATCAGGCTGCGTGGCGCAAGAATATCGACATTGGCCCCTGCCCATGCGGCTTCTGGCCCACAGTCATACGGACAGATCAGGCCCTTGTCTTCACGATTGGCGCCAATTGCAGCAGGCAATACGCCCGCAACAGCCGTTATGGAGCCATCAAGCGAAAGCTCTCCCAAAACCAGATAGGATTGTATGGCGTCGATCGGAATTGCACCGATAGCTGCCATCAACCCAACGGCAATCGGCAGATCATAATGCGAGCCTTCTTTCGGCAGATCAGCCGGAGCCAGATTGACCGTGACACGCTTGGTCGGCATGGAAAGGCCGGAAGCATGAAGTGCGGCCTGTACACGTTCCCGGCTTTCGGCAACCGCTTTGTCGGGCAGGCCGACAATCGACATGCCCATCTTGCCCGGTGCAACCATGACCTGCACATCGACAGGCACAGCTTCTATGCCCTGAAACGCAACTGTTCCTACTCGCGCGACCATGAGCCCCCGCTCGGTATTTTACACACCTCTAACGTGAGTTTGTGCTTGTATACAACCAAAGGATTTAAGCATTTCTCGTACGAGAGAGCAAGCTTCGCAGATGCTGGCCTACTGGCTAAATCGGTCGCCAGCATTGAGCTTTCTGACTTGATTGTTATGCATATATGAATGCATACTTCATATAAGAACTGTGGAGGAAAAAATGTCTAACGTTGCGCCAACGGTCGGAGTCTCTTCGACAATGCCGACCGATATGCCGCCAGAACATGCCAGGTTACCGGTATGAAACGCCGAAAACTGGTTCTATGAGGATTGGCCAGTCGGGCAGAAGATCAGATCGTTGCGACGCACAATATCGGAAGGCGACAGCCATCAGTTCAATCTGCTGGTTACCGATATTCACCCTTACGTTCAGGATGAAATGTTCGCGCGCAGCGAAGGAATATTCGGACGAAGGCTGATTGCAGGCGCATTTGTCTTTTCCGCGGGCCTTGGCCTGGTGGCCACCAACTGCGTGAATGCGTTTTCTTATGGCTATGACAAACTGCGTTTCATCAAACCGGTCTTCATAGGAGATACGATTTATGCAGTGCGCACGAATATGGAAAAAACGCCGCGCTACAAGGAACTTGGCCTAATCCGTGCAAGCTATGAGATCTTCAAAGGCGAGGGAGAACTCGTCCTTTATTGCGAACATCTGCAAACGGTAAAATATAAAAACCCGGCTGATTTTATCGGCAAGACGGAAAAATAGCGGAATCGCGTCCGCAACGGACGCGATTCTCTTTCAAACGAAGGCTTAAAGCCCGATTTTTTACTTACGCTTGGCTTCAACCGCGTCCCAGAACAGGGCCGCAATATTGGTGCCGTCGAAGCGTTCGATTTCCCGAATGCCGGTTGGCGAGGTTACATTGATCTCGGTCATATAATCGCCAATCACGTCGATACCAACGAGGATGAAGCCGCGCTCTTTCAGCGACGGGCCGATGCGCGCGCAGATTTCCTGCTCACGTGCAGTCAGCTTGCTCTGTTCTGCACGACCGCCAACATGCATGTTGGAACGCGCATCGGTTTCCGAAGGCACACGATTGATTGCTCCGACCGGCTCACCATCAATCAGAATGATACGCTTGTCACCTGAGCGCACATCTTTGAGATAACGCTGCGCGATGAACGGTTCTTTGAAGAGCTGTCCGAACATTTCGAGCAACGAGGTCAGATTGCGATCGCCATCAGCCAGATGGAACACGCCCGCACCACCATTGCCGTAAAGTGGCTTTAAGATGATATCGCCGAACTCGCGGCGGAACTCTAGAACCTCCTGCGGGTCCTTGGTAATCAGCGTTTCGGGCATCAGGTCCGGAAATTCGGTGACGAAAATCTTTTCCGGGCTGTTGCGAACCCATGCCGGGTCGTTCACCACCAGCGTCTTTGGATGGATACGCTCCAGAAGATGCGTTGTGGTTATATAGTTCATGTCGAACGGCGGGTCCTGACGCAGCAGAACCACATCCATTTCTGAAAGATCGCGGCGCACCGGCTCACCCAGCGTGTAGTGATCGCCCTTGATGTCACGCAGTTCCAGTTTTTCAACGCGAGCTGAAACAATACCATCGCGCATCGAAAGCCGGTCTGGTGTGTAATGATACAGCTCATGGCCGCGCTTCTGCGCTTCAAGTGACAGAGCAAAAGTGGTGTCACCCGTAATATTGACCGTGCTGATATGGTCCATCTGGACCGCAACTTTTAGCGACATGATTTCCTCGCGATTCTCAGTTGCCGGAACTTAGCGCATCGGCCCTAAAATCGGAATCAATTTTAGGAAAGCACAATGCGTAGATAAAACGAGTTGAGAGCGCCGATCTGATCAAATCAGATCGAAACGCGCTCTAAAGCGAATTTTGCAGACGACATAGCCGTTTCCGATCATGCAGGTTTCATAGACGCTTCATGAACACGCGCAGATTTTTGCAACTGGATTGCTGCCTGTCTGTTGATTATGCTGTTAACGCCAGAGCTGGACCAAAGCCGGGAGAGAAAAGTGACCGCAGTCAAAACAACATTCTTTGCTGATCATGTCACCGAACTGGGTGAAGGCCCGGGTTATGATCCGCTTACCGGTCAGTGCTGGTGGTTCGATATTCTCGGTCAAAGGTTGATCGAGAGAGACGACAGCGGTGAAGTTCGCACGCATGATCTGGGCATGAAAGCCAGTGCGCTTGCGGTTATTGATCGTGAGCGGCAGTTGATTGTCAGCGAGCACGGACTTTTTGTGCGCGAGCGTGCCAATGGGCGTCTCACACTGCATCATCCGCTCGAAGCCGATAATGACACCACCCGCTCCAACGATGCACGTGTGCACCCGTCCGGCTCCTTCTGGATCGGCACCATGGGCAAGAAGGCCGAGAAGGGTGCCGGCTCGATCTGGTGGTATCGTGAAGGCCATGTGAAAAAACTGTTCTCTGGTATCACGATCACCAACTCAATCTGCTTTTCGCCGGATGGCAAGATCACTTATTTTGCCGATACCGACCGCAATATCATATGGCGGGTCGATACCGACCCCGAAACCGGCCTGCCGGTCTCTGAAAAAAGCGTTTTCCATCATCGTGTCGAAGATGGTGGCGTTGATGGCTCGGTGGTCGATGCGGAAGGCACCTTGTGGAATGCATGCTGGGGCGGCAGCGCCCTTAACGCTTATTCGTCGCAGGGGCGGCTCTTACGTTCGATCGAGCTACCCGTTACCCAGCCAACCTGCCCGGCTTTCATCGGTGCAGACGCCTCTGTCTTGATTGTCACCAGCGCGCACGAAGGCATGAATGAAAATGCCCGCAATGCAGATCCGCATGCGGGCAAGGTCATATTGCTTGATCTGTCTGTCGCCGGTCGTCACGACCCGCCAGTAAGATTATAATCAGGCGACGCCTTCAACGATGACGATTTCGCCGTCCGCTACGGTTTGGCGGATGGCTTTTGCGGCCTGATATTCGGACGAATTGTAGCAGTCGAGCGCGTGCTGCATAGACTCAAATTCGATGATGACATTGCGGGCACGCCCCGGCCCTTCAACGGCCTCAGCCTTGCCGCCACGTGCAATAAACTTTGCACCATAGCGCTCAAAAGCAGGCTTGGCGGTAGAAACGTAATCTTTGTAACGCTCCGTATCGCGAGCATCCACACGGGCGATCCAATAGGCTTTGGTCATATCATCCTCCTCTTTCAGCCAACCGAGCGCATTTCTTCCAGAATGGCAAGGGCTGAAGCCTTGCGATCAGCGGCGCCGACAATTGGCCGCGCAACGACAAGGTGGCTTGCGCCAGCTTTGAGAGCATCTGCGGGCGTCATCACGCGCTTCTGGTCGCCCTTCTCGCTGCCTGCCGGACGAATACCGGGTGTGACGACAGCCATATCGGGACCGATTGCCTGACGGATGGCATAAGCTTCAGCGGCAGAAGCCACAATGCCGCCCATGCCCGCCTCACGCGCCTGCTGTGCGCGCTTGAGCACCAGCGCTTCCGGCGTATCGCAATAGCCTGCTTCCTTCAGATCAGCATCATCCATAGAGGTCAGCACCGTCACGCCAAGCAGGCAGAGATCAGACCCTTTCGCCGCTTGAACAGCCGCGCGCATAGCTTTCGGATAAGCGTGCAGGGTGAGCATGGAAACGCCCATCTTCGCGACATTCTCCACGCCCTTGGCGATGGTGTTATCGATGTCGAGGAGCTTCATGTCGAGGAAAACTTTTTTCTTGGCCGCAATCAGGCTCTTTGCAAAATCGAGACCACCTGCAAACACCAGCTGATAGCCAATCTTGTAGAACGTGACAGCATCGCCCAGTTCTTCGACCACTTTTTCCGCTTCAGCAACGGTTGGCACGTCGAGGCCCACGATCAGCCGATCACGCAAATCTGTCGTCGTCATGCTATTCTCCGATATGATTTTTAGTTTATTCGCACAACAGGGCGCGGTACGAAAGATACCGCGCCCTGAAATTGTTAGATAGAAACTAAATTTAACGTCCTGGATTGACCGAGTGCTTGATAAGGCTGGCGCAAACAGCGCTCAGCATTTTGGCGTGGCGCTCGTTCTTGAGCGTGCCGTCATCATTGAAAGCGTCAGCTGCACCACCGACCGAGCACTGCTCGCTGACGATCTGCGTGCCCACATTCATCAGAACGGCGCGTAGATGATAAAGCCCACGCATACCAGCAAAAGCGCCGTTTGACGTCGAACAAAGGCCGACCGTCAAACCCGCATAAGGCCTGAACGGCTTGTCACCATCTCTGGAAATACGGCTGACCCAATCAACCGTGTTTTTAAGCAGCGGCGGAATTGACGCATTATATTCCGGCGAACAGATCATCAGCCCGTCATGCTCTGCAAAGAGACGACCAAGCTTCATGGCGTTTTCAGGAATGCCTTCTTCAGCTTCCAGATCCTCATTCATAATCGGAAGCTGAAAATCGGCCAGCGAGATATGTGTTACGCTTGCACCCTGAGCTACCAGTTCCCCGGCGGCTGCATCTGCCATATGGCCTGAGAACGCGCCCTTGCGGATAGAGCCCGCAAAAATCAGGATCTTTGCCGTCATCAGATTACTTAACTCCGTATGGGATCAAACGAGCGGGCTGCGATAGACCCAGAGCTGCGCAGGAGGGACATTGCGCACAACAAAATCATAATGCTGCACAATGTAGTTGCCCTTGCCTGCCGGAACCGGCGGGCGGGGACCATAAGTGATCTGTATCAGAGGACGACCACGCGGCATACGGGACAACAGGCTTTCCATAAGCTGAATGCGGCTTTCCATCGGAAAGTTCAGCATGGGAACAGCGGAAACGATGCTGTCGAATTTCTGATCTTTCATATCGCCAAGCGCCAGATCGAGATCGAACACATCTCCCTGAATGATGTTCACATCGGGAAAAGCCCGGTCAAGATGCTCCACGAAATCCGGTGAATATTCGACCGAATAGAGATCGGCTGGCTTCACACCATGGGCTAGAATGGCTTTGGTAATCACACCTGTGCCCGGTCCGAGTTCTAGAACTGGCAGACCTGATTTCGTGTCGATGACGCTCGCCATGCGTCGCGCCGTGATGGAACTTGTCGGCAATATCGCGCCGACCGCCTTTGGTCCGTCTATCCAACCTTTGAAAAAACGGATTTCTTCATCGAACTTAGCGGCCAGTTTCCTGCCGAGCTGTCCTGCCATTCTTCACTGCTCCCATTGTCGTTATCAGACAAGTTTATGCCGCATTGGAGTATTTAGGCAAGGCGACATTAAGGAAAGCGTAAAAAAAGGGAGCCAAACGGCTCCCTTTTCTTCACTCACCTATACCTTCGAAAAACTCCTTCATCCGGGAGAAGAAGCCTGCCGATTTCGGACTGTTCTCCTTGGACGAGAGTTGTTCAAATTCCTCAAGTAATTCGCGCTGACGTTTGGACAGGTTTTGCGGTGTCTCAATATCGATCTGGATATAGAGATCGCCCACTGCCTGCTGGCGTAAAACCGGCATGCCTTTGCCCTTGAGGCGGAACTGCTTGGCGTTCTGGGTACCTTCAGGCACCTTCACACGCGTCTGGGTGCTATCAAGCGTGGAGACTTCAAAATCTCCGCCCAGCGCTGCTGTCGTCATCGAGATCGGCACTTTGCAGTAAAGATCAGCACCATCGCGCTGGAAAAACTCATGCGGTTTGACCGACAGGAAGATGTAAAGATCACCCGATGGACCACCGCGCGTTCCAGCTTCGCCTTCGCCTGCGAGACGAATACGGGTGCCATCTTCGATACCGGCCGGAATGTTGACCGAGAGCGAACGCTCCTGTGTCACTCGGCCCTGACCGTGACACTTGCCGCAAGGGTCCTTGATGATCTGGCCGCGACCGTTACAGGTTGGGCAAGTGCGCTCTACAGAGAAGAAGCCCTGCGCGGCACGTACACGGCCCGAACCCGAACACATGGTGCAAGTGGTCGGCTGTGACCCGGCCTTGGCGCCAGACCCTGAGCATTCGTCACAGGTGATGGATGTCGGCACGCGAATCTGTGCGGCCTTGCCGGAATAGGCTTCCTCAAGCGTGACTTCCATATTGTAGCGCAGATCGGCGCCGCGTTCGCGTCCACCATTGGAGCGACGACGACCGCCGCCCATCATCTCGCCAAAAATATCTTCGAAAATATCGGCAAAGCCACCGGCTCCACCGAAACCGCCGCCACCACCACCAAAGCCATTGCCCATGCCGCCATTTTCAAAGGCTGCGTGACCGAAACGGTCATAGGCTGCGCGCTTTTGCGGATCTTTCAGCGTTTCATAAGCTTCACCGATTTCCTTGAACTTGCGTTCTGCATCCGGATTGTTCGGATTGCGATCCGGATGGTATTCCATGGCGAGCTTGCGAAAGGCGGTTTTGAGCACCTTATCGTCTGCTGTTCGCTCCACACCCAGAGCTTCGTAATAATCGATCTTCATAGTTCGTTATCCCGACGGCTGGATCGCATCCTTTTTCCGGATTGCGTCTCCACGGTCCCATTTTGCGCAAAGCGGCCTCTATATGACCTGTCTGCTGGACTGTTTTTTATTTTTGTCCGTCCGGTGCAACCGTCCCGAAAGGCCGCAAAAGCCCGGGAATGACCCGGGCTTAAGCTTTACGGACAAGGCTTACGACTTTTTCTTGTCGTCGTCGATTTCTTCGTAATCGGCGTCAACGACATCGTCGTTGGAAGAAGCCTGCTCGCCACCTTCAGCGCCTGCATCTTCGGCAGCCTGAGCTGCTTCATACATAGCCTGACCAAGCTTCATGGAAGCTTCGGCAAGAACCTGCGTCTTCGCCTTGATATCTTCAGCATCGTCGCCTTCAAGCGAGGTCTTCAGCGCTGCGATTGCGCCTTCGATTGCCTGCTTGTCTTCAGCCGAAACCTTGTCACCATATTCCTTCAACGACTTTTCAGACGAATGAAGCAGGCTTTCACCCTGGTTCTTGGCTTCAACCGCATCGCGGCGCTGCTTGTCGGCTTCAGCATTTGCTTCAGCGTCCTTGACCATCTTTTCGATGTCAGCGTCCGAAAGACCACCCGATGCCTGAATGCGGATCTGGTGTTCCTTGCCGGTGCCCTTGTCCTTTGCAGACACGTTCACAATACCGTTGGCATCGATGTCGAAGGTGACTTCGATCTGTGGAACGCCACGCGGTGCCGGCGGGATGCCAACGAGGTCGAACTGGCCGAGGATCTTGTTGTCAGCTGCCATTTCACGCTCGCCCTGGAAGACGCGGATCGTCACTGCCGACTGATTGTCTTCAGCCGTCGAGAAGGTCTGCGACTTCTTGGTCGGGATCGTCGTGTTGCGTTCGATCAAGCGGGTGAATACGCCACCGAGCGTTTCAATGCCGAGCGAAAGCGGGGTCACGTCGAGCAGCAGAACGTCCTTGACGTCGCCCTGCAGAACGCCGCCCTGAATGGCCGCACCCATGGCAACAACTTCGTCAGGGTTTACGCCCTTGTGTGGTTCCTTGCCGAAGAAAGCCTTAACGACTTCCTGGATCTTCGGCATACGGGTCATACCGCCAACCAGAACCACTTCGTCAATGTCGCCAGCCTTCAGGCCCGCATCGCGAAGAGCTGCCTTGCATGGCTCGACCGTGCGCTGAACGAGGTCGTCCACGAGGCTTTCAAACTTCGAACGCGAAAGCTTGATTGCAAGGTGCTTAGGACCGGTCTGGTCAGCCGTGATGAACGGCAGGTTGATTTCGGTCTGCTGAGCAGCGGAAAGCTCGATCTTGGCCTTTTCGGCAGCTTCCTTGAGGCGCTGCAGAGCAAGCTTGTCTTTCTTAAGATCGATGCCCTGTTCTTTCTTGAACTCGGCAACCAGGTACTCGACCAGACGCATATCGAAGTCTTCACCGCCGAGGAACGTGTCACCGTTGGTGGACTTTACTTCAAACACGCCGTCGCCGATTTCAAGAACCGAAACGTCGAACGTGCCGCCGCCAAGATCGTAAACAGCGATGGTCTTGCCTTCGCTCTTATCGAGACCGTAAGCAAGTGCTGCAGCCGTTGGCTCGTTGATGATACGCAGAACTTCAAGACCAGCGATCTTGCCGGCATCCTTGGTTGCCTGACGCTGAGCATCATTGAAGTATGCCGGAACCGTAATAACAGCCTGCGTCACGGTTTCGCCGAGATATGATTCAGCGGTTTCCTTCATCTTCTGAAGGATCATCGCGGAAACCTGCGATGGGGAATACTTCTTGCCGTGGGTTTCTACCCATGCGTCCCCATTGTCGCCCTTGACGATCTTGTAAGGAACGAGATCCTTGTCCTTGGTGACCATTGGGTCATCAAAGCGGCGACCAATCAGACGCTTGACGGCAAACAGGGTGCCTTCAGGATTAGTGACAGCCTGACGCTTCGCAGGCTGGCCAGCGAGGCGCTCGTCACTATCGCTGAAAGCGATGATCGAAGGCGTTGTGCGAGCACCTTCAGCATTTTCGATGACCTTCGCGCTTTTTCCGTCCATGACGGCAACGCAGGAGTTGGTCGTTCCCAGATCGATACCAATAACTTTAGCCATATTTCTCTCCATTCAGCAAACCGCCAGGACCTCTACCGAGCGTTCCATAAGCGGCTCCTATCGATTTCACAATGCTTGCTTCAAGGTTGCGGTACGGAAGATCACCATTGACCAACCGGGCCTGTCATCAAAGCCTCGTGCGTGGCGTATATAAGAAAGGCTGTTTTTCACTGCAAGTCACAAGCTGTGTGAGAGCGAAAGATTCCTGCCTGTCAAAATTTACGGTTCTCTTAGACGTTTACGAAACCGTTGCTTTTACCCGCCATATAAATCGCATCGATGAATTTCTGATTTGCCTTCGAGTTTTCCAAAGAAAACAGCATCACGCCTTCGCCCTTCGTGGCCCGCACGAAGTTTTCAGCCTGAAGCTGGTAGTGGTTTGTATCGGAGAACGACCATTCAGTCGCCTCCGTATGTCCTGCATTATAGAGCGTAATGCGGCCATGGCCATATTTGCCGGTGTTGAATGGCGCGTGAACCTCAATAAATCCCTTATCGCCGTGGAAAACCATGGTTTGGCGACCAGCGAGCTGGGTTGCAACATAGAAGCTCAAGTCAAAGCCATCGAATCGCGCAGATACATTCGCATAGCGATCAGTGCCGAACCTCGGATCGAACTCGACCGAAGCCTGAACCGAGAGCGGCTCTTTTTCCGTTACCATCCGCGTGACCACCGTCGGATACACGCCAATATCGGGCAGCGCACCGCCACCGAGTTCCGGCTGATTGCGCATATTGCCCGGATCGTCGTTGAAATAGCTGAATGCGCCCTGCACGTGGCGCAATCTCCCAATGGCACCTTCCGCGAGAAGATAGCGAAGCTTGATCCATTGCGGGTGGTAATAGACCATAAAAGCTTCTGCGATTATGACCTTGTGTTTGTCGCGTGCCGCAATCAGCTGATCAATATCGTCGGCTTTCAAAGCAATCGGCTTTTCACAAAGCACATGCTTGCCAGCCTGAGCCGCCTTCAATGTCCATTCGATATGCTGCGAAGTCGGCAACGGGATATAAACGCCGTCCACTTCTTCACTTGCCAGCAGCTCTTCATAGGAACCGAAGGCGAGCGTCGCGCCAAAACGGTCAGCAACAGCGCGAGCGCGTGCATGATCGCGGCTGGCAATCGCATGAACCACACCATTATCGGAAGCACACAGCGCCGGAATGACCTGCGTGACGCCAATCTTGGCGGTGGAAAGAATACCCCAACGAAACATGCTATTCCCTTATCTATATCGGCTTCAACCTTGTTCGCCCCAGCACTGAACAATCAGTTCAGGCCAGTGTTCCAACGCGCGACGAGCCTTGATGTCATATGTTTCGCGGTTATCGATGGCACGATTGGGCCTAATACGAAACGAAAAAATATCATTAAACCCAAAAGGAGCGTGAATAGTGAGCCTGCCGTCAATTTCCAGACGGACACCCACGCAATGCGCAATAGCTGCATAACGCTCTATCGATTCGGATGCGCAACGAAGCGGCATATAGGGCTTATTGAAACGCTTTTCGAACCATAGATGTACGCGAGCCTGATTGCGTATTTCGACAGGCAAAGGGAAACCTGCAAAGACTGACGCACCCGCCTGAATGACCTTATCCTCAGCTTCCCACGAAATATCCCGATCATCGAAATATGCGACGTCGATATCTTTGATACCATAGCCATGGGCGCGTCCAGTCAAAGCGTTCCACACAGAATTATAGAGCGCTCCCGATACAAGCCACCAATCGGAAAGGTTGAGACTGCGCACACGATGTAGCGCGTCCCAAAGCACGGGATCAGCTTGGATGAGCCTGCTGAAATGCTCCTTCTTTGCCTTTTTAGAAAGGCCTGAGTAACGAAGATGGTCCAATCTCACGCCCCCAGAAAGCGGTGCTGCATCTCATAAGATCCGCGAAAGAAATCAATGAATGCGCGCAAGGCAGGCCGCATCTGGCGGCGGCTTGGATAATAGAGATAAAGCCCGGCAAAAGGCTGGCACCAGTCTTCAAGCACTCTGACAAGCCGAGCGTCTTTCAATGCCTCGCGGACATGGTCCTCAAATAGATAGGCAAGACCGGCACCGTTAAGAATAGCGTCAAGAATCAGTCTGTCATCGTTAAGGATGAGCGAGCCGTTGATGGCAATTTCCAGTTCCTCACCCGCTTTTTCAAACTCCCAGCGATATATGCGGCCACTGGCAAAGCGATGACGCACGCAACGATGCTGCATCAAATCGTTGGGATGCTTGGGAATAGGTGCAGTTGCTAGATAGGAAGGCGACGCGACGATTGCTGCCCGCAGATCACTGGTCAGACGTGCGCAGACCATATCCGCTTCAAGACTTTCACCGAGCCGCATGCCTGCATCAAAGCCCGCCGATACAATATCGGTAAAAGCGCTTTCGACTGTCAGATCAAGGGTAATATCCGGATAGGCTTCAGCGAACGCTCCAAGCCGCGGTGCAATGACAAACTGCGCCGCAATATGCGGCAGCGTGATTCTCAGCGTTCCTGCAGGGCGCTCACGCGCTTCTATCGCCGCCCCGAGAGCCTGATGAATTTCCTCAAGCGCGGGCGCAAGTCGCTCCAGCAATTGGCGTCCGGCATCGGTGGGCGCCACGCTGCGCGTGGTGCGCGACAAAAGCCGGATACCAAGGCTATCTTCGAGAGCTGCAACGGCATGGCTGACAGCCGATGGCGCAATCGACAATTCTCTCGCCGCACCACGAAAACTGCCATGGGCTGCAACAGCGGCCAGAACTGCAAGTTGGGAAAGCTGATTTCGATTCATTGTTCTAAAATATAGAATAACCCGTGAAAATAAATCGGTATTATCGAACACGGATTCTGGGCGTAGTTTCTGCCTCACCGGAAACCCCGCAATTGCATTCCCCTTGCCCACCTCTTGCCTCTCGGGGTTTCCGCGCTTTGTTCTGCATACATGTGCAGACATTCGAATTTCAGAACTCGTCCCGAAAGGAATACCGATGAAAACGCGCAAGCTTGGCCAGGAACTGACTGTGTCCGCAATCGGCCTTGGCTGCATGGGCATGAGCTATGCCTATGGCGGACAAGAAGAACAGGATGCCATTCGTACACTGCACCGTGCTTTTGATCTGGGCATCACATTCTTCGATACGGCTGAAGTTTATGGCCCCTATGAAAATGAAAAGCTCTTGGGCAAGGCGCTCAAGACTTTCCGCGATAAAGTAACCATTGCCACGAAATTCGGCTTCAAGATTGAAGACGGCAAACCGGTTGGTGTGGACAGCCGCCCCGAAAATATCCGTGCCGTGGCCGAAGCTTCTTTGAAGCGCCTCGGTATTGAAACAATTGATCTCTTTTATCAGCATCGCGTCGATCCAAACGTTCCCATCGAGGATGTAATCGGCACGATGAAGGACCTGATCAATGAAGGCAAAATTCGCACGATCGGCCTTTCCGAAGCGGGCGTAAAGACGATCCGCCGTGCGCATGCAGTTCACCCGATTGCCGCTCTCCAGAACGAATATTCACTCTGGACGCGTGATCCTGAACAGGAGGTTTTGGCACTCTGTGCCGAGCTTGGTATAGGCTTCGTACCCTATAGCCCGCTTGGTCGCGGCATGTTGACGGGACAGGTGCGTTCGCAATCCGATCTGGCAGAGGATGATTTCCGCAAGACGCTTCCGCGCTTCCAGCCGGGCAATCTTGAAGCCAACAACAAACAGGTCGATCTGATTGCCGAGATTGCACGTGGAAAGCAGGTGACTCCGGCCCAGCTGGCACTCGCCTGGGTACTCAATCAGGGCGATTACATCGTTCCTATTCCCGGGGCTCGCAAGATTAACCATCTGGAAGACAATGCGGAAGCAACCAACGTGACATTGACCACCGAAGAGCTTGACCGGCTCAACACGCTTTTCGATTCTGAGAAGATTGCAGGCAAACGTTATACCGATGCCTCGCTCGCCATGACCGGGCTCTGATTGTTCGAACTAGAATTCTAATTGACCTCGAGAGGCGGGATCATCTCCGCCTCTCTTTACTGACCGACTTCAATGGCCTTCTCTCTGAGAACACACGCATATTCATGCGAACATCTCCGCAAAGTAGAAGACTCTAATAAAGCTTGTCTTTCTTGCTTCCGCATGCTCTTTGCCCGCCATGCAAACAGGAACCATAACGAAAGTTCTTGGCATATTTGCCATCGCCGCTGCTGTCATTGCTTGCTTCTCCCTTGCGGGGTTGGGCCTGATGTATGGAATCTACGGCGTCATCTCCATTGATGGTGTCGCAAGCATTTTTGTTCTCATGGTTTGTTCTGCGATATTCTGGTTCACCAAAGTTGACTGGCGAAAGCCGGAAGCTACGGCAATCATGATTTCTTTCATGTCGTTCGTCGGCATAT
This sequence comes from Ochrobactrum quorumnocens, assembly GCF_002278035.1. Taxonomy (NCBI): domain Bacteria; kingdom Pseudomonadati; phylum Pseudomonadota; class Alphaproteobacteria; order Hyphomicrobiales; family Brucellaceae; genus Ochrobactrum; species Ochrobactrum quorumnocens. The sequence goes on along the minus strand of NZ_CP022604.1, from coordinate 2,515,659 downwards.
GTTTGGATAGCCGTGGCAATCCAATCTACAACCAACCGTTCGCCTGGCTTTTGGGAAGCCGCGGCAGCTACCTTCAAATCAAAGAAACCGTCACGCATGGCGGCGGCAGTACCGGCGTGAATTATGAGTTTCAGGTCATCAATCTTTATGGCGCGAACGAGCGCACAATCAGTGGCTGGTTCGTTATACCACTCCGCTTCGTCGAATATCTGATCGTGCTTTCAATCGCCGCGACAATCATCACTGTCATAAGGAATCGTTCCGGGCGTAACTGGCTCCCAGACAATGCCCGCGAATAAAATGCGCCCGCGAATAAATGGGCCCTCAAACAAATGGGCCAAAGAACCGCAGGGCCTGCGAATAGTCGGAGGGGGACACAACGTCCGGCTTTTAAAGTAAGTATGCTCAAGACAATTTGCAGTTTTTAGAATGTGCTCAAAGAGGGAAAATCATATGAAACGCTTCTCGCCTCGTGCGATCCTGTTCACACTTCTGGCAGTCATTTTGCCAGTAGCAGCCTTTGCGCAATCTGCTGAAGAGGCTGATCCGAATGCTGCGATTGACAAGATGAACGCCTATGTTTCGCTTCTTAACCGAACCATTCGCGCCTCGGAATCGCTTGACCGCTACGACAGCTGGGTCGACATGAAGAAGGGCCCAACCGGCAAGGAACGCAACGTTTACGGTCTTTACTCGCTCTATGATGTACGCAGCGAGATCGAAGCGGCTGAAGCAGCCATCACGGCAGAGCCTAAATTGCCTGCTCTCGATGAGGCAATGGTGAGCTATATTGCGATCTATCAGAAGCTTGCACCCGTGATCGAGAAGGCCAGCAAGTATTACGACCGCAAGGACTACAAGTCCGACAAATATGCCGGTGCCAAGGAATTCCACAAGCAGATCGCAGAATATGCGCCGGAATTTACCAAGGAGCGCAAGCGTGTCGATGCATTGCTGAGCGAAGAAAAGAGCAAGGTCGATCTGGCCGAGCTTGATGCGCTTGAAAAGGCAGAGGGCAAAAAAGCCAGCTGGCATGTCCGCAATGTCATGATCCGCGCCAATGCTCTCGTCGAGTTGCTGCCTGAAAATGAGAAGCCGATTGTCGATATGGAGGCTTTCGGCAAAGCCATGGATTCCTATGCAACCGCTGTCCGTGAAATGGACGACTATGCGACAGAACATCCAAACTCATTCCACGTCTTTGAATCCCGCCCGGCAAGCCTGCTGGGCAAGCTGCGCGATTTCCAGGAAAAGCTGGAGAAGACAAAAGGTGACGCACGCAAAGGCGGCGCCGCTTCCGATCTGCAGTGGATCGTGAATGATTACAACACGATGGTTTCGACATCACAGAGCGCGACGATGTTCTCAAAGGATTAAGAGACTCTCGAAATTAAAAGCCGGGGCATCAACCCCGGCTTTTTTTGGGTGCCCTTTGAACGAATTACATTCGACGCAAAGCGCGGGGTGCAAGGGTAAGCAGACCTCCAAGCGTCATGATTGCGCCCACCCAGAGTGGGGCGTGCAGGCTATAACCGGACTCTAGCGCCAGACCACCCGCCCAAGGCCCAAGGCCCAGCCCGATATTGATAACGGATGCATGCATCGCATTGACCAGTGCACCCGGATGCGCAATCCGCATTACACGCGCTATGAAAGCCGGGTTGAGCGCAATGCCGGTCAGACCAATCATGACGATTGCAAGAACCGTTGCAAATTTGAATTCCGCAAAGAGCGCGAAAATCACCATTGCTACGAGCATGACGAGAATGCCAGTAAAAATAGCCGCAATCGTATGACGGTCGGCAAAGCGACCAACGATGTAGTTGCCGATGATGTTTGCAGCGCCGTAAATGGCCAACAGGAACGGCAGCTGCGCTTCAGGAAAGCCCGCCAATTTCGCTGTGATCGGCGACAGATAACTATAGACCGAGAACGATGCGCCAATCACCAATGCGCTTGTGGCATAGGCTGCCCAGAGCCTTGGCTTACGCATTTCATTAAGTTCGGAGCGCAGATTTACCTCGTCTTGGTTCGGTTTCGCCTCAATTTTGAGCGCAATAACAAGGGCGCAGAAGAGGATGACAACAACAATCGTCCAGAAGCTTGCCCGCCAACCAAAACTGTTGGTGATCACGGTTGCCAGAGGTACGCCCAGAACCGTGCAGAGCATCAGTCCCGCAAAGACCAGCGAGGAAGCGCGGCCACGCAGTTCAGGCGCAACCAATTGTGCGGTGATTGCGAGCATCAGACCGAAACTTGTTGCCGCAGCCATGCCGGTCAGAACACGTGCGATAAGCATCACGTGGAAATTGCTGGTCGAGGCAGCAATGCTTTGTGCGGCCGCATAGAAAATAAGCAGGAAGAGCAGGCCACGCTTGTTCTCAATCTTCAGGGCCAGAAACAGCACAGTTACCAGCGGCCCACCAATCATCATTCCCAGCGCGTAAAGCGAGATGAGGTTGCCAATATCAGAAATGGAACGCCCGAAAGCTTGCTGAAGTGCGGGCATCATTCCTGAAATCATCAGCTCGGAAGTGGTCAATGCAAAGACGCCCAGCGTCAAACAATAGACCACCAGTGGAATCGCCCGCGCCTCACTTGGCGACGCAACAACTTCTTCCGCCACGAGGGCAGAATCACACACTTCGTTCATGGGACGAATCCTATTTATATAGTCAATACTACATAATTCATATCGCCTTGCTCCGGAGCGTCAAGCAAATTATATAGGGATGACTACAGAAAGGTAGAAAAATGGTTCCGCGCGGGCGTCCACGCAGCTTTGATCGCGATGCTGCGCTGGAAAAAGTCATGAAAGTCTTCTGGGCGAAGGGCTATGAATGCGCTCAGATCAACGATTTCACGTTGGCAATCGGCATCACGCCGCCGAGCTTCTACGCCGCGTTTGGCAACAAGGAGCAGGCGTTTCGCGAAGCGGTCGACTATTATCAGCGCACCATCGGTGCTGCTCCATTTGACGCTCTCGAAAAATCCACAACCATACAGGACGGCCTGCGCAAATGGCTGGAACTCACCGCCGATAGTGCCTTTGCCTGCCCTGCAGGCGGCTGTATGATCAGCGTCAGCTCCATCCAGTGCAGACCGGAAAATGTGCCTGTTAAGGAGTTCCTTCAGGTCGTCCGCCACACCAATCATGAACGGCTTTCAGAGCGGCTGAAACGCGGCATTTTAGCAGGCGATCTGCCTGCCGAAACCGATATCGTGCAGATGACCGAATTCTATCATATGATCCAGCAGAGCATTTCGTTCGAAGCCCGCGACGGCAATTCGCGTGGCGCCGTTCAAAAGATTATCGATATGGCAATGCTCGCGATGCCTTTGCGTCAGGCCGTTCCTGCATGACCGGCATCATATCCGCCGTTCTTGTGCATGTAAGCGATGTGGAGGCTGCAATTGACTGGTATCGCAAGGCCTTTCCGCAAGCCGTCCTCACACACCTTGAGGCATTCGATTTCAGTTATCTGAAAATCGGCAATGTCGATCTGGAGATTGTTCCTGCAGATGAAAAGGTAGCATCAGGAACTGCAGGCAGTGTTGTTTACTGGCATGTTGATGATTTCGACGCATCGGTCGCGCATTTCATGGCCATTGGTGGAACACTTTATCGCGGGCCGCTCGCTATTCAGGACAGTCTGCGCATGTGCCAGATCAAAGACCCATGGGGCAATTGCATCGGCCTGCGTGGTTAAAAAAGCCCGGCGTGCAGCGCATCCCGAAAAGTGTGAAACGGTTTTCGGACAAAGATGCGCGTTAAAATAAGTAGCCAGAGTGTAGATCTGATTGAATCAGATCTACACCCTGGCGCCGGGCTTTTCATTTGCATTTAGCCGCGAAGGACGCCGCCGGTCTGCTTGGTGACACTTGCAATCACCTGCTTCGACAAGGTTTCGAGATCCTCATCGGTCAGCGTGCGATCCTGCGGCTGCAACAGCACTTCAACTGCAATGGACTTCTTGCCTTCACCGAGTGATGCGCCTGTGAAGATATCGAAGACCTGAACGCCTGCGATCAGCTTCTTATCGGCAGATGAAACCGCCTTCACAACGCTACCAGCTTCCACATTCGCATCCACCACAAACGCAAAATCACGCTTGAGGCTCTGGAACTGCGACAGGCTCAAAGCTGGCTTGGTGCGGGTTGCCTTAGCTTTCGGCTCAGGAATCGCATCAATGTAGACTTCAAATCCGCAAAGGCTGCCCGATACATCAAGCACTTCCAGCGTGTCCGGGTGGAACTCACCGAAGTAACCCAGCACAACTTTTGGACCGAGTTTCAGCGTGCCCGAACGGCCCGGATGGAACCATTCAGGCCCACCGGCTTCTATCTGGATACGGTCAACTGGTGCGCCAGCTGCTTCAAGTGCTGCCAATGCATCAGCCTTGGCATCGAACACGCCAACGGTTGCAGCATTGCCTGACCAGAAACGACCCGAACCTTCAACGCCAGCCGTGCCACGACGAATGCCGCCAGCCACGCGACGCTGCTGTTCAGGCTTGTCGCCTTCATAGATGCCCGATACTTCGAACAAAGCCGTATCGCCAAAACCGCGATCCGCGTTGCGCTGTGCAGCACTCAGCAGACCCGGCAGCAGCGAAGGCCGCATGTCCGACATATCTGCTGCAATCGGGTTGGCAAGTTTCAGTTCCGGCTTGCCGCCGCCAAAGGCCTTGGCCTGCGCGTCGGAAATGAAGGAATAGGTCACAGCTTCCATCATGCCGCGCGAAGCAAGTGTGCGACGCGCAAGACGCGTGCGGATTTGAAGCGTCGTCAGGATACGGCCATTAACCGCACCATGATTTGGCAACGGCTGCGGCGCGATCTGGTTGATGCCATGAATACGCATGACTTCTTCAACGAGGTCGGCCTTGCCTTCGACGTCGCCACGCCAGCTTGGCACGCTCGCCTTGATGACCTTGCCATCGCCTTCAACGCCAAAACCAAGACGCTTCAGGATATCGAACGAGGCATCATAAGGCACTTCGATGCCGGTCAGGCGTTTGACTTCTGTAACCGGGAAATCGATGACGCGTGTCTGATAAGGTTTGTAACCAACCACGTCGAGAACTGTCGGCTGACCGCCGCAGAGTTCGAGCACGAGTCTGGTTGCAATTTCCGCACCCGGGATCATCATTTCCGGATCGACGCCACGCTCAAAACGATAGCGCGCATCCGTGACGATACCGAGTTCGCGACCCGTGCGGGCAATCATGCGCGGGTCCCAGAGAGCCGATTCGATCAGCACATCGACGGTGTTTTCGTCACAACCTGAATGCTCGCCACCCATGATACCGGCAATCGATTCGGGACCGTTTTCATCGGCGATCACATACATGCCCGGCTTGAACTTATAGTCTCGCTGGTCGAGGCCGAGAATGGTTTCGCCGTCTTTGGCCGCACGAACTGTCAGATTGCCCTTGACCTTAGCCGCATCGAAGACGTGCAGCGGGCGACCAAGATCAAATGTCACGTAATTGGTGATATCCACCAGTGCATTGATTGGGCGCAGGCCGATAGCCTTCAGGCGCTGCTGCATCCATTTCGGGCTTGGGCCGTTTTTCACGCCCTTGACCAGACGCAATGCAAAACCGGTGCAGAATGGGTTCTCGGTGTCCTGATCGAGAACAACCTTTACAGGCGTCTCGCCCTCGCCCTTCGCAGGTTCGGCATCAAGCTTCTTGAGTGTACCAAGGCCAGCGGCTGCAAGATCGCGCGCGATGCCGCGAATACCTGTGCAATCGGCACGGTTTGGCGTGAGGCCAATTTCGATGATTGGATCATCAAGGCCCATATAGGCGGCAAAGCTTGTGCCGACCGGAACATCATCAGGCAGATCGATAATGCCATCATGCTCTTCAGAAAGTTCAAGCTCGCGCTCGGAGCACATCATACCGAAGCTTTCGACACCGCGAATCTTGCCGACTGACAGCGTGACATCAAGACCCGGCACGTAGTCGCCCGGACGACCCAGAACACCGACCAGACCGGCGCGGGCATTTGGTGCGCCGCAAACAACCTGAACCGGCTGGCCTTCGCCCGTATCAACCGAGAGAACGCGCAGCTTGTCGGCATCCGGATGCTGAACAGCCGTCAGAACTTTGGCGACCTTGAACGCCTTGAAAGCGGCGCGGTCATCGACCCCATCCACTTCCAGACCAATATCGGTCAGCTTTTCGACGATTTGTTCCAGCGTCGCATCGGTTTCAAGGTGATCCTTGAGCCAGGAAAGTGTGAACTTCATTTGCTTATCCTTTCCTGTCTTTACGCGCTCAAACCGCCGAACAGCGTCGGAATGTCGAGGGGACGGAAACCGTAATGATTGATCCAGCGCACATCGGCATCGAAGAAGGCGCGCAGATCAGGCATGCCATATTTCAGCATGGCAATACGGTCGATACCCATGCCCCATGCGAAGCCCTGATAGACGTCCGGATCGTAGCCGGAAGCGCGCAGTACATTCGGATGTACCATGCCGCAGCCCAGAATTTCGAGCCAGTCATTGCCTTCACCGAACTTCACATGCGGGCCGGAACGGTCGCACTGAATATCGACTTCAACCGATGGTTCGGTGAAAGGAAAGAAGCTCGGACGCATACGCATTGTCACCGAAGGCACTTCGAAGAAGGATTTGCAGAACTCTTCCAGCACCCACTTCATATTGGCAACATTAGCCGACTTATCGACGACCAGACCTTCGACCTGATGAAACATCGGCGAATGGGTGGCGTCGGAATCCATGCGGTAGGTCTTGCCCGGAATGACGATGCGGATCGGCTCGTCACGACCTTCCTTGTCACGCAGCGCTGCGAACTTCTCCATCGTGTGGACCTGCACCGGAGAGGTATGCGTGCGCAGCAATTTGCGCTCACCCTTCTCGTCTGCATTGAAGAAGAACGTGTCGTGCATTTCGCGCGCCGGATGGCCTTCAGGGAAGTTCAGCGCCGTAAAATTGTAATAGTCGGTCTCGATATCTGGACCTTCGGCAATCGAGAAGCCCATATCCGCAAAAATTGCAGTGATTTCATCGATAACCTGCGAAATTGGGTGAATGCGGCCACGCGATGCAGCGCTTTCACGAACTGGCAACGTCACGTCGACCTTCTCGCGCTCAAGGCGAGCGGCAATCGCTTGGCGACGCAATTCGGTCTTACGCTCAGTCAGCGCTTCAGTGACGCGGTTCTTCAAACCATTGATCGCCGGGCCCTGTGCCTGACGCTCTTCAGGAGACATTGAACCCAGCGTTTTCAGCTTCTCAGAGATCGTGCCCTTTTTGCCCAATGCAGCAACGCGTACCGCTTCAATCGCCTGCTCATCAACAGCCTGGGCGATATCGCCAAGAATTGTTTGTTCGAGTTGTTCAAGATCGCTCATTGTCTAAATCCCTGTCGCGCCTAAGGCGCTCCACGCCTCTTGATTTAAGTCCCTGTCGTGCCTTCGGCACTCCACGCCTCGTGTTTAGCTTGCCGCTCCACGCCTCTTGATCGGTGATATTTGCGGAGGCCGCCAGATACGAAAGAAAAACCCGCGCCAGCCGAGCCAGCGCGGGTTCCCAAAATTATCAGTATGCTTCGGGAAAGGCGGCTGGCTTAGCGAACAGCGCCTTCAAAAGCATTTGGGGTCTCGGTGTTCTTGAGGTACTCGAGAGCCTTCTTTGCCGACGCAACCAGCGCACCGAACGCATCCGGTTCATGAATTGCGATGTCGGAAAGAACCTTACGGTCAACCTCGATACCTGCCTTAGCAAGACCGTCGATGAAACGGCCGTAGGTCAGGCCCTGCTCACGAACAGCAGCGTTGATACGCTGAATCCAGAGAGCGCGGAACGTACGCTTACGGTTCTTGCGATCGCGGTAAGCATACTGCTTCGAACGATCAACAGCAGCCTTAGCGGTGCGGATTGTATTCTTACGACGGCCACGGAAACCGGAAGCCTGATCGAGAACTTTTTTGTGCTTGGCGTGGGAAGTTACGCCGCGTTTTACACGTGCCATGATATGATCTCCTTAAAGGACAGCGGCTTAGAGGCCGTTAGGCAGGAACTGTTTTACAATCTTCGCATCTGCTTCCGAGAGCACCATGGTGCCGCGTGCATCGCGAATGAACTTGTTCGAGCGCTTGATCATGCCATGGCGCTTGCCTGCAGCCGCAGCTACAACTTTGCCAGTGCCTGTAATTTTGAACCGCTTCTTAGCAGCCGATTTGGTCTTCATCTTGGGCATTTTGCTACTCCTTTGTTTAGTCCCCGTCGTGCTTGCAGCACTCCACGCCTCTTGTTTAAGCGACGTCCGTATCCGCAAAAGACCGGAACCCTTGTTTGACTCCCGGACCGACCAAGTCCAGAAAGCATACGAAACCGCCACGGCATGCCCTGCCGGGCGGTTCGAACGCGGCCTTATAGGCCTAAAGCCTGAAAAACGCAATGCCCGAACTGGACTGAATCAGCGTGAATCTGGACGAGTTGCCGCCAAATTATCAATAAAGGCGCAAAAGTACTGGCAATGTACCGACATCCTGAAGATATTCGATGAATTCAAAGAACGGATAGGCGACGAAAAACACAAGGCCGTCCGTAAAAGTGCGATAAATGCGGTCGGGCTTTACAATCAGTTCCTTGTCGTCCCGAAACAAGGACAGTTTTGGAAAGAATCGCGGAACACTTGCGCAATAAGCCTCATAGGGCTTTCCGAAATTCGCCTTCAGAAACTTCTCTTCGGTACGGATGACGGTGGCAAATGCCAGATAGCACAGAACACCGAAGCCCAGCGCAATGATGATGCTTCCCGTTTGCGCGCCGATGCCAATGGCACCGATGGCACTGAAAACATAAAGTGGATTACGCGTGATGGAATAAGGGCCGCTTTGCACGATTTCCGCACTCTTGCGTCCGCCGATATAAAGCGTGCACCACATGCGACCAATAATGGCCGCAACGATGAGGCTGATGCCAAAGGCTTCAATATATTCATGCATATGGCCTGTCGATTGTGAGCGCACAAACAACAGCGCAACCACAAGAAGCCCAATAACAATGGCAATCGCAAGACGACGTCGTTGCTGATATTTGCCCAGTTCGCCAAGTGTTTTCATCTTGATCTCTGAAAAGTGGAATAATCCAGAAAAAGAAAAACCGCCCGAAGGCGGCTTTTCAAAGGCAGCAACTTACTGTTAGCGCGGAGCCAACACCATCATCATCTGGCGGCCTTCGAGCTTTGGCTCGGATTCCACCTTTGCGATTTCAACAGTGTCTTCCTTCACGCGCAACAGAAGCTTCATACCGAGCTCCTGGTGGGCCATTTCACGGCCACGGAAACGAAGCGTAACCTTGACCTTGTCGCCTTCTTCGAAGAAACGCTGTGCAGCCTTCATCTTCACTTCATAGTCATGAGTGTCGATGTTCGGTCGCATCTTGATTTCCTTGATTTCGACCGTTTTCTGCTTCTTGCGCGCTTCGGAGGCTTTTTTCTGATTCTGATACTTCAGCTTGCCAAGATCCACGATCTTGCAGACAGGTGGCTCGGCGTTCGGCACGATCTCAACGAGATCGAGACCGGCTTCCTCAGCCATTGCAATTGCTTCCTGCGTCGGGATGCTGCCGTGGTTGTGGCCTTCGGCATCGATGAGCTGGACCCGGGGAACCCGGATATCACGGTTGGAGCGCGGTCCGTCTTTCTGGACCGGCGTCGCTCTGAACGGTCGGCGAATGGTCGTTATCTCCTGATTATTAACGTCAACAGCGGTGTAATTTCGTAGCCCGCGACGGCATTCCCCCATCAAACCGCAGTTTAACGCGGAAATGTGGTCAAGCGAGCGGTAAAGTCAATAGCATCTTTGAAGAGGAAAATCACCCCCGGCTGAATAAACTCGCATTTCCAAGGGGGCGAGCGACATATCGGTCACATTTGTTAATATTTCAAGCAGGTGGTCCGAGTATTTCAAGAGGGTGGAAGGCGGACAGCTTTTACCGTAGTGACATAAATGGCAAATGAGAGTGACAACTCCTTACAGGCAATCAGGAGACGGAAATGAGCGGAACACAGCCGGATTTTATCGACGTGAACGGCGCCAATATTGCTGTCCGTTACAGAGCGGGGCGCAATGCTCCCGGCGTCGTCTGGCTTGGTGGCTACCGTTCCGACATGCTCGGCACAAAGGCTGTCGTTCTCGATGAATGGGCCCAAAAGAGCGGACATTCGGCACTTCGCCTCGATTATTCGGGCCATGGTGAGTCGGGTGGCGACTTCAACCAGGGAACGATTTCGCGCTGGCTCGACGAAAGCCTCGCAGTTTATGCGAAATATGCGCAAGGCCCGCAAATACTTGTCGGCTCGTCGATGGGCGGGTGGATAGCGCTGTGCATGGCGCAAGAGCTGAAAAAGGCTGGCAAGTCACCTGCTGGGATCGTTCTGATCGCGCCGGCACCGGATTTCACCGCCGAACTCGTCGAGCCGTCGCTGACCGAAGCACAAAAGCGTGATCTCATCGAACAAGGCTATTTCGAGGAATCTTCGGAATACTCGCCCAATCCATACATCTATACCCGCGCACTGATCGAAGATGGACGCCAGAATCTGGTTCTGAAGGGAATCATCGACACGGGCTGCCCGGTCCATATTCTGCAAGGCATGGTGGATGAGGCTGTTCCCTATCAACACGCCTTGAAGCTGGTCGAGCATCTGCCGGTCGATGATGTGACGCTGACACTGGTTCGTGACGGCGATCATCGCCTGTCTCGCCCGCAGGACCTCGATCTGCTCGTCCGCACTGTATCGGGCTTAGTCGAACGCATATCTGGCCCCATATCCGGCGAGGAATAATCCATGCGCTTTTCGGTCTTTGCATCTTCAGCCGTCGCGGCAATCGTCGGCTTTGGCTCTACGCTGGCGCTCATCATTGCGGCAGCAAATGCACTTGGTGCAACGCAGGCGCAAACAGCGAGCTGGGTAACAGCTGTCTGTCTGGCAATTGCCGCCTCGTCCGCCTGGTTGAGTGTTCGTTACAAGATGCCGATTATCGGAGCCTGGTCAACGCCGGGCCTGGCACTGATTGGCGCGAGCGTAGGTTTCACCATGCCTGAAGCCGTTGGCGCTTTTATTGTGGCAGCCATTGCCCTGATCCTGACCGGGCTAATCCGGCAGCTCTCGACGCTGGTATCGCGTATTCCGACCTCTGTCGCATCGGGCATGCTGGCAGGCGTATTGCTGAGTTTCGTTATCGCAGCGGCAAAGACCGTCTCACTTGACCCGGCTTTCGTGCTGCCCTTGGTGGCTCTGTTTTTCGTGATCCGCCTGTTTAACCCGTCTCTCGCCGTTATCGCCGTGCTGGTAATCGGCATGACTTACGCGCTCTTGTCAGGTCGCGCACCACAATTGCCTGCGCCCGAAATTTCGACGCTGACACTGATCTGGCCCGAATTTCACATGGGCGCGATTATTGCCTTGGCGCTTCCACTCTATATCGTCACCATGGCATCGCAGAACCTGCCGGGCTTTGCAGTGTTGCGCGCTTCGGGCTATGAGCCTCCGACCAGCGCCTCCTTGCAGGTGACAGGTCTTTTCTCCCTGCTCTCAGCGCCTTTTGGCGCAGGCACCAGCAATCTTGCTGCCATTTCTGCAGCTCTGTGCACCGGCCCGGATGCCCATCCCGATCATGCGAAGCGCTGGCTGACCGGTCCCGTCTATGCAGCAATCTATGTCGTCTTCGCTCTGTTTGGCGCTTCGCTTGTCGCGATCTTCGCTGTGCTGCCCACAACACTCATTGCGCTGGTGGCGGGCCTTGCCCTGACAGGCCCGTTCATCAACGCCATGTCGCTCGCCCTCAAACATGAAGAAGAACGGCTTGCAGCGGTCATAACTTTTGCTGTGACAGCCTCAGGCATCGCTTTTTTCGGCGTCGGTTCAGCCTTCTGGGCGCTTTTGGCGGGACTTGGCGTGGCTGTCCTCGAACATTTACGCAAAAAAATTTCGAGATAATCACATTGGTTAGCTCCCGTTATGCGGGATTAGACCAAGGATATTCTTGAAATAACGCAATTGGTTCACCACCTCAAAATCAAGCCGAGAGATTAACAACCGGCTCAGAGTTGACGGAGATAACCATGACCAATTCCGCATTGATCCGCCCCGCATGGACGCCAGCGACAATCGCGCTGATGGTGCTGGGTTTCATTTTCTTCTGGCCGCTTGGTCTCGCCATGCTCGCCTATATCATCTGGGGCGACCGTCTCGGTGATTTCAAACGCAGTGTGAATGAAAAGACCGACTCGATGTTTGGCTCGTTCCGCAACTGCGGCAAGAGCGAAAGCTTCGGCTTTGGCGGCACAACCGGCAATGCAGCTTTTGACGACTGGCGTCGCGAAGAACTCGACCGCCTGGCAGAAGAACGCCGCAAGCTGGAAGAAGCGCGCGCTGATTTTGAAGCCTATGCGGCAGAACTGCGCCGTGCTCGCGACAAGGAAGAGTTCGACCGTTTCATGGCTGAACGCAAAGCCTCCGGAAAACGGACGCCAGCGACACGCAAAAAGAACGACAGCAACGAAGTCACAGACATTTGACCTTTGGAGCGCTATGCGCCCCTTGGGACGCATAGCGGGCACCCTAAAGTGTTGAAACTACGCATCTGACCTTTCTAAAATCGTTGTCTATACATGACTACGACGCGGGCTTTGTCCGCGTCGTTTTGCTAAAAAATAGAAAATTTTCTGGCTTTTTCTGCGAATCACTTATTCTTAAGTGATGGGCTTTTCCTTATTTCGTTCATCGAAGGCTAAAAAGTCGGCGATAGTCAGAAACGAACGCATTCATGCGGTCGCGGGACGTGAATTGCCTTTGCGCGTGCTGGAAAACCCGCGCGCCAAACGTTTGACCCTGCGCATTGAGACTGGCGGCAAAGGTCTGCGTGTCACCATTCCACCCGGTCTGCCGGATCGTGAGATTCAGAGCTTTCTGATCCGCCATGAGGGCTGGATCGAAAGTCGCATTGCGAAACTGCCAGATCAGGCAGGCATCCGCGCAGGCGTCAAAATCCCCATTCGTGGCGTTCCGCATCTCATCACTCATCAGCCGGGACGCGGCACGGTAGATTTGCTGGAAGGCAATATTCTGCTCGTTCATGGCGACCCTACGCATCTTGCGCGGCGCGTCGCCGATTACCTCAAGCGTGAAGTCAAGCGCGACATCGAACAACTGGTTGCTCGTCACACAACAACCGTGGGCCGTAAAGCCAAAGCGATCCGATTCAAGGATACCAAAAGCCGCTGGGGGTCATGTACCTCGGAAGGCGTGCTTTCGTTTTCATGGCGCATCGGCATGGCCCCGCCGCCCGTCATCAACTATCTCGTCGCTCATGAAGTGGCGCATCTGATCGAGATGAACCATGGGCCGAAATTCTGGAAACTCTGCCTTGATCTTTGCCCCGACACCGAGCGCTGCAAAGCATGGCTAAAGCGCAATGGCAGCGCATTACAGGCTATCGACTTTACATGACATCAGACATTCAAATTGCAGTATCGGCCGAAATACTGGCCGCAGCGCGTATGCTATGGGATTACCATTGCATCTATGATGAACTTCAGACCGCCGATGTCATTATCGGATTGGGTAGCTACGATACGCGCGTCGCAAAACACGCCTCAGAGCTTTATATGCAAGGCCTTGCCACCTGGCTCATGTTTACAGGCCACAGCGGCAACTGGACCAAAGGCCTATATAAAAACTCCGAAGCGGAAGCATTTGCAGAAATTGCGATTGCCGAAGGTGTCCCGAGAGAAGCAATCATCATTGAGCCAAAGGCCACCAATATTGGCGAAAACATCTTGTTCTCGCGTGAGAAAATGGTGCCGGGTGCTATCAGTCCGATTTTCGTGACCAAGCCACAAACCCAGCGTCGGGTTCGCGCGACTGTTGATCGGCAATGGCCCGAAGCCAAGGCTTTCGTTACAGCCCCGCCGACATCCTTCGAAGATCAGCCGACACCGGGCCATAGTTTCGAAATGCTCATGCGTGAAATGACCGGCGATATCCGGCGTATTCTCGAATATCCGGCGCAGGGCTTCCAGATTGCACAAGCAGTTCCCCTTGAGGTCATGGAAGCGTATGATTATCTGATCGCTAAGGGCTATGAGGACGGTTCCAGTTTGGGTTGAATAAGGGGCGCCGTTCTATTTCTTTGTTTTTGCGCAGTTCCCGGATTAACTTGAGTCGTGCAGCAATATGTGCGACGGAAACGCCATGGTTTTTGATATAAAAATATGCGGTCTTAAAACGCCTGAAGCAGTCGAGGCTGCGCTCATTGGCGGGGCGACCCATATTGGCTTTATCTTCTTTCCAAAAAGCCCGCGCCATCTCACGCCTGCCGCTGCGGGCCGATTGCGCGAAGCAGCCCGAAACCGCGCCAAAGTTGTCGCGGTGACGGTCGACGCTGACGATGCCACGCTTGATGAAATCGTGCGCGAGCTTGAGCCTGACATGTTGCAACTGCACGGCCATGAAACGCCGCAACGTGTTGCGGACGTGAAAAAGCGTTACAGCCTGCCGGTCATCAAGGCATTTGCGGTGCGGGAAGCTCACGATCTTGATGCGATCGCACCTTACAAGGGCATTGCCGATCGCTTTCTTTTTGATGCCAAGCCACCGAAAGGCGCAGACCTTCCGGGCGGCAATGGTGTATCCTTTGACTGGGCATTGCTCGACGCGCTTGACGAAAGTGTCGATTACATGCTTTCCGGTGGACTGAACGCGGGCAACATTGCCGAGGCGCTGCAAAAGACACGCGCGCCGGGTATCGATGTATCGTCCGGAGTAGAGCGCACACCCGGCGAAAAGGATGTGCGTCTGATTGAAGAATTTTTCCAGGCCGTTGCGACTGCGGATGAAAGACCATCTGCGAAGCACGCCTGAACATGACGGAGTGGCAAGCGTTGAATAAGCCGGTTGAACCCAATTCCTATAAGACAGGCCCGGATGAAGAAGGCATGTTCGGCATTTTTGGCGGACGCTTCGTCGCCGAAACGCTGATGCCGCTGATCCTTGAATTGCAGGAAGCCTATGAAACGGCAAAGACCGATCCTGAATTTCAGGCCGAGCTTTCCAATCTGTCGACTTATTATGCCGGTCGCCCTTCCAAGCTTTATTTTGCGGAAGGCCTGACCAAGCATCTGGGTGGCGCAAAGATTTACTTCAAGCGCGAAGACCTGAACCATACCGGTAGCCACAAGATCAACAATTGCCTCGGCCAGATCCTTCTTGCCAAACGCATGGGCAAGACCCGCATCATCGCGGAAACTGGCGCTGGCCAGCACGGTGTTGCATCTGCAACGGTTGCTGCGCGCTTCGGCCTGCCTTGCGTTGTCTACATGGGCGCGACCGACGTTGAACGTCAGAAGCCAAACGTTTTCCGCATGAAGTTGCTGGGTGCTGAAGTAAAGCCGGTGACGGCTGGAAATGGCACGCTGAAAGACGCCATGAACGAAGCGCTTCGTGATTGGGTCACCAATGTTGACGACACATATTACCTGATCGGCACCGCAGCCGGTCCTGCTCCTTATCCAGAACTCGTTCGCGACTTCCAGTCGGTTATCGGCATTGAGGCGCGCAAGCAGATTCTTGAACAGGAAGGCCGTCTGCCGGATGTGATCGTGGCAGCTGTCGGCGGTGGCTCGAACGCAATCGGCCTGTTTCATCCGTTCCTTGACGATTCATCGGTCAGGATTGTCGGCGTTGAAGCAGGTGGTCGTGGTCTTGACGGCGTTGAGCATTGCGCCTCGATGAGTGCTGGTAGCCCGGGCGTTCTGCATGGCAACCGTACCTATCTGCTGCAGAACGAAGATGGTCAGATTCTTGAAGGCCATTCGGTTTCCGCAGGTCTCGATTATCCGGGCGTCGGCCCTGAGCATTCATGGCTCAAAGACAGCGGCCGTGTTGAATATGTGCCAATCCTCGATGATGAAGCGCTCGAAGCTTTCCAGCTCTGCACTCGCGTTGAAGGCATTATTCCAGCATTGGAATCCGCACACGCCATCGCACAAGCTGTGAAAATGGCACCATCCATGGGTAAGGATCAGGTTATGATCGTCAACCTGTCAGGCCGTGGCGACAAGGATGTCCATACGGTCGGGCAGTTGCTCGGCATGGACATGTGAGGACTCCATGAGCTTGATCGTCGCCGACACCAACTCCTACAGACCGCGTGCCGCATGGTTCGACGGACTGACGGAGTGCGGCCCGGCAACGATCAAGCTCAACATTATTGAAGCCGACCCTTCCAATCCGCTTGCAGAAGCAGCAGTCGGCATCGCACGACGGCAGATTGCAGCCGTTGCAGACAAGCTTGAGCACACGCCACATCTTGGCGCGGGCTTTGCCATTCTGCATCAGGGCGAGGAAAGCCTTTGGCTGCTCCTGCACTGGTGGCTGGAAGGCGGCATCGCAACCCAGATTCTCTGGCAATCCGAACTCAACGAAGAAGTTGAATTCGAGCCTGCACAGCCATTACTGATGGCCTGTGTCTGGGAACTGGGAATCATCGACTTTGAACGGCGTGCATGGATGGAAACGGTTATGTCCGGGCAGTCCACCGCCGATTATCTTACGCGCATTTTGCCACGGGGCACGGTATGACCACACGCATCGACACCAAATTTGCATCGCTCAAGTCCGAAGGACGTCCGGCGCTGGTTACCTATTTCATGGGCGGCGATCCGGATTACGCAACATCGCTCAATGTGATGAAGGCGCTACCCAAGGCTGGCTCCGATGTGATCGAACTTGGCATGCCCTTCTCCGATCCGATGGCAGATGGTCCGGCCATTCAGGCGGCTGGCCTGCGCTCGCTCGATGCCGGGCAGACATTGAAGAAAACGCTGCAACTGGCCGCTGACTTCCGCAAGGATGACAACACGACGCCAATCGTCCTGATGGGCTATTACAATCCGATCTATATTTATGGCGTTGAACGCTTCCTTGCTGATGCAAAAACATCCGGCATTGATGGCTTCATCATTGTCGATCTACCGTCTGAAATGGACAAGGAACTCTGCATTCCGGCAACGCAAGCAGGCCTCAATTTCATCCGACTGACGACGCCAACCACGGACGACAAGCGCCTGCCAAAGGTGCTGCATAATTCGTCGGGCTTCGTCTATTACGTCTCGATGAACGGCATCACCGGTTCGGCGATTGCCGATACAACACGCGTAGCCAACGCCGTGCGCCACATCAAGAAGAGCACCCAACTGCCGATCTGCGTCGGCTTTGGTGTGAAGACGCCTGAACAGGCTGCAGCCATTGCTGAAGCTGCTGACGGCGTTGTTGTCGGCACTGCAATCGTCAATGCGGTTGCGGCAGAACTCGACGAAAATGGCAAGGTTAGCGGCGATCCTGTCGCTGCTGTTACCAAACTTGTCAGTGCATTGGCAGCAAGTGTTCGTGCAACACGCCTTGAAGCTGCCCAATAAATCGTCCATTTAAGCGCTAGTTAGTTTTGAAGAACAAGAAACGGAACCAAACGTCATGAATTGGATCACCAACTACGTTCGTCCAAAGATCAATTCGATGCTCGGACGTCGCGAGATGCCGGAAAATCTTTGGATCAAGGATCCATCGACCGGCGAAATGGTGTTTCACAAGGACCTTGAGAGCAATCAGTTTGTGATCCCCGGCTCAGGCCATCATATGCGCATCAAGGGCAAGGACCGTCTGCGTTTCTTCTTCGACAATGGCGAATACACTACTCTGGAAAGCCCAAAAGTTCCTGTCGACCCGCTGAAATTCCGCGACGAGAAGAAATATATCGATCGTCTCAAGGACTATCGTTCGCGTACCGGCATGGAAGACGCGATCATCAATGGTCTTGGAACGATTGAAGGCTTGCCGATTGTAGCAACCGTTCAGGATTTCGGCTTCATGGGTGGCTCGCTCGGCATGGGTGCCGGTGAAGCGATCATTCAGGGCTTCCAGAAAGCCATTGAACTAAAGCGTCCGCTGGTTCTGTTCGCAGCATCGGGTGGTGCGCGCATGCAGGAAGGCATTCTGTCGCTCATGCAGCTTCCACGCACGACCGTTGCCGTGGAAATGCTCAAGGAAGCAGGCTTGCCTTATATCGTTGTTCTCACCAACCCGACCACCGGTGGTGTCACCGCTTCATACGCTATGCTGGGCGATATCCACATTGCAGAACCCGGCGCATTGATTGGCTTTGCCGGTCCACGCGTGATCGAGCAGACCATTCGCGAAAAGCTCCCCGAGGGCTTCCAGAGCGCTGAATATCTGATGGAACATGGCATGGTCGATATGGTCATTTCGCGTCTTGAGCTGAAATCGACCATTGCAAGTCTGTTGAAAATCATGACCAGGCAGCCAGCCAATACCGACACACCTGTAACGGCTCCGACACCAAAGAAGCCGGAAGCTGACAGCAAGGCGGCTTAATCGTGACAGGAAAAGCGGATGCCGTTATTGAACGGCTGATGCAATTGCATCCAAAAGGCTTCGATCTTTCACTGGACCGCATTCGCGGTCTTCTGGAAAAGCTCGGCAATCCGCATCTGAACCTACCGCCGGTGATCCATATTGCCGGTACCAATGGTAAGGGATCGGCAACCGCCTTCTGCCGCGCGCTTCTGGAAGCGAGCGGCTTTGGCGTGCATGTCCACACCTCTCCGCATCTGGTCAACTGGCATGAGCGCTACCGTCTGGCCTCAAAGTCCGGCGGCAAATTCGTTTCCGACGACGTTCTGGCTGAAGCCATCGAGCGTGTAGAAGCAGCAAATGGCGGTCAATACATCACCGTTTTCGAGATCCTCACCGCCGTTGCTTTTGTCCTGTTTGCGGAGCATCCGGCCGATGTTGTGATCATGGAAGTAGGCCTTGGCGGTCGTTTTGATGCGACAAATGTCATACCAGAGCCCGCCGTATCGCTGATCATGCCGATTTCCATCGACCATCAGGCATTTCTCGGCGACCGGGTTGAGCTGATTGCTGCCGAAAAGGCAGGCATTATCAAGAAAGACTGCCCCGTGGTCATCGGGTTCCAGCCTTTCGATGCAGCACGCGAAGTTCTGATTTCAACGGCTGATCGTCTGGATTGCCCTTTGTCGATCTACGGGCAGGATTTCCTCGCATTCGAAGAACATGGTCGCATGGTCTTCCAGAACGAGGATGGATTGATCGACCTTCCATTGCCACGCCTGCCGGGTCGCCACCAGATTGCCAATGCGGCTGCAGCAATTGAAGCCGTGCAGATGGCCGGTTTCACCATTACCGACAAAGCCGCCGAGAAGGCGCTGATGGTGGTGGATTGGCCCGCACGCATGCAACGCCTCACCCATGGTGAATTGACCGATCTCGCACCGGCTGCATCGGAAATCTGGCTCGATGGTGGTCATAATCCGGGTGCAGGCGCGGTCATCGCGGAAGCCCTTGGCGATCTTGAGGAACGTTCCACGCGTCCTCTGTTCCTGATTACCGGCATGATCAACACGAAGGACCCTGTCGGTTATTTTGAAGCCTTCGCAGGGATGGCACGCCACGTCTTTACGGTGCCGATCCCTTCAAGTGATGCTGGAATCCCCAACAATGAACTGGCGATCAGCGCACAGAAGGCAGGGCTTTCGGCGGAACCTGTCCATTCGGTTGCCAATGCGCTAAAAATCCTGCGCGATAGCTGGCCACACGATGAAGCGCCGCCGCGTATTCTTATCGGCGGCTCGCTGTATCTCGCCGGTGAAGTCTTGCGCGACAATGGAACACCGCCTCAATAAGGCGGTGTTTTTTTATGCACTCCAGAATTAGCGTTTATTCTCGCGTTTCCAGCCCTCAAATTTGGTTGCCCACTCATCCTTCGTGCAAGGGTAGAGCCCGATAATTCCAGCGCCATTTTTGACTTCTTCGAGAACAAAGTCCTCAAAGACTTCCATTCCAACGCATTCATCGGCGATTTCTTCGCAAAGATGTGCCGGGATCACCATCACACCATCGGGATCACCCACAAGCACGTCGCCGGGAAACACTGCTGCATCTCCGCAGGAAATCGGTACGTTGATATCAACTGCTTCATGCAAGGTGAGGTTTGTCGGTGCCGATGCCTTGGCGCAATAAGCAGGCATTTCCAGTTCACCAATGCCCGTAACATCACGGAAGCCGCCGTCTGAAACAATACCCGCCGCACCGCGTAAGGCCAGCCGTGTTACCAGAATGGAACCGGCCGTCGCCGCGCGAGCATCCTTGCGCGCATCCATAACCAGCACCCAGCCCGCTGGACAGGTTTCAATTGCGACGCGCTGTTTGTGATCGGGATTGCGGAAAACTGTGATGGGATTGCGGTCTTCGCGCGCAGGGATATAGCGCAACGTGAAAGCCTGACCCACCATGTTTTCCGGCTTGCGCGCCACCTGAAACGAACCCTGAATGAACTGATTACGCAAGCCGCGCTTGTAAAGTGCTGTGGCAACAGAGGCTGTAGAAACCTTTTTCAGTTTCGCACGGGTTTCTTCGGGGAGGATATAGTCTGACATCTTCGTGCCTCTTAATAAATGACCGGCTCGTCAACCGGACGACCAAAATCGGTTTTCAGGAAATCAAAGTCGCAGCCTTTGTCGGCTTGCTCGACATGCTTGGAAAAGACGAAGCCATAGCCGCGCTCATATTTTGGCTCAGGCGTCTGCCATGCTGCGCGACGAACCGCCAATTCATCTTCGGAAACCAGCATATTGAGGCTGCGGGCCGGAATATCGAGTTCAACCATATCACCGGTTTTGAGCAAAGCCAGCGGCCCGCCGACGAAGGATTCCGGTGCCACATGAAGAACACAGGCACCAAAACTCGTGCCCGACATACGCGCATCTGAAATCCGCACCATATCCCGCAGGCCGAGTTTCAGCAGCGCTTTCGGCATCGGGATCATGCCCCATTCAGGCATCCCAGGGCCGCCTTGCGGGCCTGCATTACGCAACACAAGTACAGTTTCCGGCGTCAAAGCATAATCGGGATCGTCGATAATCTTTTTAAGTTCCGGATAGCTATCTGCGACAAGCGCAGGACCCGTATGGCGATGAAATTTCGGATCGCAGGCAGCAGGCTTGATCACAGCGCCGTCCGGGCAGAGATTACCCTTCAATACGGCAAGCGAGCCTTCATGATACACGGGGTTGGACAGAGGGCGAATAACGTCTTCGTTGAACACCTGCGCTTTTTCCAGCCCTTCCGTCAGCGGTTTTCCGGTGACATTGATGGCGGAGGGATCAAGCTTGTCACCGAGTTGTTTCATCAGTGCAAGGATACCACCAGCGTAGTAGAAATCCTCCATCAGATAGGTCGATCCTGATGGCCGGATATTGGCAATGACCGGTGTTGTACGCCCGATCCGATCCAGATCATCAAGCTCCAGCGGCACACCAGCGCGGCGCGCCATGGCAATCAGGTGAATGATCGCATTGGTCGAGCAGCCGGTTGCCATCGCGACAATGACGGAATTCTTGACAGCTGCGGGCGTGATGATCTGATCGGGTGTCAGGTCTTCCCAGACCATCTCGACGATGCGGCGACCACATTGGGTTGACATACGCTGGTGATTGGCATCAGGAGCAGGAATGGAGGATGCTCCGGGTAATGTCAGCCCCATCGCCTCGGCGATTACCGTCATGGTGGACGCCGTACCCATGGTCATGCAATGGCCATAACTACGCGCAATGCCGCCCTCTATACCCTGCCATTCTTCCTTGCCGATAGTGCCTGCACGGCGCTCGTCCCAAAACTTGAACATGTCTGTGCCTGATCCGAGTGTCTTGCCAGCGTAATTGCCACGCAGCATTGGACCAGCTGGCAGATAGATAAACGGATAGCCCGCACTGGTCGCACCCATGATGAGCGCCGGTGTGGTTTTGTCGCAACCGCCCATCAGCACCGCACCATCTATAGGATGCGAGCGTAAAAGCTCTTCCGTCTCCATCGCAAGCATGTTGCGGTAAAGCATGGTCGTTGGTTTGACATAGCTTTCCGACAATGAGAGTGCCGGAAGCTCAAGAGGAAAACCTCCCGCTTGCAGAATGCCGCGCTTCACCCACTCGACACGGTCCTTGAAATGCGCATGACAAGGTTGTGCATCCGACCAGGTATTGATGATCGCGATGATTGGCTTGCCCTCCCAATCCACCGGATCATAGCCCATCTGCATGGTTCTGGAGCGATGCCCTGATGAGCGCTGGTCATCTGGCAGCATCCAGCGGGCCGAACGCAGATCTTCATAGGCTTTTCTTGTCATTTCAATGCCTTCCCGAAAACTGCCCTGCACCCGCTGGTGCAAGAGCGCATGCTGAGAAAAAAGCCCCACCGGAGAGCGTTTCTCCGGGACTTAAGATTGTCATGGCGGCATCCACGCCGAGCGATGGCCGATTGATGGCATCCGGCAGATGGCTGACCGGCTCTGCGCAAAAGACAGCGCGATCTTGCGGATTGAACACATGGAGATGGCGCAAAGCACCCTCACCTTTGAGCTTCAAACCCGTCCTTGTCTCAGGCCAGCGAATGAATGCGGTCCGGCTTTCCCAGCCCGTAAAACAGCAATTCACCAAGAGCAATCGAGATAACGGCGTGGGCTCGCCCGGCGTGAAACTGTCTACAGGCACAGCACGACCTTCCGGCAAGCCACGCGCATCAAGTCTCGGCGCACCCATTGAGAAAAACTCAAGCGTGGCTTTCGCCGTCTTGGTGAACCAAGGATGCAGGCCAATACCGAACGGCAACCGCGACGGACCATTGTTGCGGATGCTAAGAGATATGCGAAAGCCTTCAGGCAAAATGCATAGTTCCTGCTCAAGTCGATAAGTGTAGGGGTGATTCTCACCTGCAACTTCATCCACCAGAACCGCACGGTCTTTGGTTGACGACAGGACCTGTGCACTGTGCATCCGTGAAAAACCGTGAATGGCCATCCCTTCATCCGGCGCGTTGATAGGTAATTGAACAATCGCACCGTCAAAGGTGAAACGTCCGCCATCAATGCGGTTGGCAAAAGGTGCCATCACGAAGCATCCGGCCTTCAAACCAGTTTGCGGTGTGGTCAATGGCTCGAGCAGATCGACCCATTCACCGTCAGGATGACGCCACTGCGCAGACAACAACGTTGCGCCATGGTGCGGGTCGATCCGCAAGCGATAATTATGGGCGTCGAGTTCAAGCACCACTCGCTCAATCCTCACGCGAGTAATCATGGGCGGTAAATGTGCCGCCTTGAAACCTACTCGATATGGGATCACCGGTTTCAGCCAGATCGCCAAAGCGGGCGGCATCGTCCTGCGGCACATAACCGATCAGCGCTGCATCGTCCTTTGCCCACCAGCGCGAAGCATTGGCGGAAACACCCCAGACGACCGCAACATCGGTTTTGGGTGCTTCAACCGCTGCAATCAAAAGCCGCACCAGATCGTCATGGGAGAGCCACGTCGAGAGATGTCGTGCCTCTGTCGGCTCTGGCACACAAGAGCCGATACGCAGATGCACGCTTTCAATCCCGTGCTTGTCGAACATCATGCGCCCAAGCAATTCGCCATAGGCTTTGGAAAGCCCGTAATAGCCATCCGGCTTATATGGCTCATCCGTGCTCAACGTCTCGTCACGAGTATAAAAACCGATCGTGTGATTGGAACTTGCGAAAATAACCCGCTGCTTTTCCGCTCTCGCCGCCTCGAAAATATGCGTCACACCGATCAGATTGGCTGTCGCAACCAGATCATAGGGCTGCTCAACACTGATGCCGCCAAAGTGCAGGATCGCGTCGGTTCCACGCACCAGATCAGCGATTGCTGTCGCGTCAGTAAGATCAGCCTGAATAAACTCTGCCCCTTCAGGCAATTCATCGGGAAACGGCGCGATGTCGGAAAGCCGCAAGCGATAACCCGCTTGCGCCAGCCGTGGTGTCAGCATACGGCCCAGATTGCCGGATGCGCCGGTCAGGAGAAGTTTTTTCATCGGATCAAACTCCCTTCATTCTGGCGACTTTTGCGCCTGCTACATATGCCTTTGCCAGATGCACTCCACCCGATTGCGGCGCATCGGGAGCGCCCAATCTATGCGAAGTAATTGCAATAAGCGTAAGATCAGGGCCGCAAAAGCATGGCATTGTCGGCGCAGGAACGGGAGCTGGAACACAATCAAGCAATGTGCCGTCACGATCAAAGCGGTTTAATACGCCCGCCGAGACCCCGGCGCTCCAATAGGTTCCTTCTGCGTCACAGGCCCCGCCGTCGGGCCGACCTGTTTCCTCATCAAGATCGCGAATGCGCTTGCGATTGTTGATCGAGCCGGTCGTGACATCAAAATCATATCGGTCGATCCAAGGCCCACGAGAATCCGTGTGAAACATGGTCGATCCGTCCGCAGTCCAGGCCAATCCATTGGAAATCTCAAAGCCTTCAGCCTTGAGTTCGGCTTTGCCATCAGCTTTCAAGCGATAGAGTTTTGAGATCGGTTCGCGTTGCGGACGTGCATCCATGCTGCCAACCCAGAACGCGCCATCCGGCCCAACTTTGCCGTCATTAAGACGCGATGTTTCAGGCTCATCATAACCGTCCCAGATCGTCTGGCGCGCTTCGGTTTCAGGGTCAAACAAGATGATGTGACGCGCAAGAGAAATGATCAGTTTGCCGCTTTCAGCAAGCCCAAGGCACGGAACCTCTGCTTCAAAAGTCCATTCGCGCAACGGTCCCTTATCCAGATCAATCTCGTAGACTTTGCGTCCGTTGATATCACACGCGAACAGCGTTCCCCGGCGTTCATCCCAGACTGGGCTCTCCATCAGTTGTCCGCGTAAATCGGCTATACAGCGAAACGGTCCCATCATGCGGCTTTCGTGCTGTGACGGATCACATCGGGATGGTCGAGAACGAAGTCCGACAATTCAAGCCCCAGCCCGGCGCCTTCGAACGGATAGATTACGCCCTTTTCAATCCGCGGCATCACTGTCACCAGATCGCGATACCACGAGGTGTAATAGGCCCGCACCGATTCCTGAAAAATCGCGTTGGGTGCATTTAAGGACAGATGAATTGAGGCCGCAAAAACCACGGGGCCGGTGCAGTCATGTGGCGCTATAGGCCGCTGAAAGGCTTCGGCCATAGTGGCGATTTTCTTCGCTTCCGAAAGCCCGCCACACCACGAAATGTCGAGCATGACATAATCGGTAGCATCGGTGCGCAGCACTTCAAGAAACTGCGCGCGCGTTGCCATGGTTTCGCTCGCACAGACAGGAATGCCAGACTGTTGCGCATAGACGGCAAGCGATTGCGGGTTCATCATCTTGATCGGATCTTCCGACCAGAATGGTCGAAAGGCCTTTAGTTCGCGGGCGATAGCAAGCGCCGAGGTCAAATCCCACATGGAATGAAACTCGACCATGATTTCCATTTTATCGCCAACCGCATCGCGGATCTGACGGAACGGAACCAGCGCCTTGTCGAGATCGGTGGCGTGAATGAAATTACCGCCATTGGCCACAGCATAGGGATCGAAGGGCCAGATTTTCATCGCCGTAATGCCTTCCGACAGAAGACTTTCAGCCAAGGCCCCAGCATCACGATGAAATGCCAGCTGATCCTCATACGGACCTTCCTTCGCATCATCCTGATCACCGATATAACGACGCGCGCCGCTCTTGTTATAGGTATAACCGGCGCAGGTATTATAGGTACGGATCGACGGACGCGAAAGGCCACCCAGCAACTGATGGATCGGCTGATTGGTCAGTTTGCCAAAGATATCCCACAGCGCGATATCAATTGCGGAGGCCGCACGAATTTCAACGCCCGATGAGCGGAAACCCACATAGGGTTCGAGCAGAAGCTTGGAAATGCGATCGATTTCCAGCGGGTTTTTCCCCACCAGTTGCGGCGCTATATCACTATGAATATAGGCTGCGACCGCATTGGCCCCGCGGAAAGTCTCGCCCAGCCCAACGATCCCTTCATCTGTGTGGACACGCACCCAAAGAATGTTGTTGAGGTGCGGAAGCTGCACCGTTTCGATGGCCGTAATTTTCATCATGCACTCCGAGAAATGTTGGCCGCATCAATGGGCAGAAGGTTGACGGTTGCGTGCTACGATCTGCGTCGGATTAACGAAGCGCAGCGCCAGCAACAGCCAGACCAGTGATGTAACCATGTAGATTACTGCCATTGCGTCGATGGATTGAACCGAACGCACCCCTGCAGCAAAGACCGAATAATAAAGCGCCACGACCAATGTCTGTGATGTTGGCCCAGCCGTCAGGAAGGTCAGCTCAAACATGGCAACTGTGCGCACCAAAACCAGCAGCATGGCCGCCAGAATACCCGGTGTCAGCATCGGCAAAAGCACATGCAGGAACAGTTTGAATGTGCCTGCGCCAAAGACCCGTGCCGCCGCTTCCACCTTGGGATCAATCTGTTCGATGAACGGCACCATCACCAGAATGACGAAAGGGACGGTCGGCACCAGATTGGCGAGAACCACGCCCCAGAAAGTGCCACCGACACCAAACTTGTAAAGCACAGTTGCAAGCGGGATACCGAAGGTGATTGGCGGCACAAGCAGTGGCAGCAGAAAGATCAGCAGCACGAACTTCTTGCCGGGAAAATCACGCCGCGCCATTGCATAAGCAGCCGTCACGCCCAGAAATCCGGACAGAATAACCACTGCAAAGACGACCTGAAATGTCACCAGCAACACCTGATCGAGCTGGAACTCTGCCCAGGCGGCTGCATACCAGCGCGTCGTGAAACCGTCCGGAAACCAGGTGCCAAGCCAGCGCGTACCGAAGCTTGAAACCACGACAGCAGTGATAACCGCCAGGACATTGAGGACGAAGAAGCCCGTCACAAGCCAGACAACGGTGATCCAGAGCTTTGAAAGGACAGATGTATCGCGGATCATGGTCTATCCTTTCCCGCCAGCGGTCGAACCGCGATAAAAGAGTGAACGCACCCCGAGCAATGCACCAACGACAAGCAACTGCACCGCCGCCATGATCATGGCGATGGAGGAGGCCATGGAGTCGTCATATTGTTCAAAGGCAGCTTGTGCTGCGGCAATGGAAATTACGCGTGTCGGTCCCGACGGTGCACCCAACAGCACAGCGGAAGGAAACACGGCGAAGGCCTGCACGAAGGTGAGACACGCAGCCACCACCAGCCCCGGCACCAGAAGCGGCAGCATGACATGGCGGAAGCGTTGCCAGCTGTTTGCTCCGTGCGTTGCAGCCGCCCGCTCAAGTGCGGGATCAATCCCGGTTATGTAGGACAGTGTCAGCAGGAACGTAAAAGGGAAAACCGTAATCACTAACGAGGCGAACACGCCCCAATAGTTGTTGGTGAGTTTGAGCGGATTCTCGATAAAGCCGATAGCGATCAGACTGCGGCTGAACCAACCCTGTGGTCCCAGATAATTCAAAAGCCCTTCGGCAATCAACACTGTACCCAATGTCACGGGCAGCACGAGGATCGTCGTCAGAAGGCGCTGCTTGCGCATCAACCGCACACGCATGGCAATCGGGACTGCAAACAGAACACTGATCAGTGTCACCGGAATCGCCAGCCAGAGTGTCGCGCCGATGGTCTTGTAAAGATAAGGATCGGAGAAGAACTTGCGGTAATTGGCCAGCGCTCCACCACCATCAAGCGGATTAAACGACAGCACCAGACCGTAGAGAAATGGATAGATGAAAACACCGATCACAAAAAGCAGTGCAGGCAGGATCAGCAGCGTGACACCGTCGAAACCACGATTGGCAAGCCGCTGACGCAAACCGGGTTTGAGCGTTGCATCGGAAAAACGTTCTTCCGCCATGGCTTAAGCCTCGCCCGCAAAGACCAGTGCGTGGCTCGCATCGATGCCAAGCGTGATAATTGCCCCGGGTCCAACCTCCTGCGGGCCATGAAAGACCATTTCCATACCGGTTTCGGTGCGGGCTATGCCGACATATTCGCGCCCGCGATATTCAATCGTCTCGACGGTCGCCTCAATCGTATTGCGACCTTTTTCGCCGGAAATCACATCGTCGCCACGTGCCATCAGAACCGCATTGCTGCCAGGTGTAAGCGGATCCATTGCGCGCCCAGTCAGTTCCGTGCCCGCAACGGCGATTGTGGCCCGACCATCTTCAACGCGCACCACCTTGCCATGCAGCGCATTACGGAAGCCCATGAAGGCGGCAACATCGAGATAACGCGGTTGCTCGTAAAGCTCGTGCGGTGTGCCAACCTGCCGGATTTCACCATCGCGCAGCACCACAATGCGGTCTGCCAGCGACAAAGCCTCATCCTGATCATGGGTGACATAGATGGTGGTTGAACCCAACTGGTTATGAATGCGGCGGATTTCAGCGCGCATTTCCAGTCGCAACTTTGCGTCGAGATTTGAAAGCGGTTCATCCATCAGCACCAGTGGCGGCTCGATAACGATAGCACGCGCTATGGCAACACGTTGCTGCTGTCCGCCTGACAACTGGCCGGGAAGCTTTTCTTCCTGTCCCTGCAAACGCACCAGTGCAAGTGCTGCACGTGACCGTTTCTCGACCTCGCTTTTGGCAAGTCCGCGCATTTTCAGGCCAAAGCCGACATTTTGCAGGACATTCATATGGGGAAAGAGGGCGTAGTTCTGGAACACCATGCCAAAGCCGCGATCCTCGGGCTTCAACTGATCCACGCGCTTGTCATCGATATAGATGCCCCCGCCAGTCGTGCCCAAAAGACCTGCGATGCAATTGAGAGCCGTGGACTTTCCGCAGCCTGACGGACCGAGAAGAGCGATGAACTCGCCTTTGCCGATCGTGAGGTTAATCTCCCGCAGCGCGTTAAAAGTTCCAAATGAGCGGCTCATTCGGTCGAGCCGAAGTTCTTGAAAGGACATTGACGCAAGCACCGTAAATTGAGTGGTGTAATCTTAGGCGGCTAATGGCGGACCGATAGGATCCGCCATTGACGCTTTCGAGAAGCCTCAGCTGGCAGCGACGTCTTCGTCCCAGCGACGGAAGGCTGCAACGAGCGCTTCAGGCTCAAGCGGCAACTCAATCGGATTATTCGCAATCCAGTCGGCGTATTCAGGACGACCGAATTCGGCAATCACATCCTGACTTTCCTTCGGCGCCATCTCGATGGTGACATCCTTCACCGCTGGTCCCGGATAGAAGTAGCCAGCATCGTAGGAATAGGCCTGCTGATCCGGCTTGAGCGCGAATTTGATGAACTCCATCAGAACCGCGATCTTTTCTTCGGACACACCTTTTGGAATGGCGAAATAATGCGCGTCGCAGACCCAATGGAAGCCTTCAAGCTTGCTGACTGCCATCTCCTTTGGCACCACACCAAGCGCGCGCGGATTGATGTCCCAACCCGTTGTGGTCGCAGTCATATAGCGTGTGCCTTCGCCGAGCTCTTTCATAAGAGCGCCGGTTCCGGCTGGGTAATATTCGATATTCTTGTGTAATTCCTTGAGATAGGCCCAGGTCTTGTCCCAGCCCTTGACCGGATCTTTCGGGTCGCTGTCACCGAGCAGATAAGGCAGCCCCATCAGGAATGTACGCCCCGGACCGGAATTTGCCGGGCGGGCATAAATGAACTTGTTCGGGTTTTCCTTGGTCCAGGCGAGAAGCTCTTCCGCCGTTTTTGGCGGTGTCTTCACCTTGTCGGGATGATATTCCAGCAATGGGCCTGACGGGTAATAAGACACAACGACGCCCTTACCCTTCGACATTTCCTGCATGCGCCAGGCTGGTTCAAGATAGACGTCCTGCAAGTTTGGCAGGCCGTTATCTGGAAGAGCGATGATATCGGTCCAGATATCATCAGCCAGCCCTGCTGAAAGGGCGTCTGGGCCAATAATTACCAGATCAATATCGATCCGGTTGGCACGCTGCTGCGCCTTGATCTTGCCGGGCAATTCCGGTGCCGGTGCTTTGTTAAAAGTGAAACGCGATACCAACGCCTTTTGTTCTGACGCGAAGTTATCGAAAATCGGCTGCGTCAGTGCCAGATTACCGGCAGCGTCGATCACGTTCAAGGCGACAGGCGACGATGGCAGTTTGGCCGATTGCGCCCATGCGGCACCCTTGGGCAATAAAAGCCCTGCACCGGTCGCAAGCCCTGCGCCCGCCATGAATGTGCGGCGTGAAATTCCTTTGGTCATGCTCTCCTCCAATTTTTTAATTGTCCAGCGCGCACCGCTTCCTCCCGCGTTACGCGCTGGTTTTCTAGTTTTCAGACAATTGCATCGGTCTCCCAACCTGCAACGACCTTTTCGAGTATCTTGCGATCAGCCGTTTCGAGTTTCGGCAAGCCCGGAAGCCGAACATCACCGACAGCAATACCTTGAATTTGCAGTGCTTCCTTGACCACTGTGACGTTTGCACCATTGCGATATTTGGTTCGCATGGTTTCAAAATCAGCGATGCTCTCAACAACCTCGCGGGCGCGGGCATAATCGCCAGCTTCAAGCGCGTTCCAGACAGCCAGCGAACGTTCCGGCGCGACATTGACAAGACCGGACGTAAAGCCACGACCGCCAAGCGCGTAGAAGGGCAGCGCCCAGCTTTCCGCCAGACCACAAATCCAGGTCGCGTCCGTGCCCTTGGTTGCGCGGCAACATTCGAAAAACAACATGGTGTTCTGAGAGGCGAATTTGACGCCCGCGACCTTCGGATGCGTTGCCAGACGCACCATTTCGTCAAGCGGGATCAGATCGGAGCGGATATAGGCCACGATCGGCAGATCAATCGCCTCAGCGATTTCAATGAAGTAATCAACCTGCGCATGAGGCGCAGCAAAAGGATCAAGCGGATGATGGATCATCACGCCATCGGCCCCTTCGGCCTGAGCGGCTTTTGAAACCTTGATTGCATCACGCACGGAGCGACCAGCGGCGGCAGTCACCGCAGCCTTGCCATTCGCAGCCTTCACCGCGATGGCCTGCAGGCGGATCACCTCGTCCACAGTCATGCTGTAGAACTCGCCCGTATTGCCGCCGGTGACGATATTATGCACACCTGCCTTGGCGATTCGCTCGACAATTTTCGCTGTCAGCGCGGCGTTGATTTCACCATCTGCATTATAGGCAGTCGCATGCACGCCCGAGATGCCTCGCAGCACCCGGCGGTATTCCGCTAAATTCATTATACCCTCCCAGGTACTGGTCAGAAGACCAGTTCGATATGTGTATCCCCCGCCTTCACGATGTGCTCCCGCATCAATCGCTCGGCCAAATCGCCGTTTCTTGCAGTAATGGCCTGCATAATCGCTTCATGTTCACCAAACGATTGCCTGCGCACATCTTCACGTGACAACACCGTCACCCGTGCTGCATGGTCATACATGCGCTGCGCGTTTTGCAGCCGCCGCAGATATTCGCATCCCGACGCCTCATGAATGGCATCATGAAACTTCTCATTGAGTTCGATCAGCGCATCCACATCACCGGATTCCACTGCTGCCCGCATTTCCTCAATAACCGCACGCAGAAACACAAAGGCGTCTTCACCGCCATGCTTTGCAGCCTGCCGTGCAATGATGCTTTCAAGGGCAGCACGCGCCAGCGTCATCTCTTCGGCCTGCCGCGCATTGAACGACACAAATGTCCCGCGCCGCGCTTCCGTGCGGACCAGCCCCTCACCTTCAAGCTGACGCAACGCCTCTTTAAGCGGGCTGGTGCTGATACCCAGATCGGCTGCCAATTGCCGCTCATTCAATCTGTCACCGGATTTCAAACGCCCCGAAATAATCGCCTCCCGAAGATCGTCATGAACATGATCTCTGAGGCTCTTCACCTTGATCGGTGAAAATGGGGAAACGTTATCACGCAAGGGCGCACCTGACTGTCATCCGAAACTACCAGATGATCTTGGAGCACGTTGATTGATATGTCAATATCTGATGTATCAGGCATCAGATATTTGATTGCGGCGTTGTCCCTTGAAGAATAAATTTCATAATAGATTGAATTTATTATATTTTCATCCAAATCAAAAAATGGCTGTCATAAGCAGCAAACCAAATCGCCATTCATGACAGCCAGAGGAAGGCAGAAACTTTTCAATTAGCGGGCTAAACCTGCCGCCATCAAATACTGCACTGACTGCTGAATTTTGTTCTTGTCGCGCAGTTCAAGCATCAGGCGCGGATTGCTCTCAAGCTTCGACAAAGCAGCAAAGACTGCGTGCCAGCGGATCGTGCCTTCACCGATTGCCCAATGGCGATCTGCATGACCGTCTGCATCCTGAAGATGTACATGCTCAAGACGGTTTCCTGCACGACTGATGAAATAATCCACCGGATGAGCGCCCATGGAGCCATAGGCAAAATGCGCGTGGCCCGTGTCGACAGATACCGCAACAGAGTTTGAGTGGAAGCTATCGGCCAGAATGCGACGGGCATCGGGATCGATATCTTCGATGTTTTCGATCACCAGTGTGCAACCGATTTCTTCTGCGCGTTCGACGACCAGAGCGAGTGTGTCATGGGCGTGATCGACGATGTTCTGTGCACTTTCCGGTACATTGTCGCGATTGTTGTTGAACCAGAAATTATAAGGGCTGTGCACGACCATCTGCGTTGCACCGATATATTCGCAGACTTCCAGACCCTTGAGATAACGCTCACGCACAACTGTGCGAATGTCTTCATCCGGGTTCGACATATTGAGCCCCCAGAAGGGGCCATGGATGCCGAGACGGCCCTGATAGCCGTCCAGCAGCGTCTTGATACGGTTTGCCGGTGTTTTCCAGTCACCCTTCAACAGGCCGACATCAAAGAAATCCTGAATTTCCAGATCGCGGTTTTCCGACAGGATAAAGTCAAGATGGTTTTCGAGATACGACAATGGCACGGCTGCGCCGAGCAGCGGCAGATCAGACATGGTGTTCTTCCTGAAATTGACAGAGTAAGGTTTGTAGTGCTGGGATTTGTCAGGCGGGCTGTTTTGAGAGAGCGAGGCGGGAAGCAATCACCAGATCTGGACTATCCGACGTGATGTAAGCGACATCGCGTTGCATCCAACGGTCAATCAGGTCGCGCTCGTTGAGCGTCCACACGCCGAGACGTTCGTTTGGAAACAGCGACGTAATGCGCTCAAACTCAGCTTCGAACAGCGCATGATGAACGCCGACATATTGAACCAGTGGTTCGACGCTCGCAAAGAAATGCTCAAGCCCGCCATTGCGCTCAACCCATTCAGTGTTGAGCGACATCAGTCGCTCGATATCCGGTGCAACTTCGGCGCAGCGCTCAACGACACTGCGGTCAAAGGAATGCAGAACGACCCGCTCTTCAATGCCACGTTGCCTGATGATTTCGACGGCCTTTTCGACCAGTCCTTCATAAGGCTTGCCGTCAGAGCCTGACTTCAGCTCGACATAAAGCTTGAGTTCGGGTCTCGCCGCAAACACATCCAGCACTTCCTCGAAAGTCGGAATGCTATCCTCGGTCACATTGCCCTGCTCGTCTTTAAGACGAATGGAGCGGTGGGCATTGTCATCCAAATCGCGGACAGAACCGTGAGCGTCTGTGGTACGCTCCAGCGTGCTGTCATGGATAACCAAAATCTGTCCGGCACGGGTCAAGTGTAGGTCGAACTCGACACTATCGACATCGAGCTTCAGTACATTTCTGAAACCCGTCAGCGAGTTTTCAGCCCACAGATTGCGCGCACCACGATGCGCCATGATCTTTATCATTGCGATATTCCTATTGAACGGTTGGGTCCAGCTTGTCGCGCAGCCAGTCCCCAAGGAGTGAAATTGAAAGGGTGGTCAGTACGATCACCAGCGCCGGTGCCAGCATGATCCACGGTGCCTGCGTGAGATATTCGCGCGCAAAGCCAACCATGTTGCCCAAAGATGTGGCCGGGGGCTGCACACCCAAACCAAGAAAGGAAAGCCCGGATTCCATCAGGATAATTTCCGGGAAAGTCAGCGTCATCGAAACGATCAGGGTCGAGGCGACATTGGGCAGGATGTGATGAAAATAGACACGGAACGGCGAGGCGCCCAACTGCACCACGGCACTGGCATAGCCCTGCGCACCGGCAGAAATCGCAAGCCCGCGTGCAATGCGCGCATAACGTTCCCAGCCATAAAAACCCATCAGACAGATCAGCAGCGTCAGCGAGTTGCCGAAGAAGGCAAGAACTGCCAGAGCCAGTACCATGAACGGAAGTGCCGCCTGAAAATCCGCCAGCATCAGCACCACCTGCTCCACCCAGCCACGAAAGCGGGCGGCAAGAAAACCGAGCAGCGTCCCGAAGAAGGCCGAGAGAATCGTCGCGCCAAATGCGATGATCAGCGATACACGGATCGACTGGATGAGACGCGAATAGACATCGCGGCCAAGCTCATCCGTCCCCAGCCAATGTCCGGGCGTGCCAAACGGAACCAGCCGCGCCATCAGGTCCATTTTGGTGATTGGATATGGCCGCAAAAAATCGGCGAAGAACACCACAAAAAGCATCAGTCCAAGCCAGAAAATCGCGAATGCGACACTTGCGGGCACGGACTTTCGCAGACGCGTTATAAGCCCCGGTGCCCGGATTGTGGTGGTGCTATCGATAGCGGCGCTGGTCATCATCTGCCCTTTAAAGCGGAACGCATCCTTGCGATGCGCTTTAAGTTCTTATGTTTACGCATGTCGTTATCGGAAAACCGGTTCCCACTTTTCCGCGACATGCTTTAATGCGCAGCCTTTGTTCTCAGGCGTGGATCAAGAACGCCGTAGAGAACATCGACAATGAGGTTGGAGACAACCATGCAGCTGGCAATCATCAGAAGAAGGCACTGCACGACGGCGAGGTCTCGGTTCGCAACTGATACGACAAGCAGACGTCCGACGCCGGGCCATGAAAAAATGGTCTCGACGACAACCGCACCCGCAATCAGCGATCCGACCATGAAGCCGACAATTGTCACAATCGGTACAGAAGCATTGGGCAGTGCGTGTTTCCACACGACATCGTGCCAGCTGACACCCTTGGCGGAAGCTGTGCGGATATAAGGACTGCCAAGCACTTCGATCATTGCCGAACGCGAGAACCGCGCCAGAATTGCCGTGCCGCCGATGGCAATCGTCATTGTGGGCAAAATGCCATGGACCCACGTATCGCTGCCGCCGGATGGCAGAACGCCGAGTTGGATCGAGAAGATCAGAACCAGCACCAAACCAAGCACAAAGGACGGCACCGTAAAGCCAAGAATGGACAGCGTGATTACGCCACGATCCGCAAAGCCCTGCCGATGCAAGGCCGCATAAACACCTGCCGGAATGCCAAGGCCCAGCTTGATGATCAACGCGGGAATCGTAATTTGAAGCGTGGCGGGTATGCGTTGCAGCACCAGATCGATGGCCGATGCCTTGTCTCGCATGGAGACACCGAAGTCGAAGCTCAATATCCCCTTGAGATAAGAGATATATTGAAGCCACAGCGGGTCATCCAGCCCCCAGGCCTTGCGAAACGCATCAATGGATTCCTGCGGCGCATCTGGACCGAGCATGATCTGCGCCGGATCGCCCGACATGCGCAAAACCACGAAAGCGAAGGTCATGACCAGAAACACCGTGACCAGCGCGCGAAAAAGACGGGACGCTACATAAGATAACATTCAGGCCTCACGCCGCGGTTTTGACCGGCTCGACAAAATGACAA
The DNA here is from genome assembly GCF_002278035.1 of Ochrobactrum quorumnocens. Lineage (NCBI taxonomy): Bacteria > Pseudomonadati > Pseudomonadota > Alphaproteobacteria > Hyphomicrobiales > Brucellaceae > Ochrobactrum > Ochrobactrum quorumnocens. The sequence continues at coordinate 2,479,999 of NZ_CP022604.1, read as the reverse complement.
GCGGTCCGTCGGTCGTAACCGGAAACTTCAAGTTCTGGCATTGCTGTCGGACACTGGAAGCCAGCAATCGGACAGCGCGGATGGAAAACGCATCCCTCCGGTCGGTTGGCAGGATTTGGCGGCTCGCCCTTGAGGATCATGCGGTGCTCAAGCCGCTTTCCCGGAATTGGTACTGAGGAAACCAGTGCTTTGGTGTATGGATGATGCGGCGTTTCAAAAATCACACCGGAACTTGCTTCCTCGACAATTTTACCGAGATACATGACCGCCACACGGTCGCAGATATTGCGCACGACCTTGAGGTCGTGACTGATGAAAATCATGGCGACGCCGTGCCTGTCCTGCAGATCGCGCAGCAGATTGACGACCTGCGCTTGAATGGAAACATCAAGCGCCGAAACCGGCTCATCGCACACCAGCAATCGCGGGCTTGTGGCCAAAGCACGTGCGATAATGACGCGCTGACGCTGGCCACCCGACAATTCATGCGGATAGCGGTCGCCCTGATCGCGTCTCAACCCTACCGATATCATCAGCTGATCAACACGATCTTTCAGCTCCGCACCTTTGGCCATGCCATGTATCTGTAAAGGTTCACCGATTTGTGCAGCAATGGTCAGGCGGCGATCAAGGGCCGCGAGCGGGTCCTGAAACACCAGCTGCATCTGCGCGCGAAGCTTACGCCATTCGAGCGTATTGCGCGGTGGCAACGGCTTGCCATCAAAAAACACTTGGCCTTCAGTGGCATCATCGATGCCCAGCAACATACGACCGAGCGTCGACTTTCCGCAGCCAGATTCACCCACAATGCCAAGAGTCTCGCCCGGCTGAATGCACAAGCTCACGCCATCGACTGCCTTAACCGGATCGGTCTTTTTGAAGACGCCGCCGCCCTGATAGGTGCGAACGAGATTACGGGCTTCAAGAAGGAAACTCATGCTGTCGCTCCTTCCGCACCGATGGTGCGATGGGCGTTTCCTGCCTCGATGAATGTGGTCTTAATCACATCAACCACGTTGAAGCAGGCGACTTTCTGCGCGTTCAACTGCCGAAGCTCGGGAATATGTTTTTCACATTGCTCAGTTGCCTGCGAACAGCGTGGCGCAAAGGCGCAGCCTTGCGGCAAGTGTCGGGGATCAGGGACGGTGCCCGGAATGGCGCGCAGCCTTTCGCGACCGCCATCCAGCCGCGGAATAGCATCAAACAGACCCAAAGTATAAGGATGCTTCGGCGTCTCAAACAATTCCGACGTTTGTGCAGTTTCCACGATACGACCGGCATACATGACGCATACCCGCTCGCATATCTGGCTGACGGCCCCCAAATCATGGCTGATGAACACAATCGCCATGCCGGTTTCCTGCCTGATCTGGTTCAGAAGATCGAGAATTTGCGCCTGAATGGTGACATCAAGTGCTGTGGTCGGCTCATCCGCAATCAACACATCCGGCTCTCCAGCGAGAGCAATGGCGATCATGATGCGCTGACACTGGCCGCCGGAAAATTCATGCGGAAAGAGATCGAACCGACGCGCGGCATCGGGAATGCCAACCCGTTCCATAAGCCTGATCGCTTCAAGACGGGCAGCTTTGCCCTTCAATCCCCGATGAAGGGAAAGGGATTCCACGATCTGCGGACCAACTTTCTTGACCGGATTGAGCGAGGAGCTTGGGTCCTGAAAAATCATCGCAATACGACCACCGCGAACACCTTCCTGAACATGGCGTGGAGCATTAATAAGCTCCTGACCATCGACACGCACAGAACCGGAGACCGATGTCTTGCCCGGCAAAAGGCCAAGGGCTGCGAGCCAGGTCACAGATTTTCCGCAACCGGATTCACCAACCAGACCCAGAGTTTCACCCCGGTCTATGTCGATATTGATGCCGTGCAGAACCTGCACACCGCTGAATGAAACCTTTAAATCCCGAATGGAGACGAATGCCACCGTCTTCTCCTTTCGCTCGGTCAATCGCGGTTACTGGCGATTTTCAAATGTATTTATGGAAAGAAAAAATGGCTGACGCATAATCGCGCCAGCCATTCTTCAGGATCAGACGTTCCAGTTGTTTGAACGGAAATCCATGGCGAAGGCCGGAGCGGCTTTCCACTTCAGTTCCTTCTTCATGCCGGTGAACACGGCATTTTGATGCAGGACATTGTAAACCGGGTCTTCGCGCTCACAGATTTCAAGCATACGCGCGATTGCCTTCTTGCGCTCTCCGCGATCTGTCGAAGTTTCCATGATCACCGACAGCTTGTTGATCTCGTCGTTCGACCAGTCCTTCTTCTGCTGCACTTCACCATTGGGACCAAACTGCACCACCATCGGCGTGATCGGATCGTTGATGTTGTTGGATGCCGACCAGTCGCGCACACCCTTGGTGCCAGCCGGATCGTGGATCTGCGCCCAGTTTTCCTTCATCTCGATCTCGACATTCAGGCCAACCTGCTTCCACATTTCCACCAGAACCTGAGCGGTTGGGGTCTGGTTGGTGTAGTAGTTGTTAAGCAGACGGTATGGGATCGCATCACCCTTATAATTGGCCTGCTTGAGCAGATCGCGAGCGAGTTCCGGGTCGAACTGCGGTGGCGCCCAGCCTTCGACAAACATGTCGGAAGTGCGGAAGCTTTCAAATTGAAGACCAGCAGGCACAACGGTCTGACCAGCCCAGAGCGAATCCACGATTGCCTGACGATCAATCGAATGGGTCATGGCGCGGCGCACCAGCGGATCGCGCAGCACTTCATTCTGTGTATTGAAAATCGTCGTGCGATGGTTCCAGATAGTTGAGCTCTGAACTTCAAGACCCGGATTGTTCGCAACATTGCCGATCTGATCCGGTGGAAGATCGCAGGCGAAGTCGTACTGACCCGAAATCAGGCCGTTTACGCGACTTGCAACTTCCGGCACTTCAACGAAGCGGATTTGCTGCAATGGCGGACGACCGCCCCAATATTCGTCATGCGCTTCCAGCACCAGTTCTACGTCTGGCTTATAGTCTGCGACCTTGTAAGGACCTGTCGTGACAGGCTTGCGCGCCCAATCGGTATAGGACTTTGCTTCGTTCCATGCGCGCTTGTTGGCAATCTGCGAACCGAAGGCGTAGAGACGGCCTTCAAGCGTCACGTCAGGCGTCGCATTGTGAAAACGCACGGTATATTTGTCGACAGCTTCGACACCGCGAAGGGCGGGCCACAGGCGGCGCGAAATGCCCGGAATTGCCGCCGGCAGTTCTTTTTCAGTCTGCGGCTTGAAGTTTGCTTCGTAAAGCGTCTTGCCACCTGACGGCTCAGTGCCTGCAAAGAGGCGCTCATCGGAGAACGAGAACACCACATCTTCCGCAGTCAACTCATCGCCGTTGTGGAACTTCACACCCTGACGCAGCTTGAGCTCGATGGTCTTGTCATCAAGACGCTTCCACTCGGTCGCAAGGCCGGGAACAGGTCCCTGATTTCCCATCCAGTCACGCAGGATCAAGCCTTCCCACAGATTGGGAAAGAAGACGCGTTCGCCAACATTCGACTGCTCGTTCCAGATGTCGAGCGTGTTGTTGTTGGTGATCTTCTGCACCGCAATCGTGATCGAGCGGCGCTGATTGGCACGAACGATACCCGGCAGGACGAAGGTGCCAGCAGCAGCTCCCATCAAACCCAATGCGTGACGACGATTAATAAGCATGCTTTACCCCGAACGATGGCGACCACCGGATGAACGACGGCCAGCTTTGAGACTGAACGGGGAATAGGCCTCATTTGTAACAGTATTTTCTCAGTTCATTGAAGCTTTCTTGAATGCTCACTGTTTCAACAGCCCATAGCGCAACAAAAAACCCGACACAAAGGCCGGGTTTTTCAGAGGTCAGAAGCTTGCTGATTAAGCAGCAGAAGCCTTAATCCAGTCGGCAAGGCGGCTCTTTGGAGCAGCGCCAACCATGTTGGCAGCGAGTTCGCCATCCTTGAACATCAGCAGCGTTGGGATCGAACGCACGCCGAACTGTGCTGCGAGTTCTGGATTTTCGTCGATATTGACCTTGGCAATCTTAACCTGACCGGCCATTTCAGTGGCGATCTCGTCAAGAGCGGGAGCGATCATCTTGCAAGGACCGCACCATTCAGCCCAAAAATCCACGACGACAGGCTCGCTCGACTGAAGAACGTCCGACTGAAAATTGCTGTTATCGACCTTTACGGTTGCCATAGGGCTATCCTCATATCTGTTTGAGAGCAAAAGACTCATCGAGAAATTGCTCCTTTGACCATATCATGTGGCGTGTTGACTGCCATTCGTCAAGTTCTGGTTAGTAACCTTTCCTTGAGAGTCACTCAAAGCCTGCAATGCGTCGTTGAGCACGCTTTCCGGTAATGGCAGCAGATATGGCCCTTCAGTGAAGAGCAAAGCCGCTTCAACTATCCGCCCCGGATAAAGCGGCGTAAGCAGTTCCCGATAAAGCGCAAGCTGCGCGCGATAAGCGAAAGGCACCGCTTCAACGGTCTTTGGTGGCGGGCGATTGGTTTTATAGTCTACGATCAGAACGCGGCTTTCGTCTACGCTGATGCGGTCGATCTGACCTGACACAGCATGATCTTTGCCACCGAGATTGATCGTACCCATAACGGCCACTTCACCGCGCGATCCTTTAGCAAAGACCGGTGCGAATTTCGGATCGGTTAAAATACTCGCCACGCTTGCCCATGCCTTCGTGCGTTCGATCTCCGGCCAGTCGCTGGCGATGCGCGTGAGATAGTCCTGTGCAAGTTTCTCGCGGTCAATCTCGGGCACTTCCGGCAGATATTGCAGCAGCATGTGGATCGCCGTACCGCGCCTTAACGCGAAGGCCGATGTATCCCCGCTTGCACCCAGCACAGGTGAAACAATATCAAGCGGCGGCTCTTCATCCGCTTCAATAAGTGCCGATGCACCCGATGGCGCAAGCGGGCGCGGCAGTCCCGGCTCAGGTTTGATCGGCTGCAAATATTCCGGCGGCAGCGGCGGAATTTCGAGCGTTTCCGTAACTTCCGGCTCGGCGATTTCCGTCAACCCGCGTGGCGTGTTGCGATAGCGACGTGCCGCAACACCTGAAACCGGATGCACGAAGGTTTCTGTCTTTGTTGTGAGCGCATCCTCAACCAGCCGGTGCCATGTCTCGCCACTATCACGCGACCCACGATAGCCACAGACAATCAGCCGATCTTCCGCACGCGTCATGCCCACATAGAGCAGGCGGCGATATTCTTCCTCGGCACGCGTCTTGAGACCTTCGATCTGGGATGCCAGAAAACCAGTCTGATAGCCTGAATTGGGCTGCCAGAGATAGCCTTTGACCTGCGGACCATCATTGGAAAAATCAAACGGAACAAGCTTTGGTGCGCGGGTTCCGCTCCAGACGGCATTGCCCGGATCAACAAGAAACACCACAGCGCCTTCAAGTCCCTTGGCGGCATGGACCGTCATGATGCGCACTTCGTTGCGACCCTGATCCAGCTCGCGCTTGATTTGTGGTGAAGCCGCATCAAGTGTTTCGAGAAAGGCTTGCATGCCCGGCAGACCAGCGCGTTCGGCTGAAAGTGCGTAGTTCTGGAATTCGTCGATAATATCGCCAGCTTCCGGCCCAAGCCGCGCCAGAAGCTTCCGCCTTGCGCCGTCAGCACTCAGAATTCGCGCATAGAACTCGAAGATCGGCATGGTATCGGCCATGTTCCGCCAACGGCTCAGCGTCTTGTGAACCGCGATCAACGCAGACTCTTCCAGTGACGCATGATAAAGCCGCTCAAACAGCGTTTCACCACTCTTGCGCGGATGCGCCAACGCAAAAAGCCTGTCATCGTCCCAACCAAAAAGTGGACTTTTGAGAAGTGACGCCAGTGAAAGATCATCAGATGGCTGCAACACGAAACGCCCCAGCGCCATTAAATCCTGAATAGCAATATGGCTTGTGAGCTTGAGCCGATCTGCACCGGCCACCGGCACATGGCGCTCTTTGAGCGCGCGCGAAAGAGCTGGCATGAACTGGTCGCGCTTGCGCACCAGCACCATAATGTCTTTCGGCGCAATTTTGCGATTCTGGCCCGGAATGGTTTCACCGCGATCAAGCCAATAGCGGATGGTCGCTGCAATCTGTTCGGCGAGCTTGATCGCAGGTGCCTGCAAATGATCGACCGGAATGCGCCAGTCGTCCGGCTCCTCCACCTCTTCAGGCGTCAGCATATCCCATATTTCCACCTCGCCCGGCTCGTTATCGCGAATGGCGGAGTGAACAGTGGCACCTGACAAGCCGCGATTGGCCTCGGGACGAGCAAAAACCTCGTCCACGGCCTGCAATACATCCGGCGCTGAACGGAACGAGAAGTTGAGGCTGACGCGCTCGAATTTAAGCTCTGCATCAGCAGCCCTGCGGCTGACCGCCCTGCCCTGCGCCGCAAAGTCTTCCGGTACAGCGCCCTGAAACGAATAGATCGACTGTTTTTCATCGCCGACGGCAAACAGCGTGCGCTGCACGTTGCGCTGACCGAGGCCCGAGAAAAACTCTTCCGACAACATACGGATAACCTGCCACTGATCAGGACTGGTATCCTGTGCTTCATCGACGAGAATATGATCAATGCCGCGATCAAGCTTATACTGCACCCACTGCCCTGCCCCATTGCGCGCCAGCAGTGCCACGGTGCGTGTGATCAGGTCTTCAAAGTCGAGCAGACCACGCTTTCGCTTTATATCGTGATAGCGCTGCAGGAGATTATCAATGAGTGTGAGTGCAGCCAGATTAAGCCGGATAAGCCGCAGCTCTTTGATCTTGTCGAGACCGAATTCCACACGCGAGGCAGCAGCGTTGAAATCCTCTTCGAAATCCGGCAGCAGCTTTTTGACAGCAGCCGAGCCCACATAGGAGCCGGATTTGGCTTCACCAGTGGCTTTGAGGAAAGCTGCACGCAGCACAGCTTCCTTGTCGAAACCGCTTTTCACCTTCTCATATTGCTTGAGCTGCAACGCAAAATCATGCGCACGCGCTGCACCCTTCTGGATCGACAAGATGAGATCGAGCGCATCATCGGAAAACTCCGGCACCGGCCACATCTCGTCAAGCAGATCGGATTCGCGTGTGCCTGGCCTGAAACCAAAATGCCGATGAAGGGTCTCGCTCCGCTCCCCCGCATTGCCAAGCGCGGCAATATATTGCTGCAAGCCGTGACGACGGTTCACGGCTTCATCGAGCAGTGATTGCAGCCCCATTTCGCCAGCCGCCTGCATGACGTCAGCAAAAGCGCTCGCAAGCAGCTCGTCGCCACCACCATGCGCAGTCTCAAGCAAAGTGCGCCTCGCCTCGCCGACCAGCGCCATTTGCATGAGATCGTCCATCATCTCGAAATGACCGGCGATATTCGCCTCAAGCGGGAACTGATGCAGGATCGCTTCGCAAAATGCGTGAATGGTCTGGATTTTCAGCCCACCCGGCGTTTCAAGCGCACGCGCAAAAAGCCGCCTTGCGACTTTCAAACGATGTTCGCCCGCGCGCCTGCCTTCAAGCTTCCATAACCGATCCGCCAGATCCTGATCAGGCAACATTGCCCATTCGGACAATCGCGCAAAGACGCGGTTCTGCATGACGGCTGCTGCCGCTTTGGTATAGGTCAGACACAGAATTTTCGACGGGTCAGTGCCTTCGAGCAGCAAACGAATGACGCGCTCGGTCAGAACGTGAGTCTTGCCCGAACCGGCATTGGCCGACACCCAGACAGAGGCCAGCGGATTGGCAGCACTGGCCTGCGCGTCGATTGTTTCCTTTGGAATAATCCGTTGCTTTTTCATTCGCCGCCGTCCCCGCCCGCATCACCACCAGCGGACCATTCCAGCACGCGTGCCAGATGATCATAATCGCCCGAAAGCTCGGTTTCTTTGAACGGCAGCGCACGGGAAAGATAACCCTTAGCCGGATTCTGATATTCAGTAAGCAACTGCGCCAGTCGCTGCCATGCCTCTTCGCCAAGGGCTGGGGCGGTCTTTTCAGATGGTGGCCGACCGATTTTCAAAATCGATTCCGGCTTCACCTCACCACCTGCCCGCAATCGCACATAGGTCAGATCAGAAGCTCGAACAGAACCCAGTTCGCGGAACGCACCGCGCACGAGAAGAGCTGCTTCCAGCGCCAACTGTGGCGACAACAGCACATGCGCCTGCTTGGGCGATGGTGTGGAGCCGGTCTTGTAATCGATCACTTCCGCAGTTCCGTCGCGCATCAGATCAATACGGTCGGCACGGCCCGACAAGGTAATGCCAAGGCTTTCAACCTCGCGCTTATCCGATGAAATTTCGGCAAATCGGGTCTGAACATTATAAGCGCGTTCCCGCTCCCATTCGAGGAATTGCGGAATAAGTGCGGTAAAACGGGGCCACCAGACCGCTTCGATCTCCACAGGCAGGTCCATGTCGGCAAAGAAGTGCCGGCCGAACTCTTCCAGTTGCTGGGCTGCATCAGGCGCAAGCGGATCGATGCCTTCTTCTGTAAAATGTCCCAGAATATCGTGAAAAAGTGTCCCACGTTCTGCTGCTGCCGGATCGCGGATGAGCGGTTCCAGCGGGCGCAGTTTGAGAATTTTCTTTGCAAAGATCGCATAGGGATCGCGGCGCAGGGTTTCGATTTCTGTAACCGAGAAATGCTTGGGCCGTGCGCTCACAGGCGGTGCCGGTTCTGGCCGTTTGACGAAGGGTACATCGGGTGCCTGATCAATTTCGCGCGCCCAATGGATGAAACGCGCACCACGAGCACGCATATCCTTGGTCACATCGGCACCAAGCACAGTTTCAAGCCGCTGTAACCAGCGCGACGGAATGGTCGGCGCGTTATCCGAACGCTGCGAGCGCGACAACACGACATGATCCATGCCGAGCGCCATCTGAAAATCGTGCGCTGCAAGACCAGTGCGCCGCTCCGGTGGATCGAGTGCGATCATCGCCTTCATCGGGCGCGACATGAACGGATCATTGCGTGTCTTGGCGGGCCATGTGCCTTCGTTGAGACCACCGATCACAAGCGTATCCATCGTCTGCAAACGCGCTTCCAGCGCACCCCAGATGAAGACGCGCGGATGACCACCCGGATGCGGCTTGACGGTTTCACCCGACATCAAGGCTTCGAGAATGGCGGGCCATTCAATAGCTTCAAAATCCAGTTCCGCTTCGCTCGATACAAGCTGACGCAGGAAGGAAGCCAGCTTCTCTCCATGTTCACCAGAATAATAGCGCGTGACACTGCCGCTTTCATCGCGCGCCAGATTTTCGAGCGCCTCAACAGTTGCGCAGGTGATTTCGCCTATTTCCGTTCGCCGGTTAATGACTGCATAGGGTGCCAGCGGTGCGACCGCTTCAGACAGGCTCACACAAAGCGCGCGTGCGGCATCGATCATGTCCTGCGTGACAGTTGAATGCCATGCAGGTTGCCAGGGCTGGTTTGCGCTTTCTTCCATGCGTTGGTCGAAAAATGCAGGCAGATCAATGATCGATGCGCGTCCCGTACCACCACGGAAAGCCACCAGCTCAAGCGTTTCCGCAGCCAGTCTCCGTTCAATACGCTTGCTGCCAAGCCGCAACATCGGATGCTTGACGAGCGCCAACAACGCTACCGGATCACCGGGATTAAACACCGTTTCGACCATCAGACGCATCAGCGTTGCAGTCTCGATATCGCGCAAATGACGACCACCGGAATCATCGGCATCGATACCAAAACGGGCAAGCTCGCCGACCACGCGACGCGCCAGATTACGATCCGCCGTTACCAGTGCCGCAGTCTTGTTTTCATCGCTGATGGCATCACGCAGCGCGAGTGCTACTGCCAGCGCTTCCTCGCGCTCATTGGCGGTTTCGATCAGATCAATCTTGTGTGCGGTCTTTCGAAGTTCTTCGGGTTGCATATCCGGGTCGCGACTGAGCTCGCTCCACGCGTCGGTGGTCTCAGCCGGACGCAGCGCCTGGCTCACCACGCGCTCCAGCACGCGCTTCTTCGTCGGCATATTCTCGATATGCTCGACATCCTCGCGCAGAATGCCAATGGCCTGCAACAGCTTATGAAGACCGTATTGCGGATGCCCGAATGTGGAGGGGTTATCATCCGAAGCCCCCAGCAGGTTCCACGCACCTTCATCGAGATCGCGGTCCAAACCGGGCAGCACAACTGCACCATTGGGTAGATTGGCGATCACAGAAACCAGCTCTGCGGTCGCAGGAATAGAGCCTGTAGAACCGGCAGCAATCACGGGGCCCAAAGGCGGATGATCGCGCAGCCGCCGCACCTCGCCCCAGATCAGTTCGTTGCGGTGTGCAGCCGGATTGGAAAGCTTGCGTTCTTCAAGAATATCCGGCCAGATTTTCGTAACAATATCGAGAAAGCCAAGCGTGACTTGCCACCAATCGGCCAGATCATCTGGGGCGATGCTCGCAAGCTCACTCCATTTGGCATTGTCGGTTTCGACCTGATCCATCAGACCGGCGAGATCGCGAGCAAGCCAGATTGCATCTGAGGTCGTGGCTGGAACCGACACATCCTCGACACCAAACAGTGCGCGCACATGCGCAGGCAGGGACTCCCGCCACGGACGAATAAGCCGCGCCAGCAATAACAGGCGCTCGGCCTTGCCGATCGGCGGATTGAGATCGAAAATTCCCGACGTGCTGGCATTGAAAAAAGCTGCATCCTCGTCCACGTCACCCAGCGGTCGTATCGTAGGCAGGATCGCACTCTTTTTTTCCCACGCATTTTCGGACGCGAAACCGGTTCCCACTTTTGTTGAAAATGCTTCTGCCGAGATCATATCGACCAGAATGGAGCGAAGTGCGCGCGCCGCGCGCCGTGTCGGCACATAGATGGTGGCATTCGCGAGCGCCAGCGGATCAGCCGCATTGCCCGGAAAACCTTCAACCAAACGACCTTCCAAAAGCGCTTTTGCAAAGGCTGGCAAAAAGGGTGTACCGGAAGGAATGGAAAACAGTTTTGGCGTTCTCATATCGATTCCTTCTTCACGCCAAAGCGCACCCCGAAAAATGTGAAGCTGTTTTCGGGAAAGATGCAGGCCACAAAATGCTTAGAGCGCCGATAGTACGGCCTCCGCCTCGCCAATTGCTTCTGGCGTTCCCACTGTCAGCCAATGCCCACGCATTGGCATACCATACAATCGACCTGATGCAATCGCCGCATCGAAATAGCGATTGAGCGATGAAACACCCGGTTCGCTATCTGCAAAAATCCGCGGATGAATGATTGCGGCACCTGCATAGATGACCGGATCCCCCGCAACATCACGCAGGCGGCGCAAGCGCCCCTCATCATCTGCAACAAAGTCACCCTTGCCTTCGAATCCCGTCGCCTGATCAAGCTTTGCGGTCATCAAAAGGATGTCCATGGAGGCGCCGTCCCATGCATCACGAAGCGCTGAGATATTCGGCTTCGCTTCATCACCAACCCAAAACGTATCTGCATTGAGTACGTAGAAAGGCTGGTTCTTGAGTTCAGGCAGCACATTGATGATACCACCAGCGGAATCGAGTAACAGCGCCCGCTCATCCGAAATCACGATTTCAGGTGAGATACGATCATTAAGATAGGATATGAGTTGGTCGGCTAAGTAATGAACATTGACGATTGTCTTTTCGACATCAGCATTTGCCAGCGCGTCAAGACCCCAATCAATGAGCGGCTTACCCGCAACCTTAACCAGCGGCTTGGGCATGGTTTCGGTGATGGGACGCATGCGCTTTCCAAGGCCTGCCGCGAGCATAACCGCTGTATCAGGAACTGTCATTGTTTCTCCAGCAAAGCGAGATCATCAAACCAGCGAGCGACGGGCGTCATCACCGGATGCTGTAACACGCGGCTAAGATAGTCGTGAATGCGGGGCAAATGGGCGAGATAATGCGGCTTACCATCCCGCTCATCAAGCCTCACGAACAGGCCTAACAGCTTTGCATTGCGCTGTGCGCCCATCGCTGCATATGCCTTGCGGAAATTCTCTTCGTCGAACACATGACCGAGCTTGTGGCGCTCGTCGCAATAGGCGTCCACCACTGCTTTTTCGAGATTTGGCGTGATCGTCACACGGGCATCGAGCGCCAGAGAAGCCACGTCATAAGCAGCAGGCCCGATCATCGCATCCTGAAAATCGATAGTGCCGATTTTGTCGGCACCTTCGGCATCTTCAAACCAGAACAGGTTTGGTGAGTGATAATCGCGCAGAAGCAGGCTTTTCTCACACTCAGCGATGTCGTTCAGAACTACGTCCCACGCCGCCTCATAGGCTGCGATTTCGGTGTCGGTGAGCTTGCGACCCATGATGCGTGGCGCATACCATTGCCCCACGAGACTCACTTCCATGATCATCGCGTCGCGGTCAAAGCTCGCGATGATATGATCAAGATGGCCTGGAACCGGCGCGTGATCTGGCCATTGAACACCGTGGAGATGCGCCAGAAACCGTCCTGCTGCCTCATAGCGTTCGGCGACAGGTTCACCCGAGGGCATGCGGATGCCTTCTGTTCCCAGATCTTCAAGGATCAGAAACCCCGCATCTATATCCATTGCGCGCATCTCGGGCACCCGCAAACCATGTGCAGCAAGCAGACCGTCAATCGCCACGAAAGCCTGTATATTCTCAGCAATATGCGCAAACTGGCGATAGGATTTTCCATTGCGCAGCGGCGGATCATACGGCATCGCAGGCGCATTCATCAGAACTTCAACACCATAGGCGCTTGTGACGATCTCATATTTGCGTGGAGATGCATCGCCCTGCAAGTAGCGCCGCTTGGCCCCTTTGCGATTGTTCGTTTCAAGAAAACTACGGATTTCAAGCGACCGCTCAAGGCGTGCAATCGCAGCTTCGAAACCCGCAATCGCAATGCGCCGCCCTACCCCTTCATGAGTAAGCTGAACAGCAAAAGCTGGTTCTGGCAGAAAACCTTCAGCCTGTTCAGGCCATTCAGACAGCACCACGCCATCTTCGAGAAATTCGACGAGTCCCAGTTCGTCCAATTCCTCGCCATGCGAAATCCGATAGAGATCTGCATGCGCGACGGGGATACGCAAAGCCTCGTAGCTTTGGACCAGTGTGAAAGTCGGGCTTGGAACTTCAAAATCCTCATCGTCGGCTATCGCGCGGATAATCGCGCGGGCAAGCGAGGATTTGCCTGCGCCAAGATCGCCGGACAAGGTGACGAGATCACCTTTCATGAGCGCAAGGGCGAAGTCCTCACCAAAGCGTTGCGTGGCGGCCTCATCTGGCAGGAAAAACTCAAGAGTATTGATCGGGCTACTGATTGGGGTGCTCATGCAGCACCATTTACCTTATTCGGCGGCAACACGGAAGCTGCGCGCCTCCGATGGGAAGCGACAAATAACCGTGGTTCCAATGTCCGCACCTGTTTCAATCTCGACCCTGCCACCATGCAGCTCGACAAAGCTTTTTACGATGGAAAGTCCCAAACCTACGCCGCGTTTGCGTCCGCCATTCTGATAGGCCTGAAAACGCTTGAAAACCGTATCGAGCACATCGCTTGGCATGCCCGGGCCGTCATCATGCACGGCAAAGACAATATCCGTGCCATCGCGCGCCACTTGAAGCGCGACCGTCGAGCCTTCCGGTGCATAATTGGACGCATTGGAAAGGAGATTGAACAGAACCTGCCTTACGCGGTTGGCATCGGCCCTGAAAGTTTCGACATCATCGGCAATATCGATATCGAGCCCGATATCATGCTCTTGCAGACGCTCGCTGACGCGCTTTGCAGCAGCGGAAATTTCATCAGTCACCGACACATCATCAATATCGAGTTGCATAATACCAGCATCGACCGTCGCAAGATCGAGGATGTCGTTGACGATGGTCAGAAGGACTGCCGACGACGTGCCAATATGATCGAGATATTCAAGTTGACGTTCGTTGAGTGAACCGAAGGTCGGCGTTTGCAGCAGTTCGGTAAAGCCGATGATATTGGTCAACGGCGAGCGCAACTCATAGGAAACATGCTGCACAAAATCGTTCTTGATCTGATCGGCCAGCGAAAGCGCTTCGTTCTTTTCCTTCAAAGCTCGTTCAACACGCACCGTATCGGTTACATCAATGAAGGTGAGCATGGTCTGCCCCTTGGGCAACGGTACGACGGCATATGAAAGGATAATGCCGTCATTAAGCTCCACCTGCCCCATGCGTCCGTTGCGCTCGTCGAGGAAGCCAGCCACCGAAGAGACAAAATCCTCCCAAAGGCCATCGCCGCCACGCTGGCCGCAAAGCTTGGAGATTGTGGAAATGTGCGTGCCTTCAACAGTAATGGCTGCAGGCAGCGACCAGAGATCGGCAAAAGATGGATTGGAAAGGCGCAACCGGCCGTCGGAGCCAAACACCGCAACCGCTTCCGCCAGATGGTCGAGCGTTTCGCCCTGAACCTTGATAAGCGTGTTGTAGCGACCTTCAAGCTCGAACTTTTCGGTCATGTTCTCGAAGAACCAGGTCACGCCGCCTTGCGGGTGCGGATTGGCGACAACGCGCATGATACGCGTGTCCGGCAAATGCCACATATGTTCTTCCGGCTCGACCGAACGGTAGGCGGAAAGCAGAGAATCCTTCCACTTGCGCCATTCCGGCTGCTCCGGCAGCTTGCCTTCAGAGCGCAGGCGATCAAAAAGCAGCGTATTGCTCGGATGTGTTTCGAGCCATGCGGTATCCAGCGACCAGAGCGAAACGAAAGCCTGATTGAAGAATTGAAGCTTCATATCCGGATCGAAAATAGCCACAGCGGTCGAAAGCTGGTCAAGCGTCTCGGCGTGACTCTTCAAGGTGCGGCTCAGTTCTTCGCGCACCTGTTCCACTTCACTTAAATCAAATCCGAGGCCAGCAGAGCCTGCCTCAGCACTCACATCGGTGACATCATAGATACGGCGGTCGCCGCGGACCACGGCAGGCATTTGCTCACGCATATCCGGCTCGGCAAAGCGGTCGCGCTCCAGACGCTGACGGGCCTGTGCGCCAAACAGCTCCCGGCCTTCCGAGCTTGCCTGCGTGCCGTCAGCGGCATCCACGGCGCGCGCGTAGGCACCATTGACCCATTCGATGCGCCCATCAGACCCACGCACCCAGACGGGCTGTTCGATCCGGTCAAGCAGATGGCGTAATAGTGCAAGCTTTTCAGAGAGTTCTCGGTTCTGCGACTGTAGTGCTGCGCGCTCCGCCTGTACACCCTGGAGGCTCAGGAAGCGCACGACGGCGAAACTGCCCGACGTGCGCCCATAAACGTCCAGAAGCGTGCCGTTGACGGTTTCAACTGTGAGATCAAAAGCATGAGCCTGCTCGCGCAAAGCCGAAACCGCGCGTTCAAGCTCGGTTACGGATTGCGGGCGCAGCCAGCGACCAAAGGCCAGAAAATGCGAACGGTCCTGCGGTGCACCGCAATCAAACGGCAATTGTCCGACGACATCAGCGCGTGCGCCGTGGGCATCCCAGACAACGATCCGCTGATCTTTGAGGTTAAGCAGTGCGTCATTGCGCTGTGCCGCCAGCCCCATATCGGACAGGCGCGAACGCAATTCGTTGTTTTCATTGGCGATCTTGGAACGATCGCGGATCAGCCAGCCAGCCGACAAAAGGGCAGCCCCCATGGCGCCCAGAAAAATCGAAAACTGGATGACATCGAAAGCACCAACGCTGCCACCAAATGGCAGATCTATGCGTGTGGAGTTTTCCGTGCTTTGTGCAAATGCCGGAGCCGCCGCAACCAGTGCGGCAAAGGAAACTTTTGCTTTGAGGATGACCCGTTTAAGAGGGCTGAAGCCGAACGAAAGCGAACCTTTCAGGTGTCTGCCTGCGCTGAATGCGGATTTGCTCCGCAAGCTCCCCGATGAGCCGACCACTGGCATATTTCCCTTGTCTCCGCCACCGGCAGCACCGCCCAAAAGCGAGGCTGCCATATTTCAAAACACAGCAACTGCAATTTCTGTCCCAACTCTCCCGCATCGCCACAATACAAAGAGCCCGGACCAGCAAAGCCAGACATGTTTCGAGGATGAATAAGCCGCCCGTCTTTTGCCCTAAACCGGCAAAACACGCCCAACGCAAACACCCGTCAAAACACATTGATTCGTCTTCACAATACCCTTACCGCGAATCCACGTGAAGCGTGTTACGTGTAAAAATAAAGACCGGGCAACCTGATGCTGCCCGGCCTACAACATGTAGCAGTATGGTTAACGGATACTTAATACCTGTAGTGTTCCGACTTGAATGGGCCCTGTGGAGTGACACCGATATAAGCGGCCTGTTCCTCAGAAAGCACAGTCAGCTTCGCGCCAAGCTTGTCGAGATGCAGACGAGCAACCTTTTCGTCGAGATGCTTAGGCAGGACATAGACCTCATTCTTGTACTGATCTGTACGCGTGAAGAGTTCAATCTGACCGAGCACCTGATTGGTGAAAGATGCGGACATAACGAAGCTTGGATGGCCCGTTGCGTTGCCGAGATTGAGCAGGCGCCCTTCCGAAAGAAGGATAATCCGCTTGCCATCCGGGAACTCAACCAGATCAACCTGTGGCTTTACGTTGGTCCACTTGAGATTACGAAGACCTGCAACCTGAATTTCATTGTCGAAGTGACCGATATTGCCAACAATGGCCATATCCTTCAGCTTACGCATATGATCAAGCGTGATGACGTCCTTGTTGCCGGTCGTCGAGATCACGATATCGGCTGTTGAAGCCGCATCATCGAGCGTTACAACCTCAAAGCCATCCATAGCGGCCTGAAGGGCGCAAATCGGATCGACTTCCGTGACCTTGACGCGAGCGCCAGCGCCTGCGAGCGAAGCTGCAGAGCCTTTGCCAACGTCGCCATAACCACAGACGACTGCGACCTTGCCGGCCATCATGACGTCAGTGCCGCGACGGATACCGTCAACCAGCGATTCCTTGCAGCCATACTTGTTGTCGAACTTCGACTTGGTGACGCTGTCATTGACGTTGATTGCCGGGAAGGGCAGGAGGCCCTTCTTCTGCAGCTGGTAAAGACGGTTGACGCCAGTGGTGGTTTCTTCCGTCACGCCCTTGATCGCATCGCGCTGTTTGGTGAAGAAGCCTGGCGTTTCAGCCATGCGCTTCTTGATCTGCGCGAACAGCACTTCTTCTTCTTCGCTTTCAGGCTTGGAAAGAACGTCTTCGCCAGCCTCAGCGCGCGCGCCGATCAGGATGTACATGGTGGCATCGCCACCATCATCGAGGATCATATTGGATGGCTGACCATCCGACCACTGGAAGATCTTGTCGGTGTAGGTCCAATATTCTTCAAGCGTTTCGCCCTTGATGGCGAAAACCGGTGTGCCAGTGGCTGCAATTGCTGCAGCGGCATGGTCTTGCGTAGAGAAAATATTGCAGGAAGCCCAGCGCACATCGGCACCCAGAGCCTTCAGCGTCTCAATCAAGACAGCCGTCTGGATCGTCATATGCAGCGAGCCGGAAATGCGAGCGCCCTTGAGTGGCTGTGATTTGCCGAACTCTTCGCGCGCAGCCATCAGGCCCGGCATTTCGGTTTCAGCAATATCGAGTTCCTTGCGGCCCCAGTCAGCGAGGCTTAAATCCTTGACGACAAAATCCTGACTTGCGGTCATCATCTGCTCCAATCAAATTTGTTTAGAAGCCCAAAATAATGCGAAAGGGCTTCGGCTGGCGTCCTGATTAGCAGATCAGCCCGGCCAGCACAACGCAACATAAAGAAATCTTTATGTGTCTATATCAATCAATTGAGAGGGAAGCCCGAAGCTTGATAAAACTCAGCATTCCTCGCCGAATTTATCGGCAATAAGCGCCTGAAGCGCATCAAGAACTGCATCGGCCTGTTCGCCCGATGCACGGACATCGATGCAGCAGCCGGGTGAGGCTGCTAGCATCATCAAGCCCATGATGGATGTACCGCCCACCGTCATACCGTCCTTGCTAACGCGAACATGGGCATCATAACTGTCCACAAGCTGAACGAATTTTGCCGATGCGCGGGCATGAAGCCCACGCTTGTTGACGATCTCAAAGGACCGGGACAGAGCGCTATCGGCATCGTATTCGCCAGTAACGGCCACGGTGGGATGCATGATTACTTTCCTGTGAGGACCTGGCTTGCGACGTTGATATATTTGCGCCCGGCATCCTGCGCTTCACGCAAGGCCGTCTTAATGTCGCCAGCAATGCGAACGCTCGAAAGCTTGATAAGCATTGGCAGGTTAACACCTGCAATGACCTCGATCTTGCCTTCCTCCATTACCGAAATCGCCAGATTGGACGGCGTGCCACCAAACATATCCGTCAGAACGATGACACCTCTGCCACTATCGGCGCGCTCGACAGCATCGACGATATCCCGACGACGCTGTTCCATGTCATCTTCCGCACCGATACATACGGTCTCGAAATTGTCTTGCGGGCCAACTACATGCTCAACAGCATGGAGAAACTCCTCGGCCAGCCTTCCGTGCGTAACAAGCACGAGTCCGATCATACTTTAAAAGCTCCTGTCGCGTGCCCGCCGCTTCAACCCGCCAAAGGCGCAGATGGCACTAAAACCCTGCCGGACCTTAACCGACGAGTTGTGCATCTTGGCAGGGCAAATCTTGATAGCAAGTGAAAAATTTCAGCATTGCCTTGAAAAAAGCAAAATGCCGCAGCGTTAAGCACGCTTTTTGGACGTGACTTACAAAAAACGCCGGTGCCAGCACTTACGGCCAGGGTTTTAAAAACAAAGTAGCCTCAATCGCCCGCGAAAGTGCATTAGAATCGCCATTCGATGAAAGGGCAGGGAGCAGCAGACATGGAACTTCGACACCTTCGAAATGCCAGTTTTCGCCACTCGGATAGCGCTCGGCCCCGTCGCGATCGACCAGCCTGACCACAAGATCGAGCGGCGTCTGTTCCACATAAGCAACAGTGAAAAGGCCCGCGCCGCGGATTTCGACACCGCCAGCCAATGTTTGCGGCACACGCGCAATCAGCTTCCCGCTTTCCGCATGCAATAAAGTGCGGTCGTCGGCGACAAGTGAAGCCTGTTCATTGCGAGCAATCGCACGTTCGACAAGCGTAAGGGCTAGTTCTGTCTTCCCCGCGCCAGACTTACCCATCAGCATGACACCACGGCCCTGCAACTGCACAGTCGTTGCATGAAGGCCGCTTTTTTCCTCTTCGGGTGTCATCTCGGGATCACGCGCTGGCCGGAAGATCGACGATAAAGCGCGCGCCTTTCATATGATCAGGATCGGCTGGGTCGATGATGTTTTCCGCGGTCAGCGTTCCGCCATGTGCCTCGATAATCTGACGGCTGATCGAAAGGCCAAGACCAGAATTCTGGCCAAAAGCCTCAGAAGCCGGGCGATCAGTATAGAAGCGCTCAAAGATACGCTCGATATTTTCGATCGGAATACCAGGCCCGTTATCTTCGACCAGCACCCGCAAACGACCACCTTCGCCGTTCAGAGTGACAACGATACGCCCTGTATCTTCGGGAACGAAGGAACGCGCGTTTTCGATAAGATTGCTGATGACCTGTCCCAGACGCAAATCATGACCAGCAACAAAGAAGCCCTTTTTGCCGGACGGCAATTTGCCGGTATTAAATACGATCTCGGTGCCGATTTTGTTGCGGCGCACTTCGCGCGCGGCAGCCACCAGACTGTTCAACAGCGTCTTCATATCAACGCGATCAGAATGTTCGCGCGCCAGTTCCGCATCCAGACGTGAAGCATCCGAAATATCGGTAATCAGGCGGTCGAGGCGGCGGACATCGTGCTGAATGACGTCGAGCAAGCGTTTGCGCGAATCATCATTTTTGGCAAGTGGCAGAGTTTCGACCGCGCTTCGAAGCGAGGTGAGGGGATTTTTCAGCTCGTGGCTCACGTCGGCCGCAAAGCTCTCAATCGCTTCAATACGGGTATAAAGCGCATCGGTCATCGCACGAATAGAGGTCGACAAATGGCCAACCTCGTCCTGGCGTTCTGAGAAATCCGGGATTTCCTCGCGGCTTTTTACACCAAGACGCACACGGTCGGCAGCAGCAGCCAGCTTTCTGAGCGGGCTTGCAATGGTGGACGCTAGAAACAGCGACAAGATCACCATGACGGCAGCAACAACACCGAACACACGGAAAACGGCCATGCGCTCGCCTTGAACGATTTTATCGATGTCGTCGCCTTCGGTCGAAAGCAGAAGGACACCCAGAATGGCGCGCGATTGCTGGATTGGCACCGCAACCGACACCACCAGTTCACCTTGCTGGTTACGGCGCTGTGCCGTTTGTGGCGAGCCCGTCAGTGCGCGAACGATTTCCTGATAGGCGAGACCATTGCCGCCGGGTTGCTCCTGATAAAGCGGCAGACCGCCACCATAGAAAAGACGGGAGAACCAGCCGGTGAAACGCTCCCAGGCACTTGGCGTATCTTCTTC
This sequence comes from Ochrobactrum quorumnocens, assembly GCF_002278035.1. Lineage (NCBI taxonomy): Bacteria > Pseudomonadati > Pseudomonadota > Alphaproteobacteria > Hyphomicrobiales > Brucellaceae > Ochrobactrum > Ochrobactrum quorumnocens. The sequence continues at coordinate 2,459,549 of NZ_CP022604.1, read as the reverse complement.
GATGGCTGGCAGATCATAGCGGTATACCGGACCACCGGAAGCAAAAGCCGGTGCGTAAAGTGAGCGGGAATCGAGCAGCAGGTTTGCGTAATGATCGTAAATGCGGGCACGCGTACTGGTTGGTGAAATCAACTGACGCAAGAGCGGCGATACTTTTTCCGGATTAATCGGGAACTCCCAATTATCGGGCGAATCAGGCGATGGCGTGATGCTCTGCCCGGCTTGAAGCTCCAAAAGCTTTTCCGGATCGATCATCAGCGAGTTGGTATCGACCGTGGCTGATGACGAAATAGCAGCCGCGATAATCTTGCCTTGTGTGAGCAGGCTTTCGATCTTGGCGTCAATCAGCCCCTCACGGAACTGGTTCATATAGAGGATGCCAGAAACCAGCACAGCAAGGGCGGCAAGATTGAGGAACAGTATGCGGCGCGTCAGGCTCGAGAACAGAAACTGACCGAGAAACCGGCTGAAAGGCGCAAAAAGACGACGCAGGAAGAGCGAACGTTGCCGCCGCGCCCTACGTTCTCTCATGGTAACGGCACTGTCTTTCCGGGTTTCGGCGACCATGTCGCTTCATTCTTACTTTCTTAATGAGCGCCGGGTCTCAAAAAAAACCGGCGCTCTGATACCTATATATTACGCTTCACGGAAGCGATAACCGACGCCATAGAGCGTTTCGATCATCTCAAAGTCGTCATCGACCGACTTGAACTTCTTGCGCAGACGCTTGATGTGGCTGTCGATAGTTCGATCATCCACGTAGACCTGCTCATCATAGGCCGCATCCATCAGCGCGTCACGGCTTTTCACAACACCGGGGCGCTGTGCCAGCGAATGCAAGATGAGGAACTCCGTCACGGTCAGCGTTACCGGTTCACCCTTCCAGGTACAGGTGTGGCGTTCCTGATCCATGACCAGCTGACCGCGTTCCAGCGACTTTGCCTGCTGACCTGTCGGCTTTGCAGTGCCGTCGCGCGCTGCGACGCGGCGCAGAACTGCCTTCACTCGCTCGACCAGAAGGCGTTGCGAGAAAGGCTTGGTAATAAAATCGTCGGCACCCATTTTGAGGCCGAACAATTCGTCGATCTCATCATCCTTGGAAGTCAGGAAGATCACCGGGAGATCGGACTTCTGGCGCAAACGGCGCAAGAGTTCCATACCATCCATGCGCGGCATCTTGATATCGAAGATCGCGAGGTTCGGTGGGCGCGCCATCAGGCCATCCAATGCGGAAGCCCCATCGGTATAGGTCTCCACGCGATAGCCTTCCGACTCCAGAGCAATGGAAACGGAGGTCAGAATGTTACGGTCATCGTCGACCAGCGCAATTGTCTGCGTTGCCGAAGCTTCCTTCATGCGGACCTTCTCCTTTTTTAACCGCCCCGATCACATCAGCGGCAGAAATTACCGAACGCCTTCTGGCGTCTCGACTTTAAACCCTCTTTGTCATCTCACTGGAATGTTGGCCCAGCGTCCTGACAAATCAATATTATAATAGTCGTCCCGCTTGTGCAGTACAAATTAGGTACAAAATGTGGCAACAGCTCAACTTGCCATCAATGCCCCAAAGCGAAACGTTTTTGCCGCTTAACGCAATCGAGAATTGTTCCAGACTGGAAATACACGCGATAACGTAAAGATTAAACGATTTAAAAAAGTTTCAATTTTTTTAAATCGATTAAATATTTGATTTGATTTAATTAATCTGTTTCTGACTGCCATCCCGGATTAAAATGAAATCGGGCCAACGCATTTTTGAACCAGATGGCGGAGAGACCATGAAAGAGATCGGCATTCACAATACTGCCGCTTCCATTGCCACTTCAGGATTGAAGGAACTGTCCGCAGTCTTTTATAATTTTGGACCGGCCCGGCTTTATGAAGAGACTATTCGCCGTGGCGAAGCAGAGCTTTCCGCGCAAGGAGCCCTTGTTGCTAAAACGGGCCAGCACACAGGCCGTTCGCCAAAAGACAAGTTCGTCGTTCGTGATGCAAACACCGAAGATCAGGTCTGGTGGGACAACAACAAGCCCATGACGCCGGAGGCTTTCGAGCTGCTTTATGCCGATTTCATCGAGCACGCGAAGGGCAAGGAGCTTTTCGTACAGGACCTGATCGGCGGCGCTGACGAAGATAACAAGATCAATGCGCGCATTGTCACCGAATATGCATGGCACTCGCTGTTCATCCGCAACCTGCTGATCCGCCCGGAAGAAGCAGCCCTTGCGTCTTATATACCTGAAATGACGATTATCGATCTGCCTTCCTTCAAGGCTGATCCTGCACGTTATGGTGTACGCACCGAAACGGTGATAGCGGTCGATCTTACCCGCAAGATCGTGTTGATCGGCGGGACATCCTATGCCGGTGAAATGAAGAAGTCGGTCTTCACCGCGCTCAACTATCTGCTGCCTGCCAAGGGCGTCATGCCAATGCATTGCTCGGCCAATGAAGGCCCGAACGGCGATACGGCTGTATTCTTCGGTCTTTCCGGCACCGGCAAGACCACGCTTTCTGCAGATCCGAGCCGCACACTGATCGGTGACGACGAGCATGGCTGGGGCGAAGATGGCATCTTCAATTTTGAAGGTGGCTGCTATGCCAAGACCATCCGCCTTTCGGCAGAAGCCGAACCCGAAATCTTTGCGACCACGCAACGTTTTGGCACCGTTCTGGAAAATGTCGTGCTGGATGAAAACCGCCAGCCGGATTTCGACGATGGCTCGCTCACGGAAAACACCCGCTGCGCCTATCCGCTCGATTTTATTCCGAATGCATCTGCCTCGGGCAAGGGTGGCCAGCCGAAAAACATCATCATGCTAACCGCCGACGCTTTCGGCGTAATGCCTCCGATTGCCAAACTGACGCCGGCACAGGCCATGTATCACTTCCTGTCTGGCTACACCGCGAAGGTTGCAGGCACCGAAAAAGGCGTGACGGAACCGGAAGCAACGTTTTCGACCTGCTTTGGCGCGCCATTCATGCCACGCCATCCATCGGAATACGGCAATCTTCTGCGCAAGCTGATCGCTGAACACAAGGTCGATTGCTGGCTGGTCAATACCGGCTGGACAGGCGGCGCTTATGGCACTGGCAAGCGTATGCCGATCAAGGCAACGCGTGCGCTTTTGTCAGCAGCTCTCGACGGCTCGCTCAACAATGCCGAGTTCCGCACCGATCCGAATTTCGGCTTTGCCGTTCCGGTTGAAGTGCCTGGCGTGGATGCGTCCATTCTCGATCCGCGTTCCACCTGGGCCGACAAGGCTGCTTACGACGCACAGGCCAAAAAGCTTGTCGATATGTTCGTAAACAATTTCGAGAAATTCGAAAGCCATGTCGATCACGATGTGAAGGATGCCGCCCCGGCAACCCAGATCGCTGCGGAATAACTCGCTTTTACGCATGTCTTTATCCAAAAACCGGTTCCCACTTTTTGGAGACATGCTTTTAGTATCCTGAGGAGGAGGGAAAGCCCGGTCGAAAGGCCGGGTTTTTCTTTTGTCTAATGGATAAAAAGCGGTGTATCACTTCGCATCATGGAAGAAAGCCGCAACATCATCCGCATCACCAACCGCCTGACCATCCACGAGGATGATCTGGAGGAGAGTTTTATTCGCTCATCCGGTCCCGGCGGTCAGAACGTCAACAAGGTTTCCACCGCTGTACAGCTGCGTTTTCATGCGGCGCGCTCAGGCTTACCGGAAGATGTGCTTTCCCGACTTTTCAAGCTAGCCGGTCAAAAAGGCACCAAGGATGGGGACATCCTGATCGAGGCCAATCGTTTCCGCACGCAGGAACGCAATCGCGAAGATGCACGCGAGCGGATGATTGCACTGATCGCCAAAGCGGCTGAACCGCCGCCGCCGCCACGCCGGAAGACAAAGCCGACCAAAGGCTCGGTCGAACGCCGCCTCAAGGCCAAGTCCGGTCGCTCGGATATCAAGAAGGGCCGCGGTAAGGTTTCTTATGATTAGAGCGCATCCCGAAAAGTGTGAACCGCCTACGCGGGGAAATCAGTCTGCCCGACTGATTTCTGGTTCCACTTCGATCGGAAAAAGATGCACGTAAAAACGAACAGATAGAGCATTTGGGAACAGACGACATGACGATCAATTATCACGAGCTTGAAACCAGCCATGGCCGCATTGCAGTACGCGAAAGCGAAGGTGAGGGCGCGTCTCTTCTGATGATCCACGGCAATTCGAGTTCGGGTGCCATTTTTGCGCCGCAGCTCGAAGGTGAAATCGGCAAGAAGTGGCGCGTGATCGCACCCGATCTTCCGGGCCATGGCAAATCTTCCGATGCGATTGATCCTGATCGCAGCTATTCGATGGAAGGCTATGCGGACGCAATGACCGAAGTGATGCAAAAGCTCGGAATTGCCGACGCGGTTGTTTTCGGCTGGTCGCTCGGCGGCCATATCGGTATCGAGATGATTGCGCGCTATCCGGCGATGCGTGGCCTTATGATTACCGGAACGCCACCCGTGGCGCGCGAAGAAGTAGGGCAGGGGTTCAAGAGCGGTCCTGATATGGCACTCGCCGGACAGGAAATCTTTTCGGAACGCGATGTGGAATCCTACGCTCGCAGCACTTGCGGCGAACCGTTTGAAACTTCGCTTCTCGACATTGTTGCACGCACCGACGGACGCGCACGCCGCATCATGTTTGAAAAATTTGGCAATGGAACCGGGGGCAATCAGCGCGACATCGTAGCGGAAGCAAAACTTCCCATCGCTGTCGTCAATGGACGTGACGAGCCATTTGTGGAACTCGACTTCGTGTCCAAAGTGAAGTTCGGCAATCTGTGGGACGGCAAAACCCATGTCATCGACAATTCAGGACATGCACCATTCCGCGAAGCGCCTGCGGAATTTGATGCCTATCTCGCGCGCTTTATTGGCGACTGCACAAAATAACTGTCCCATGTCAAACGGCATCGAATGATGCCGTTTGACAGCTTCCCACATCTGCCCAGCGCCCTAAGTTATCCTTCAGGAATACAAGAGTATCTTTTTATTCTACGCGCATCTTAGCCCGAAAACCGGTTCCCACTTTCGGGATGCGCTCAAAAGGGTGAAATAACCATGGGTATGACTGTTGCGGATCTTCTGGCTCAAACCTTGGCCGAAGCGGGTGTTAAGCGTATCTGGGGCGTTACGGGCGACAGCCTCAACGGACTGAATGACAGCCTCAGAAGACTTGGCAAGATCGACTGGATGCATGTCCGGCATGAGGAAACTGCGGCCTTTGCGGCAGGGGCCGAAGCGGCCATCACCGGCGAACTGGCTGTTTGTGCCGGAAGTTGCGGTCCCGGCAATCTTCACCTGATCAATGGGCTGTTTGATTGCCATCGCAATCATGAGCCGGTGCTGGCCATTGCAGCGCATATTCCTTCATCGGAAATTGGCCTCGATTATTTTCAGGAAACGCATCCGCAGGAACTGTTCCGCGAATGCAGCCATTTTGTCGAGCTGGTTTCCAATCCTGCGCAAATGCCCGAAGTGCTGAACCGCGCCATGCGTGCAGCCATCGGCAAGCGCGGCGTAGCGGTAATCGTCATTCCGGGCGATGTAGCGCTCAAACAAGCCCCCGAAGGTTCCAAGCAAAGCTGGACACCGATCTCGCTTCCACGCGTCATCCCAGCCGATGAGGACGTGGCGAAACTCGCAGATATTCTCAATGGCTCAGAGAAAATTACCATTCTTGCAGGCAGTGGCTGCGCAGGCGCACATGATGCGTTGGTCTCATTGGCCGAACGGCTTGAGGCGCCCGTTGTTCATGCGCTTCGCGGCAAAGAACATGTCGAATGGGACAATCCGTTCGACGTCGGCATGACAGGCCTGATCGGCTTTTCATCCGGCTACCACGCCATGCTCAACTGCGACACGCTGTTAATGCTCGGCACCAGTTTCCCTTATCGAAACTTCTATCCCGACAAGGCCAAGATCGTTCAGATCGACAATGATCCTTCGCAGCTTGGTCGCCGTGCACCGCTGACTTTTGGCGCGACGGGCAACGTTTCTGAAACGATCACAGCGCTCCTGCCCAAGCTTAAATCGGGTCGCAACACGAAATTTCTTGATGCAGCCAAGACCCATTATACCAAGGCGCGCGAGGCACTTGATGATCTGGCAGCGCCATCAAAGCCCGGCCAGCCAATCCACCCGCAATATCTCACGCGTCTCATTGATGAGATTGCCGACGAGAATGCGATTTTCACCGCCGATGTCGGGACGCCAACCGTCTGGGCAGCACGCTACCTCACCATGAATGGCAGGCGCCGCCTGCTTGGTTCGTTCAATCATGGCTCAATGGCCAATGCCATGCTTCAGGCGCTTGGGGCGAAGGCTGCAGCGCCGGAACGACAGGTGGTTTCGCTGTCAGGCGATGGCGGCTTCACGATGATGATGGGCGATTTCCTTTCGCTCAAGCAGCTTAATCTGCCCGCAAAAATCATTGTTTATAACAACGGCTCTCTTGGCTTCGTGGCGATGGAAATGAAGGCTGGCGGCTATCTGACCTCTGGAACCGACCTTGAAAACCCGAATTTTGCAGCAATGGCCGAAGCCATAGGCATCAAAGGTTTCAGGGTGGAGGAATCCGCTGATCTGCCAAATGTTTTGAAGCAAGCCTTTGCCCATGACGGCCCGGTTCTGGTTGATGTGGTGACGGCCAAGCAGGAGCTTGTCATGCCACCAAAGATCAAGGCCGAGCAGGCCAAGGGTTTCAGCCTTTATATGCTCAAAGCCATCATCAGTGGCCGTGGCGATGAAATCGTTGAACTCGCCCGTACCAATCTTGGACGGTAAGACGTGTCTTTTCCAACGGTTTTGCTAATTAAGTGTCCGTACCTATTGAGCAATTTCCGGAAATTCCTGCCTTGACCAATTTGAAAGGGGCTGTACTTTGTACCCCATTGATTGGCCGCAAGAAGCGCTGGCTCATCTCTGGTTCTGATATTTGATTGCATGCATCAATAAGTTAGCAACAACAGGGAGACTTGCCCCATGGGAATTTTCGATTTCGTGAAGTCGGTTGGAACCAAGCTTGGTTTCGGTGAAAATGAGCCCAAAGCCGATGATCTCAAGAAGGAACTCGACTCGCATAATCTCGGCACCGATGGCGTGCAGGTGAGCGTGCAGGGCGACAAGGCCGTCCTGACCGGCAATGTGAAGGATCAGTCGGCTTTTGAAAAAGCTATTATCGCAGTCGGCAATTCGCTGGGTGTTTCCAAAGTGGAAGCCTCGGAACTAAAAGTGGAAGGCGCTGGAACAACCGGTGCCGAGCCAGTCTTCTATACGGTGAAGAAGGGCGACAATCTCTGGAAAATCGCTGAAGCCCAGTATGGCAAAGGCAAGGGCGCAAAGAATGACATTATCTTTGAAGCCAACAAGCCAATGCTAACCCATCCGGACAAAATCTATCCGGGTCAGGTACTGCGTATTCCACCGCTTGCTTGATTAAGAACGCATCCCGGTAAGCCGAAAGCAGGCTTCCGAAACCGATAGGGGCGTCGAAGATTTCGGCGCCCTTATTTTTTTTGCTCTCATTAGTAAGCAGCTTTCAGGGGTGAGCGGATTACGGGATATAAATCTCGGCTTTCATGAATGTGACGGCTTTACCGGTGAGCAAGACACGGCCGCCTTTCAGCTCACATCCCAAATGTCCGCCACGGGCTGAAGCCTGATAAGCGGACATTTTGTTTTTCCCGATCTTTTGAGCCCAATAGGGAACAAGCGTCGCATGGATAGATCCTGTAACCGGGTCTTCCGGGATACCCGATCCCGCCGCAAAATAACGCGAAACAAAGTCGTGCGACGAACCTCGCGCGGTGATCACCAGGCCGACTGATCCAAGTTTTTCAATCTGGATATGATCGGGAACGAAAGCCCTGACCGCAGCCTCATCCTCAAGCTGCACATAGATATTTTCGAAGTTCCTGAAGAACGTGGCTCCGCTCTCATTCTCAAACAGAGGCGCTATGAACGCGGGCAGTTCGGCAAGCCGGTCCGGAGCAATGGACGGGACATCAAGCACATAATCGTCGCCCGCGCGCGAAACACTGATCTTGCCTATGCGGGTGTGAAAATGCAGTTCACCATCAATCTTGTGGTGCCAAGCCAGAACATGCGCCGTTGCTAAAGTCGCATGGCCGCAGAAATCGACCTCAAGTGTCGGCGTAAACCATCTGAGCTTCCAGCCATCCTCTGCAGGGCATGCAAAAGCAGTTTCCGCCAGATTATTTTCCGCAGCGATTGCCTGCATGGTCGCATCGCTCAGCCAGTCTTTCAGGATCAGAACTGCCGCAGGATTTCCGGCAAAGACGCGGTTGGTGAACGCATCCACCTGATACATTTCCAGCACTTGCGGCATTCAGGGTCCTTGAAATCTAAATCTTACGCAGCGCCACTTCTTCGATCAGATGGTCGCTGCCTTTGCGTAGAATGAGATCGGCGCGCGGACGCGTGGGCAGAATGTTTTCAAGCAGGTTTCTCATATTGATGTTGTTCCATAGGCCTTCGCCGATGGAGCGTGCCGCATCTTCCGAAAGTTGCGAATAGCGATGGAAGAAGGACTGCGGATTGACGAAGGCCGTCTCACGCAGACGCATGAAGCGATCAATATACCATTTGTGGATCAGCTCTGGCTCCGCATCGATATAGATCGAGAAATCGAAGAAATCGGAGACGAAAGGCACCATCTTGCCGTCTTCTGGCAGATCACGCACCTGCAGCACATTGATGCCTTCGAAAATCAGGATGTCGGGCTTGTCGACAAGCTGATATTCGCCCGGAAGCACATCATAGCTCAAATGCGAATAAAGTGGCGCCTGCACCTGGCTCATACCTGCCTTGATCGCCGACAAAAAGCGCAAGACTGCACCCACGTCATAGCTTTCAGGAAAGCCCTTGCGCTCCATCATATTCTCGGAGCGCAGAACCGCATTGGGGTAGAGGAAACCGTCCGTCGTCACCAGATCAACCTTCGGACTTGAAGGCCAGCGTGCCAAGAGCTCTTTCAGAATACGGGCAGTCGTGGATTTCCCCACAGCCACAGAGCCTGCAATGCCGATGATGAAGGGTGTCTTGAAGCTCTCCTCCATATTGAGGAACTGCTGGCGCTGGCGGAACAAAAGCTGGCTGGCTTCCACATGTGCATAGAGCAGGCGGGACAGCGACAGATAAATGCGCCGCACTTCGTCAAGATCAATCGGATCGCCCAGCGAGCGCAGCCGCTTCACTTCTTCATAGGTGAGGGTGAGGGGGGTATCAGCACGAAAGCCCGCCCATTCCTCTGCCGAAAAGAAACGGTACGGCGAATAGCGTGACGGCGTCAGCTGGTCCACTTTTTCCCACATATTGTCGCTGCTCTCCCTCAACGCCAATTCACGTATATCCTGTTTAATATGCATTCAGAGCATTTCCATTTTAATGCAGAGAAAATGCTCTGATCACTTATTCTCACGCATGTCTTTATCCAAAAAACCGGTTCCGACTTTTTGCAGACATGCTTTACACCTTCGGACGACCGGCCTTTTCCTCAAGGCCTGTCTGTGCCGTACGGCGTTGCAACTCTTGAAGAACCTCATCAAGCGGCACGTCAGCAATCTTGAGAACCACCAGCAGATGATAAAGAAGATCAGCGCTTTCGGTGACCACTTCCGAGCGGTCGCCATTAACCGCTGCAATGACCGTTTCTACGGCTTCTTCACCGAGCTTTTTTGCCGCCCGCGTTTGTCCCTTGGCAACAAGACTTGCAGTATAGGACGATCCATCCGTCGAACTCGCACGTTCCGCAACGATGCGCTCAAGATCGGAAAGTGTGAACTCAGTCATCGGATTTCCTTAAATCTTGTTTTCAACGGACCGGGTCAAGCCGCATCGGAATGCCAGCTTCGGCCATATAGCGCTTGGCTTCGCCAATCGTATAGGTGCCAAAGTGGAAGATCGACGCTGCGAGAACTGCCGTTGCATGACCATCACGGATGCCTGCAACCATGTGATCGAGATTGCCAACGCCGCCCGATGCGATCACCGGAACGCGCACACTGTCGGCAACAGCACGGGTTAAAGCCACGTCGTAGCCAGCCTTGGTGCCATCACGATCCATCGAAGTCAGCAGGATTTCACCAGCGCCAAGGCCCACGACTTTCTGCGCGAATTCCACTGCATCAATGCCGGTTGTCTGGCGACCGCCATGGGTAAAGATTTCCCAGCGGTCGCTTTCGCCTTCCCCTGAAACCTTCTTCGCGTCAATCGCAACAACGATGCACTGATTGCCAAACTTGTCGGCGGCTTCCGCAACAAATTCCGGGTTCTTCACTGCAGCCGTGTTGATCGAAACCTTATCGGCACCGGCAAGCAACAGCTTGCGAATGTCAGCGACCTGACGCACGCCACCGCCAACGGTGAGCGGCATGAAGCACTGTTCCGCTGTACGGGCAATGACGTCAAAAATTGTCTCGCGATTGTCCGAAGACGCCGTGATGTCGAGGAAGCATAATTCGTCTGCGCCTGCCGCATCATAGGCACGCGCTGCTTCAACCGGATCACCGGCATCGATCAGATCGACAAAGTTAACGCCCTTAACAACGCGGCCGTCTTTAACGTCCAAACAAGGAATTACGCGTGCTTTCAAGGTCATGCGGGAGTCCTCAGGAGAGCCAGTGCTTCGGCCGGATCGATACGACCATCATAAAGTGCACGACCGGAAATCGCACCTTCGAGCTTACGCGCGTCAAGAGCGGCGAGGCGCTTGATGTCATCCATGGAGGCAAGTCCGCCCGATGCGATCACCGGAATGGAAACGCTATCCGCGAGGCTGAGGGTCGAATCCCAGTTGATGCCAGCCAGAACGCCGTCGCGGTCGATATCGGTATAGATGATGGCTGCAACGCCCGCGCCTTCAAACTTTTTAGCGAGTTCGACCACGCCAAGCTCAGACGCTTCGGCCCAGCCTTCAACAGCGACATAGCCGCCCTTAGCATCGATGCCGACAGCAACCTGTCCCGGAAATTCCTTGCAAGCTTCGATCACCAGCGCCGGATCACGCACGGCAACAGTACCGAGGATCACGCGGCGCAGACCCTTGGAAAGCCAGCTTTCAATATGGGCGAGCGTGCGAATACCGCCGCCGAGCTGGACCGGATTCTTTGTGGCTTTGAGAATGGCTTCAACAGCCTTGCCGTTGACGCTTTCGCCAACAAAAGCACCGTTGAGATCGACCACATGCAGCCATTCAAAGCCCTGATCCTCAAAAGCTTTGGCCTGTGCTGCGGGGTCTTCATTGTAAACGGTCGCCTGATCCATGTCGCCAAGCTTCAGGCGCACGCATTGACCGTCTTTCAAATCGATGGCGGGAAAAAGGATCATGTCTTCAAGGCTTCCATTTCAGGAAATTGGCAATGAGCGAAAGGCCAAGCAGCTGGCTCTTTTCAGGATGGAACTGCGTGCCGATCATGTTGTCGCGACCGACGGTTGCCGTGACATCGCCACCGTAATCGGTGACGGCCAGCACTTCGGCTTTGTTCTTGGCGTCGAACATATAGGAATGCACGAAATAGGCATGCAAGCCGTTCTCGCCGGTCTCGATACCGGCAAAGACCGGGTGTGAATGTTTCACGTGAATCCTGTTCCAGCCGATCTGCGGAATCTTGAGCGATGGGTCAGACGGAACCATTTCGCGCACGTCACCCTCAATCCAGCCAAGCCCCTCAGTCACTTGCTTTTCAAGCCCGCGCTCGGACATCAACTGCATGCCCACGCAGATGCCGAGGAATGGATGCGCCTTTTTGAGAACCACATCTTCCAGCGCCTCCACCATGCCGGGAACAGCATGAAGGCCGCGGCGGCAATCGGCATAGGCACCGACGCCCGGAAGCACGATACGATCAGCTGTTGCCACCCGATCAGCATCAGCGGTCAGTTCGATTTCAGCATTCACACCGCTCTCATGGGCGGCACGCTCAAAGGCCTTGGTGGCCGAGCGAAGATTGCCGGAACCATAGTCGATAATTGCAACACGCATTTTCAGTTTTCTCCGCGATGACCGACAAATCCGATCGTCGAGCCAAAAGAGGAATAAGTGGGACGAGGGGCCTGCCCGGCCCATTCGGGTGCAGGCGCTTCCGCAGGGGCTGTTGCAGGCTGGATAGCTTTTTCGATGCCATAGAAGTAGCGAATTTCCGCTTCTTCCAGGTCAGCCGCGTCGATGACGGCTTTCTCGATAAAACCCTGACGCTTAAGCTTTGCGATCTTCCAGTTGACGCCTTCCAGCGCCACAAACAGCGAAAACAACAAAGTGATCAGGGGAACCGCATTGGAGATGCCGAGCATGGAGCCAGCAAATCCAAGCAGGATCGTCACACCGAGAGCGGCAATGGCTTCAAACCAGAGCCGCTGCAACAAAAGCCACAGAACCGGCAGGACAAGTGCCAAGGTGTAGAATCCGTCACGCACGAAAACCGCTTTTTCGGAACGTTGAGATCCGGCTGGTTCAAGAACGACGAATTGCGCCATGACACGTCCTTTCGGGAAAGACTTATCCCTTCAGCGACCCCTTGGTCGAGGGAATTGCATCCTTCTGGCGCGGGTCGGTTTCGAGCGCTGTGCGCAGAACCCGGGCCACGGCCTTGAAGATTGATTCTGCAATATGGTGATTGTTGGCACCATAGTGATTGTTGATATGCAGCGTAATGCCTGCATTCATCGCAAAAGCCTGGAAGAACTCGCGCACCAGCTCAGTATCGAAGGTGCCGATCTTGGCCGTCGTGAAATTCACGTTCCAGACCAGAAAGGCACGGCCCGAAACATCGACCGCCGCACCCGTCAGCGTGTCGTCCATGGCGAGATCCATCGACGCATAACGCACGATACCGCGACGCTCACCAAGCGCTTTCGCCACAGCCTGACCCAGCGCAATGCCGGTATCTTCCACCGTATGGTGATCATCGATATGCAGATCGCCCTTGGCCATCACGCGCATGTCGATGAGCGAATGTCGGGAAAGCTGCTCCAGCATATGATCGAAGAAGCCGACACCTGTTGTAATGTCGAACTTGCCGTTGCCATCCAGATCGACAGAAACGGCGATGCTCGTTTCTTTCGTTGAACGTTCGATACTTGCTTTGCGGGCGCTTTCAGCCGTCATAGCATTTCCTCTGTTGAAATCTTTTCGCGTTCTAGAACAGCTGGCCGCTTTTGCCAATGCTTTTAGCGCATGCACCAATATTCTGACTTTTCTCAATGCGCATTTGATCCAAAAACCGCTTCACGCTTTTTAGAATGCGCTTTTTCCTCACGCGCATTTAATCCAAAAACCGATTCCCACTTTTTTGAATGCGCGTGAACCCATTTGCATTTTGCCAGACGCTTCTTAAATATTCACAACGAAACCCGATTCAGTTAGCTCTTGAGCCGACGAACCGAGGCTTCCCCCATATCGGGGCCCATATCAGGGGCTTATGCGTTTGCCAGATGGAAACGTACAGGTCGCCAAAGGAGTGATCCATGATCGAACACAATCCCACGACAATTTACGGCACGACCATTGTCACCGTTCGCAAGGGCGGCAAGGTTGTTATTGCTGGTGACGGGCAGGTCTCGCTCGGCAACACCGTAATGAAGGGCAATGCGCGCAAAGTGCGCCGCATCGGCAAAGGCAACGTCATTGCCGGCTTCGCCGGTGCCACAGCTGATGCCTTCACACTGCTTGAGCGTCTTGAAGCCAAGCTCGAACAATATCCTGACCAGCTGATGCGCGCCTCTGTCGAGCTCGCCAAGGACTGGCGCACCGACCGTTATTTACGCCGCCTCGAAGCGATGATGCTGGTTGCTGACAGCAAGGTTACGCTGGCGCTGACCGGGACAGGCGACGTGCTTGAACCAGAACATGGCGTCATGGCCATCGGCTCGGGCGGTAATTACGCACTGGCCGCAGCGCGTGCACTGATCGACACAGACAAGGATGCCGAGGAAATCGCCCGCAAGGCGATGGAGATTGCAGCCGATATCTGCATCTATACCAATCATAGCATTCTTGTTGAAAGCCTCGACGCCGAATGAGCTCAATAGCGCAAGCCTCAACTTCTAAAACACAACGTTGGGGCTTAGGTGCTCTGATCGTCCTTGCCATTCTCGCGATACAGGCCTCCTGGCTTTATCTCGATGGACGGATACCCATGTGCGAATGCGGCATCATAAAATTATGGTCCGGTTCGCTGATGTCTGAGAACTCGCAGCATATAGCCGACTGGTATACGCTCTCGCACATCATTCACGGTTTTCTGTTCTATTGGCTTCTGAGCGTCATCGCACCCAAAGCCCCGCTTGGCTTGAGGCTTGCCATGGCAGTCGGCGTTGAAGCCGTCTGGGAACTGGTCGAAAACTCGAATTTCATTATCGAGCGCTATCGCGCCAATACGTCCTCGGTGGACTATTTCGGCGATAGCATTGTGAATTCGGTTTCCGATACCATCGCTGCCCTGATCGGCTTTTTGCTTGCTGCAAAGCTGCCAACAAAAATCACCGTCGCTTTAGCGCTGTTCTTCGAAGTTCTTGCGCTGATTATCATCCGCGACAACCTTACGCTCAACGTGATCATGCTGCTGCATCCGTTCGAGTTCATCAAGCAGTGGCAAACCGGGTTATAATCATGAGTAATTTTTCTCCCCGTGAAATCGTCTCCGAGCTTGACCGCTTCATCATCGGCCAGAACGACGCCAAGCGCGCCGTGGCTATTGCACTTCGCAATCGCTGGCGCCGCCAGCAGCTGGAAGGCCAGATGCGCGAAGAGGTCATGCCAAAGAACATCCTGATGATCGGACCGACTGGCGTTGGTAAGACGGAAATCTCCCGTCGTCTGGCCAAGCTTGCCGGTGCCCCTTTCATCAAGGTTGAAGCCACCAAGTTCACCGAGGTCGGCTATGTCGGTCGCGATGTCGAACAGATCATCCGTGATCTGGTGGAAGCTGCGATTGGCCTCGTGCGTGAAAAGAAGCGCGAGGAAGTGAAGGCCAAGGCGCATATCAATGCCGAAGAGCGTGTGCTCGACGGTCTTGTCGGCAAAACGGCCAGCCCCGCCACGCGTGACAGCTTCCGCAAGAAACTGCGTGAAGGCGAGCTGGACGACAAGGAAATCGAGATCGAAGTTGCCGATACGGGTGCTGGTCAGAATTTCGAAATCCCAGGTATGCCGGGCGCCAATATTGGCATGATCAATATCGGCGATATTTTCGGCAAGGCCATGGGCGGACGCACCAAGACGCGCAAGACCACGGTCAAGGAATCCTATGCAATCCTGATCAACGACGAATCCGACAAGCTGCTCGATCAGGATCAGCTTATTCAGGAAGCCCTGCGTTCGACCGAAAATGACGGTATCGTTTTCCTCGACGAAATCGACAAAATCGCTTCGCGCGAAGGCGGAATGGGGGCAGGTGTATCACGCGAAGGCGTGCAACGCGATCTGCTGCCGCTCGTTGAAGGTACGACCGTTGCAACAAAATATGGTCCGGTGAAAACCGATCATATCCTGTTTATTGCATCGGGCGCTTTCCACGTTTCCAAGCCTTCAGACCTTCTGCCGGAACTTCAGGGTCGTTTGCCGATCCGTGTGGAATTGAACGCTCTGACGCGTGAAGATTTCCGCCGAATTCTCACCGAAACCGAAGTCAGCCTGATCAAGCAATATATTGCCCTGATGGCGACGGAAGAAGTGAAGCTTGATATTACCGATGACGCGATTGACGCTTTGGCCGATATTGCCGTCGATCTGAATTCGACGGTCGAGAATATCGGTGCACGTCGCTTGCAGACGGTGATGGAACGGGTCCTGGACGACATTTCCTATAATGCACCCGATAAATCCGGCTCTGCTTTCAAGGTGGATGGCGATTATGTCCGCAAAACCGTTGGCGATCTTGCCAAGAATACGGACCTGTCGCGTTTCATTCTCTAAAAGCAGAAAGTGACCAGAAAGCCACGCTCGGGTCCCATAATCCTGAAACACAAAAATCCCCTCGACTTCATCGAGGGGGTTTTTTATTTTGCGCCAACTTTTACATGCTACTGCATAGTTTGAACTGATAGAGCGACCTTTGTGCGCCCACTGGGGCGCACGGCGCTCTATTAACCATATTGGGGCCGTTACCGCGCAATGACCAGCCGATTGAACCGTATTGCAGGCATCTGCCTTGCTATCGCTTTCTCCTGCCAGAGCGCCTTCGCAGCTGTTAGCGTGCCGCCGGGAAACCGCAATGACGATCAGCCGCCCATTCCCGGCGCTTCGGCCAAGCGCACCAAGGAACTGAGCACGACCTATGAAGCCAAGTATCGCAAGATTTATAATCTTCTGAAAAAAGATGCTTCGCTGCGCTCGAAAATCAAATCGACCGCTTCGGCTTACGGCATTGATCCGATCCATATCGTCGGCGCCATCGTTGGCGAACACACCTATAATGTCGACGTTTATGACAGGCTACAGACCTATTACGTCAAGGCTATGTCCTATGTGAACCAGGGCGTGAGTTTTGGCTATGATGGCGAAAGCATCGGCCAGTTCGTGAAGCGCCCGGAGTTTTCGGAGTGCCTCAAGTTCAAAGACAGCTATTCGCTGTGGGGTTGCCGTGAGACGGTCTGGAACAAGCAGTTTCGTGGAAAGTCCCTGGGTGGCAAAGCCTATCCGAACAACCGTTTCAGTGCGGTCTTCTTCCAGCCTTTCTATGCAGGTCAGACATTCGGCCTTGGCCAGATCAATCCGCTGACTGCACTGCAGATGTCGGACATGGTCAATCGTGTATCCGGCCTGCCGAAGCTGAACGCCGAGAACGGAAATGTGGTCTACAAAACCATCATGGACCCCGATCTCACGCTGCCATACATCGCGGCAACGCTTAAGCAATCGATCACTGCCTATCGCCAGATTGCCGATTTCGACATTTCTAAGAATCCCGGCCTGACCGCAACCCTTTATAATACCGGCGGTGCAGAAGTCCGCGCCCGTGCGCTTGCCAATGAAAATGCTCAGCGCAAAGCGTCCGGTCAGGCACCATTGATGCCGCAGGAAAACTATTATGGCTGGCTGGTCAACACCAAGCTCGACGAGCTGAAAGCGCTATTTTAGAGCCGATGGGGCTAATGGCTTAAAGCCGCGGCGGCGTTTGCGCGCGGCTTCTATTTCTTCGCTTAAATGTTTGATCGTCTCGCGATCAATGATGCGAATGTTGCGGGCGAGGAGATTGGCAAGCTCGGTCGCCTGTGGCGATAGTCCTGAGGTGTCGATCACCACGCGGGGATGCGAAACCGCCGCCAGATTTTGCAGCTCTTCGGCCTCGTCCCAGATAATATTGAAATAGGTGATGATGCGTTGCAGCAGATCCCAGGTCGGCTGTCCACGCCGTCCATGTTCAAGCGCTGAAAGGTAGGCAGGCGAAACGCGTAAGGCTGCCGCCATTTCCTTTTGCGTCACATTGCGCTCGTCACGCAATTCGCGCAGACGTTTGCCAAAAGGGGTCATCGGATCAGACTCCCGTTCTGCGTCTGCTTGCGCAGACGCACATAAAGCGCGCCGTGACCGCCATGATGATGGGCTGCATCTTCATAGGCGCTCACCAGAAGCCGGAACAACGGCGTCGAGAACCAGTGCGGCACGGCCTGTTTCAGCACGCCTTCGCTGCCAAATGAGCGGCCTTTTCCGGTAATGACCATCACGTGCTTGAGCCCGCGGGCATGTGCGCTCAGCAAAAATCCGTAAAGCAGCTCATAGGCATCGTTCTGCGTGAGCCCATGCAGATCGATACGCGCTTCGATATCCACACGTCCCTTGGAAATCTTGCGGTGCGTCGGCCGATCAAAGCTATGGATCGGCATTTCCTTGAGAGAGGTAAGCTTCTTTTTCGGCGTCGCTGGCTCGCTCGAAGGCGAGGGTGTTTTTTGCGAAGGCTTTTTATCAACCTCCTGCGCCATCACAGCTTTGAAATCCGGAAACTCTTCCTCTACAGCGGACTTTTTGCCCACCAGCGGTTTGGCCGTTTTAGCAACGGTTTCCCAGAGGATGCGATCTTCTGGTCTCAGACAATCTTTCGCGGGCTTTTCGGTTTTGGGCGACATCGATCAGTCCCGCCCCATAGGGCCTCGTGCCTGCTTCCCTAAAATCGTATTCGATTTTAGGGCCGATGCACTGGCGCGCGGAATAAGCGCATAAAAATCGGCCTTGTTCTTGATGCCACCGGCGATCTCGCCTGCGGCATCCCCCGATCCCGCAAAGAGATCACCACGCGCCGGACCGACAATCGCCGTGCCGGTATCCTGCGCAATCATGAGGCGCGAGAATGGGGCATTATCGAACGCTGTAACGCTTGGTGCATCGACATAAAAGGGCGTCCCGAACGTGTGCAAAAATCTATCGACCGCAATTGAACGTCCAGCGGTCAGCGGGACTTTGGCCGCAGCGATTTGCCCCACATTCAGATCATCAACAGGTGCTTCGCGGAAGAAAATATAGGAGCGGTTCTGCCAGATGAGATCGTCGGCCCGATCCGGGTACTCTCTCAACCATTGGCGGATCGTTTGCATGGAGATTTCATCTGCAGAAATCTCGCCTTCCGCCACCAGAATACGTCCGATTCCTGTAAAAGGATGGCCGGTTTTGGCCGCATAGGTGATACGCATAAAACTGCCATCGGTGAGTTTTAACCGCGCAGCCCCCTGCACATGGGCGAAGAAGGCATCAACACGGTCAGCCACGTAGGCAAGTTCAAGCCCATGTTCTTTAAGACTGCCCTGTTCGATTGCCCGGCGATCATCGTATTCCTCAATGCCTTGTAGCGTTTTGCGCGCGAAAGCGAAGGAGGCATCAAGCCCGGCAGGGCGGTTCTCATCCGTAACTTTCACCAGATCGTCGGGTTTTTTGAGAAACGGCACTATGAAATGCGCATCTGGCTTACGCGAAGCTTCAATTTCCGGTTCATAGAAGGCCGTCACAAAACCTTCGGCATCAATACGGCACGGGACGAAATGCTCTTCAAAGAAAGCCCGCGCCTGCGCAGTATCGGGTTTATCAAGGGAACGGGCAGCAGCAAAAGCCGGTGCAAGCGCCTCGAAACTGATACCGAGGCTGCCGCTGTTATAGCGATTATGTTCCGCATAATCGGCTGAACGGCGAAAAGCCGAAAAGGCGAGTGCCTGATCGTCGTGATCCCAGCCCGGGCAATCTGAAAAACTGACCGGTCGTATGATGTTCGCCAGATTATGCACAAGCCGCATCCGTCACTAATTAAAAGGGCCGCTAACTCAGCATTTCCAGCAAAAGTGCGGAGCGGTTTTGCGTCGGATAATGCGCAAGGTAAAAAAGTGCGGCCCTGAATCGTCAACTCTCTTTAGTCTTCGGCTTCGGTCGCGACAAGCTTCCAGTTTGGATCGCGCGAACGTGTATCGCGGGCAAAGGTCCAGAGGTCGCGGATCTCGACGACGTTTTCCTGATCGCCTTCGACGAGATTACCGTCCTTGTCGAGTGTGGAAGAAATCATCTGGCTCACGATATTGAGCGTGACGTGCGCCTCCGAGCCCTTCATTTCGGCATTGGCGATTTCTGCCTTATCAATGCCTACAAAGGTTGAGCGTGTGCTTTCACCGCGTGCTTCGCGCTCATCGATTGCCGAGACAAAGCCCTCATAGACGTCCTTAGACAAAAGGTTTTTCAAAACCTTACGGTCGCCGTCGGCAAAAGACATCACGATCATTTCATAAGCGATCTTCACGCCATCAACGAAACTTGCGGGGTCGAAAGTTGGATCGGCTGCCTGAATGGCACGGAGCCCATCATTAATAGGCGTACCAGCAGGCGCGACCTTGTCGATTGCGGTAAAATCCTTTTCACCGGGACGCTGCGGCAGGGAAACGACATTGTCGGTTTCGCCACTTGCAGTCTGGGCATCGGTATTACGTGCGGAAGTATATGGATCTATTGGCGGTTTTTCATTTCCCGTACGGCGGCCAAGAACATTCCTCAACTGAAGAAAGATTACCACCGCCGCAATGAAGAAGAATATCGTGCCAAAATCAAAAAATTCCATACCGCCTGCCACCAATGGACGTTTCAGGATTACGAATCCGTCTCACGTCGTCAATTTCGTTACATATACATATAGATCGGCTTCACTGATCATTCAAATCCCGATCACGCATACCTATCTGATATTGTATGATAGAGAGTTTCAATTTCGTAAGAATGCGAAGCATTTTTGCATGTATGTCATGAATAGAACAAGCGAATGAAGTTTGCTTCATTACAAACGCAAATCAACATAAGGTCATAATCGACGTGTCCTCTTCCCTTGCACCCCTTGCCATACTGGCAATGCCATTCATCGAGATTGCAGGTTTTGTGATCGTCGGCAGCGAAATCGGTGTGTTTGCTACGCTTGGTCTCATTATCCTTAGCGCCATGCTCGGCTTTTTCCTGCTGCGTGTACAGGGCTTCGGGCTGCTGCAGCGCATCCGCGCCGAAAGTGCTGCAGGACGCGTGCCGGACCGCGAAATGATGCATGGAGCGATGATCGTTGTCGCCGCTATCATGCTGATCGTGCCCGGCTTTGTCACAAGCGCCATCGGACTTCTGCTTTTCGTTCCGTTTATTCGCAATCTTGTCTGGAACCGGTTTGTGCGCAATCGGCTGGTCGTCGCGACCGCCTCGACACGCTATTCCGAAGCCTATCGTCCGTATGAACCCAGAGAAAACTCATATGAGCCTAAAGAAAACAACGTGATCGATCTGGACCCGGAAGATTATACCGCAAAGCCGGATGAAAACTCACCATGGAATCCCGATCGCAAGGATCGCTAATCGCGCAAATACTAACTTAAAAACGGTTTCTTGCCTCATCTACGCACACATGCTAGCCAAGCATCACTGCTTTTTGGGCAACAAGATAAATTATTAAAGAGAAGGCATACCGATAATGAGCGATAAGGCCGCTGCGGGCGAAGTAAAGAACGGCAATGGCGCAACCGCCCAGCCGTCCCTCAACATTCTGGCCCAGTACATCAAGGATCTTTCCTTTGAAAGCCCAGGCGCGCCTCTGTCGCTGCGCCCACGCGAAAAGGCTCCTTCGATCAACATCAATGTGAACGTAAACGCCAATCCGCTGTCCGAAACAGATTTCGACGTTGTTCTCACGCTCGAAGCCAAAGCTGTTGACGGCAAGGACGTTCTGTTCAACACCGAGCTGGTTTATGGCGGCGTTTTCCGCATTCAGGGCATCGCACAGGAGCACATGCTTCCGCTGCTGTTCATCGAATGCCCACGTCTGCTGTTCCCGTTTGCTCGTCAGATCATCGCTGATGCGACGCGCAATGGTGGCTACCCACCACTGATGATCGATCCGATCGATTTTGCTCAGATGTTCCAGAGCCGTATGGCCGAAGAAGAAGCCAAGAACGCTGTAAAGAGCTAATCTCTACACGCATCAAAAAAACCCCGCTCTTGCGGGGTTTTTATTTAGACGTCAGCTTACGTATTTTTTCCAGATTGCCTTGTCGCCCATTTTCGCAACAAGAGCATCATGCGCAGCGCGTTCCTTTTCACTGATACGTGGCGCCAATGGTTTCGGACGCTGGCGCAAGACAATATTGCCGCCATTCTCAGAGCGGTCATCACTACCGGAACCACCGGAAGAACTGAGTCCAAGAGCGGTTTGTTTACCGCCAATCAGCTCGATATAGACTTCGGCGAGAATTTCAGAATCGAGCAATGCGCCGTGCAATGTGCGGTGCGAATTATCGATGCCATAACGCTTGCAAAGCGCATCAAGCGAATTGGGGCCCATCGGATTTCGACGGCGCGCAAGCGCAAGCGTATCGACGATGCGATCAACGGCTATTTCCGGCTTTCCCAAGCGGCCCAATTCCGCATTGATGAAACCAAGATCGAACATCGCATTATGCGCGACAAGTTTTGCACCATCGAAAAATTCCATGAATTCATCGAGAATGTCGGCAAAGCTTGGCTCGGTGAGCAATTGCTCGTCCGTAATACCATGGACCGCGAGTGCATCGGGATGAACCTTGCGCCCCTGTGGATTGATGAATTTGTGGAACGTGCGACCCGTGGGAAAGCGGTTGATCATTTCCACACCACCGATTTCGATCACGCGGTCCTCAAGCCGTTCAAGGCCAGTGGTTTCCGTATCGAAAACGATCTCACGCATGGAAAAACCTCTTAGAGAGCATCCCGAAAAGTGCGAAGCGGTTTTCGGATAAGATGCGCGTTTAAACAAAAGGGTTAGAGCCCGATCTGATTCAATCAGATCGAAACGGCTCTAAATGATTTGGTACTTTATAGCACGCTATGCCAGCTCTCAGGGCCAGCTCTCAGGACTGATTGACAGGCTTTCCACGCAATTCAGCGATGATGGCTTTGATCTGCGCCCGCGTTTCCTCAAAGTCGCCCGAAGAATCGATGACGAAATCCGCACGCGCACGCTTTTCGCTGTCCTTGATCTGTCGGGCTAGAATGGCCTCGAACTTCGCTTCCGTCATGCCTGCGCGGGAAAGAACGCGCTCACGCTGAATGTCGGCAGGCGCAGACACAACAGCCACTTTATCCACGCGGCTTTCACCGCCCGTTTCAAACAGCAAAGGAATATCAATGAGGGCAATTTCGGCGCCGCCGGCGCGCGCATTCGCAAGAAAGGCTTTTTCTTCTTCGTGCACCAGTGGATGAATGATGGATTCAAGCTTTTTAAGCGCTTCCGGCTTGCCAAGCACGGCTGCTGATAGTTTTGTCCGGTCGACCGTGCCATCGACAACCGTTCCGGGGAAGGCGGCTTCGATCAGGGGAGCCGCCCGACCCGAATAAAGCTGGTGAACAGCATCGTCCGCGCTATAGACCGGCACACCATTGTCGGCAAACATGTTTGCCGCAGTGGTTTTTCCCATGCCTATAGAGCCGGTCAGTCCGAGGATGATCATAAAGCACCAGCCTTTTTCATATCATCCAGAATATAATTACGAAGTGCTTCTGTCACTTCTGGTCTTTTGCCAAACCAGCGTTCAAAACCCGGGACCGCCTGATGCAGCAACATGCCAAGCCCATCGACAGTTTTAAGACCCGCTGCTTCAGCGCTGGTGAGAAACGGCGTCCTGAGCGGAATATAGACAATATCGGTGGCAACGGCTGATTTCTGCGCCTCACTCAGATCAAGCGGAAACTCTGTCGCCTCGCCCCCACTGGTCATATGTCCGCTCATGCCGAGTGAAGTGGTGTTGACGATCAGACCCGCTTCTTTGACAAGACGCTGCGCTGCATCCCATCCATGCGCTGAAACGCCTTGGCCAAAATGGCTTGCCAGTTCTTCGGCCCGGCTTAGCGTGCGATTGATGATTGCGATGCGCGAGAAACCGCGCGTCTGCAAAGCGTGGACAATAGCGCGTCCCGCGCCGCCTGCGCCCAGAACCAGTGCCGTATCCGCATTGTCCCAACCGGGTGCCAGCGCATCCAGATTGGCCGCGAAACCATAAGCGTCGGTATTGCCGCCGCAAAGCCTGCCGTTGTCGAGCCAGAGCGTGTTGACTGCGCCAATGGCATTGGCTGCTTCATCGCGGATTTCCACAGCCGCAAAAGCCACTTCCTTATGTGGGATTGTGACATTACCCCCGACAAAGCCGTTTTGTTCAAGCGAGGTGGCAAATTCTGCAAAATTTTCAGGCGCGACCTCAATGGCTTCATAAGAGCCTTCGAGACCCAGCTCCCTGAGCCAGAAGCCGTGAATGAGCGGCGAGCGCGAATGCTTTATTGGAAAGCCGGTCACAAATGCCTTTTTAGCCATCGATCAGATTTTCCTTCCTCAATTCATTGAGCAGTGGCAACAGGGGCAATCCGACGATGGTGAAATAATCGCCTTCGATTTCTTCAAAGAGCTGAATGCCCGGACCCTCGACCTGATAAGCGCCGACACTTGAAAGGGCAATATCGCCAACGCGACCAAGATAGCGTCCGACAAAGCCCGGATCGAGATTGCGCATGGTCATGCGCGCCACCGAAACATGCCGCCACAGGGTCTTGCCATTTTTGACCAGCACGACAGCGCTATTAAGCTGATGCGTCTTGCCCGAAAACTGCAAAAGCTGGCGGCGCGCTGCATCCATATCCACAGGCTTGTGGAAAATCTGATCGCCCAAGGAAAGCGTCTGATCGCAACCAATCACCACGACATCGGGATGATTTTCACTGACAGATAAGGCTTTTGCTTCGGCCAGAACCTGCGCTACCTCTTGCGGTGTTGCACCGCTTTTATAGAGAGGAGCCTCAACCGCACGTTCATCGATATCCGCACTTTCGGTCGAAAACACGATGCCGGCATTTTTTAAAATTGCCGAACGGAACGGACTCTTCGAGGCGAGAATAAGTTTCGTGGTCATGACTGATCTTCCTTCTTGCCATCGCGCAGCAAGGCCATGATAGCGGCTGCGGTTTCCTCAATCGACCGGCGCGACACATCAATAATCGGCCAACCGTGCCGGTTGCACAGGTTGCGGGCATAAGCCAGTTCTTCGGAAATTGAAACGCGGTCTGTATAAAGACCCGTATCAAGAGACGGTACATTGCCAAGCGGGCGGTTCTGTCTGATCTGGGAAATACGTTCCGCAGTTGCCACCAGACCGACAATCAAGGGTCGCTTTGCCGTAAAAAGAACCTCCGGCACCGGAATACCCAATACAATCGGCACATTCGTCGCCTTGATACCGCGATTCGCCATATAGATGCTGGTTGGCGTCTTCGATGTGCGGGAAATACCCACCAGAATGACATCCGCCTCTTCTATATCGAGCGGCAATTGGCCGTCATCATGCTCCATGGTGAAATTAAGCGCGTCGATCCGGCGAAAATAGTCGGCATTGAGCACATGCTGGGCGCTTGCACGGCGATGCGCTGGCGCTCCGAGATAAGACTGAAACGTGTTGAGCACCGGCTCAAGTACCGAAACGCTCGGCACACCCATTTCCGCACAGGTGTCGTCGATGATGGCAGCGAGCTTCTGATCGACGATTGTATAGAGAACGATGCCGGGTTCAGCGTCGATATTCTCAAGCACTTTTCGCAGCTGCTTCTCTGTGCGGATGAGCGGATAGATATGCTCAATTGCCCGCGCATTGGCATATTGAGCGGCCGCAGCGCGGCCAGCCGCCAGGAGAGTCTCTCCCGTCGCATCAGAAATCAGATGAAGATGAAAGTAAGAAAGCGGTCTGGTCACAGTTTTCTCCCGCCCCTGTTGACGAGTGTGCGTAAAACACAGGTTTCATCCACAAGCCATGGCAGGCAGTGGGAAACTTGGCAAGTCATCCACAGCGAGCCCACATGTGAGAAGCTTCAGAAAGCCACTGTGGACAAGACTCGTAACATTTGGAAATCACAACAATATACCCAGCTTGTCCACAAAGAGGCCGAAACTGCGTCAATTGGTAACCCCTTCTATTCAATGAAAGATTTTAGTTTTCATTGCTTTTGTCCGAGCGATCGGTGAATTATCGCACAGGCTGAGATGGCCAGAGCGGAACTGTGGGGAAAAGACGGACAAACCTTAATCCCCGATTCCAACAGACTCTAAGAATCAAAAGATTCCTGAATCATCCTTTCTTTATGAGAGCCGGACGGGAAAACTTTCACACAGAACCACGGAAACAGATCAGACAGGGTGGAATGTAATGAAACGCAAGGTCCTGAAAGTGATAGACGGTGAGACAGTCTTTCCACCTCCAATCTGGATGATGCGTCAGGCCGGACGATACCTTCCCGAATATCGCGAAGTGCGCAAGAAAGCCGGAAGCTTCCTCGACCTCTGCTATTCACCCGATCTGGCAGTCGAAGTGACACTTCAGCCAATCCGCCGTTATGGCTTTGATGCAGCCATTTTGTTTTCAGATATCCTGGTTGTTCCTCACGCCCTTGGACGAGACCTTCGCTTTGAAGAAGGCAAGGGACCATTGATGACACCGATTGATGCCGATGAGATATTCTGGCTTGAGACTGAAGGTGTCGCCAAAAGGCTGGAGCCGGTCTATGAGACGGTTCGGCTGCTCCGCGAGCAACTCCCCGACGAAACAACGCTGCTGGGCTTCTGTGGCGCTCCCTGGACCGTTGCGACCTATATGATCGCCGGTCACGGCACGCCTGATCAGGCTCCCGCTCGTTTGTTTGCCTATCGTTTCCCGGAAGCGTTCGAAAAGCTTTTGAATGATCTGGCGGATGTTTCAGCCGAATATCTCATCGAACAGCTCGATGCAGGCGCTGATGCCGTGCAGATTTTCGATTCCTGGTCTGGCGTTCTCGATGAAGATTGCTTTGAACGTTTCTGTATCCGTCCGGTCGCCCGGATCGTCCAGAAGGTGAGGGCGATTTATCCCGACGCACGTATCATCGGGTTTCCGAAAGGAGCCGGAATGCTTTATGCGGGCTACCGTGAAAAGACCGGTGTTGATGTGCTCGGCCTTGACTGGTCTGTTCCAAACTCATTTGCGCAGGAATTGCAGAAGGAAGGCGCCATTCAGGGTAATCTCGATCCGCTGCGCGTTGTCGCTGGTGGCGAGGCTCTGGACGAAGGGGTTGATGCAATCCTGAAAAATCTCGGGCAGGGCCCGCTGATCTTCAATCTTGGCCACGGAATTACGCCACAGGCGCCAATTGAAAACGTTCAGCGCATGATTGATCGCGTTCGTGGAGGCTGATGATGAGTGCCTCCGATAAAGCAAACAGCGGCAAAGCCGCTCTGATCCGTACCGTCGTCGGTCTTGCGGTTGTGGTACTTGGTTTATGGGGATTGTTTCACGTGAATCCAGCTGACGCTTATCTTTGGGTCAAATCGATCCATGTCATTGCCGTAATCGCCTGGATGGCAGGCATGCTCTATCTGCCGCGTCTTTTCGTCTATCATTGCGCGACAACACCCGGTTCAGAAACCTCGGAAACCTTCAAGGTGATGGAACGGCGGTTGCTTCGTTTCATCATTAATCCTGCCATGGTTGTGACATGGATAGCCGGTCTTTGGATGGCTTGGGAGATTTTCGGGTTTCGGGGTGGCTGGTTGCATGCCAAGCTTTTGCTGGTCGTTCTGTTGTCTGGCCTTCACGGTTATCTGTCAAAGGCAACACGGCTCTTCGCAGAAGATCGTAACACCAAATCAGCCAAACACTGGAGAATCATCAATGAAGTTCCGACACTACTGATGATCTTCATCGTTATTCTTGTGATCGTGAAGCCATTCTAATTCTCTATATTTTTCAAAGAAGCCCGATAGTTTTTTCGCGATTTTTTCGGGCTTCTACCTTTTTCCTATTGCACTAACTTCCAGCAATCCTTAACTGAGACTTGCTCTTCATGCCGCAAACCGGTATGAGTGAGTCCTCTTCCCACCATGACAGCAGGCCTTCGATGCCGGTCACACTCCACGTGACCACCTTTCCG
Source organism: Ochrobactrum quorumnocens (assembly GCF_002278035.1). Lineage (NCBI taxonomy): Bacteria > Pseudomonadati > Pseudomonadota > Alphaproteobacteria > Hyphomicrobiales > Brucellaceae > Ochrobactrum > Ochrobactrum quorumnocens. The sequence goes on along the minus strand of NZ_CP022604.1, from coordinate 2,432,091 downwards.
AACAACTGCATTTTCTCCTTATATTTCAAAAGAGTTCCTCACCCATGCAGGAAATGAAACTACAAGAACTTAAAAACAAAACCCCGGTTGAGCTGCTGGCATTTGCCGAAACGCTTGAGGTCGAAAATGCGAGCGCAATGCGCAAGCAGGAACTGATGTTCGCGATTCTCAAGAGCCTTGCTGCTCAGGACGTCGAAATTATCGGCGAGGGAGTTGTTGAAGTGCTGCAGGACGGATTTGGCTTCCTGCGCTCTGCCGATGCCAACTATCTGCCAGGCCCGGACGATATTTATATTTCTCCTTCCCAGCTTCGCCGCTTCTCGTTGAAGACCGGCGATACGGTTGAAGGTCCGATCCGTGGTCCTAAGGAAGGCGAACGTTATTTCGCACTCCTCAAGGTCAACACGATCAATTTTGAAGATCCGGAAAAGATCCGCCACAAGGTTCATTTTGATAACCTGACGCCGCTCTATCCAAATGAGCGCTTCAAGATGGAGCTGGAAGTTCCAACCTCAAAGGATCTTTCGTCCCGCGTTATCGATCTGGTTGCGCCACTCGGCAAAGGCCAGCGCGGTCTGATCGTCGCTCCGCCACGTACCGGTAAGACTGTTCTGTTGCAGAACATTGCGCATTCGATCACTGCGAACCATCCTGAATGCTATCTGATCGTTCTTCTGATTGACGAACGTCCGGAAGAAGTGACCGACATGCAGCGTTCGGTTAAGGGCGAAGTTGTTTCTTCGACCTTCGACGAACCGGCATCACGTCACGTTCAGGTCGCTGAAATGGTCATCGAAAAGGCAAAGCGCCTTGTTGAACATGGCCGTGACGTTGTGATCCTTCTCGACTCCATCACCCGTCTTGGACGCGCTTACAACACCGTTGTGCCTTCATCCGGCAAGGTTTTGACCGGTGGTGTCGATGCAAACGCACTCCAGCGGCCGAAGCGCTTCTTCGGTGCAGCCCGTAACATTGAAGAAGGTGGCTCGCTCACCATCATCGCCACCGCGCTGATCGATACCGGTTCGCGTATGGACGAAGTGATCTTCGAAGAATTCAAGGGCACGGGTAACTCGGAAATCGTTCTTGATCGTAAGGTTGCCGACAAACGTATCTTCCCTGCCATGGACATTCTCAAGTCCGGCACACGTAAGGAAGACCTGTTGGTGCCACGCGCCGATCTCCAGAAGATTTTCGTACTTCGCCGCATTCTTGCACCGATGGGGACTACCGATGCGATCGAGTTCCTTATCGACAAGCTCAAGCAGACCAAGAGCAATGGCGAGTTCTTCGATTCTATGAATACGTAATTTCGGTTTATCCGTATCCAAACAAAACGCCGCGTTGAGACATCAGCGCGGCGTTTCTATTTTCTGGTCTCAGAAATCGGCAGGCTTAGCCTCTCAGCAGGATTTCGAGTGCGGCAGGGGTCTCGACAGGCGCTAGGCAGACTTGCCCCTTGCAGAGCCAGGCTGACGGTTTATTGGCATGTGCAATGCCACCTGTCGGGAGCTCAATTTCTTTGCCTGCTTCAAATTGAACGAATTTATCAAGCCGCCTTGGATCGGTAATTCTTTCTGCCGTGGCAGCGAGTTCACCATCAGCACCTTCATCAGCAATTACCAAAGACAGCGGTTCGGCTGCAAAGCGGCACGCATTCAATATGCCGATCTGGCCATATTGCTGGACAAGCGCACGACCCATGGCCTGTTCAACCAGACGTTCATTCTGGATATAAAGGTGCATATCGCCTGTTGCGAGAAACAGCCGTGTGAAAGCTTCAATGATCTGGCTGGTGGCATTGGGGATCGCTTCGTCATAATCGCCATAACTATGCAGAATTACGTCCTCCGCATCGAGTGCGGAAAGTCGGTGATTGCCTGACGCGTCGCAATTGTTTGCATCAAGCGCGTCTTTGAGCGCAACCGCATCGCGAATGAATGTTCTGTCACCAGTTGCTTCAAACAGTGAAAGTGCGGCATTCATCATCGCGGCGTAATCTGTCGAGAGGGCAGGGTAGACCAGCACGTCATACATTCGGCAATGTGCGATGCGCCCATCCTGAAACGATGAACCTATTGAACGATAGGCCGAAACGGCGTAGTCAACCCAATCTGATCGCTTGAAACAACGGCCGGCCTCCGCCAGCGCGCGGATCATAAGAGCGTTCCAGTCGGTAAGAGCTTTTTCGTCGCGCCCCGGTTGAACACGAGCATTGCGATAATGGAGAAGCTTGTCTCTGGCCGCCGCGATATTCGACGGTACTAAACCGTCTTCATTGACGGCATGAAGACGGTTGAGAATATTCATGCCTTCAAAATTACCCTCGGGTTTCACACCATAATAGGTTTTGAAGTTTCCCGCCTGATCACCGAGGACGTTATCGATTTCCGCCTCTGAAAAGATATAGAACTTTCCTTCTTCGCCTTCACTGTCCGCATCGAGGCTTGATGCAAAACTGCCATCCGGCAAACGCATTTCTCGTATCAACCAATTGACTATCTCTTCGATTCGGACACGGAACAATTCATCCTTAGTCTCGGCATAGGCATAAGTCGCGTGCCTAATGACTTGAGCATTGTCATAAAGCATCTTTTCAAAATGTGGCACGAGCCAGTCTGCATCGACGCTATAGCGACAAAGTCCGCCACCCAAATGATCATAGATGCCGCCTTGCAACATCGTCTTCAATGAAAGCAGAAACATATCGCGATGGGTCGCTTGCCGATTATAGAGCCAGGATAACCAGAGGGCATCCATGAACGGCGTGTTCGGAAACTTCGGTGCGCCATTGATGCCGCCTCGAACCGGATCGAACATTTCATATATGCGATCTGCAACATCATCGAAGCGTGCAATCTCGTTCGCGCTGGCATCGTTCTGCGCCGCCAGCCGTGCTTCCAGATGATTAAACACAGCCTCGGCATTATGGTTAATTTTTTCTTTATTTCCCTGCCAGAGATTACTGACTGCCTTGAGCACGTCCAAAAAACCCGGCAAGTTATGTCGAGCCTGAGGTGGAAAATATGTACCACCCCAGAATGGCTTGCCATCAGGACGCAGAAACATCGTAAGCGGCCACCCGCCTTGCTGTCCCATGGCACTCAGCGCAGCCATATAGATCTGATCGATATCGGGTCGTTCCTCGCGGTCGACCTTAACATTGACGAACAGCGTGTTCATGACGCTGGCAACTTCCGGGTCTTCGAAAGACTCATGCGCCATGACGTGGCACCAGTGGCAGGCAGCATAACCAATCGATAGCAGGATAGGGCGGTTCAGCTCCTGCGCTGCATCAAGTGCATCTTTGCCCCAGGGCTGCCAATGAACCGGATTATCGGCGTGCTGACGCAGATAAGCGCTTGGTGCGGCTCCGAGTCTGTTGCTGCTGATATTGGTCATAAGTCTTTTCTTTCGTGGAGCGAATGAATATGCACGTGCTTACCAATATAGAACGGGAAATCAAATGAGCGAGCGGCAGCATCTTCAGGACACTATTTTTGCCTTGTCGAGTGGGCGCCTTCCATCGGGTGTTGCGGTCGTCAGGATATCAGGCCCGCAAGTTCGATTCGTAGTCGAAACGATTATTGAAAAGATGATTGAGCCGCGTTATGCAGCTTACAAGACGTTCCGCGCGCGGAATGGAGACGCCATTGACCGTGGGTTAGCATTGTTTTTTCCCGGTCCTAACAGCTTTACCGGCGAAGATTGTGCGGAGTTCCATCTTCATGGTGGTATTGCTGTCGTCGAAAAGCTGCTTGAGGAGTTGGGCAGCTTCCCAAACTGCCGGATAGCTGAAGCTGGAGAATTTACGCGCCGAGCTTTTACGAACGGCAAGATGGATTTGACCATCGCCGAAGGTCTGGCTGATCTCATTGCAGCGGAAACGGAAGGCCAACGCCGTCTTGCTTTGCAGGTCGCTTCAGGTGCGCAGCGTCAACTTTATACGGAATGGCGCCAAAGGCTGGTGCGTGCCCGGGCTTTGATAGAAGCGGAGCTGGATTTCGCGGATGAAAGCGACGTACCGGGTTCCGTTTCGGGACAGGTATGGGAAGAACTCAGGTCACTAAGAACAGCAATTCTACGACATATTGAAAGCGGAAAGCGCGCGGCAATGCTGCGCGATGGACTGCATGTCGTTATCACTGGTGCACCCAACGCAGGAAAATCCAGTCTTCTGAATTTCCTGGCTGGTCGCGAGGTTGCAATCATTTCAGAAGAGGCAGGCACAACGCGCGATCTTTTGGAAGTCAAACTCAATCTTGCAGGCATTCCCGTCTATGTAACTGATACTGCTGGACTTCGAGAGACTACCAGCAAGGTTGAGAAGATCGGCATCGAACGTGCGCTAGAACGCGCGGCCGAAGCTGATCTGGTCCTGTTGCTGGAAGATATGCAAAACCCCATCGCTGTCTCTCTTGATGAGAGCGAAGCTGATGTCTGGACGGTTGGCACCAAAGTTGACCTTAGTAATTCTGAGACCGGTGGATGGAAATATCGTATTTCCACCAAGACCAATGCAGGCCTCGTCGAATTGCTCGCCGCGCTGCAAGTATTTGCGGAAAATCGCATTGGGCAGATCAATGACGCGGTTCCGACACGGCAGCGTCACATCAATCTCCTGCAATCAACGGTTTCGGAAATTGAAACCGCGGCTAATCGCGACGATCTTCCATTGGAGTTACGCGCTGAGAATATGCGTCATGCCTCACAGTATCTTGGACGCATTACCGGTGACGTGGATGTTGAAGAGATATTGGACGTGATCTTCTCGCAATTCTGTATCGGGAAATGAGTGATTCACGTGAAACAGTGACGCTGGAGCGTAGGGCGGCATGAAAATTGTTTCACGTGAAACATCTGTGGAATCTGCCAGTTCGTATTGACTCCCAAACTCTTCCGTGAGTCGAGTTTCGTATCAACTTTATCAAAGAGTTGATCGACCTTCGCTATACTGCCTCTTCCGTTGAGCCGACAAACATGTCAAAGAGACTGCTTTCCAGAGTAGCTCTGATTTGAATTGAATCGCCCGGGCCGCTTTGTTCTTTCTTTTATGCATTATCCGAGACGGAGGGCCCGCCCACTTTGCCGGAAATGCGCTGGAACGGATTTGGACGTATCAGGATGAACATTTCAGGTTCTTCAGAAGTCACAGCTTATGACGTGATCGTCATTGGTGGCGGACATGCTGGCTGCGAGGCGGCGGCAGCATCGGCGCGGGCAGGCGCTCGCACGGCTCTCGTCACACATCGTTTTGATACGATTGGCGTCATGTCCTGTAACCCGGCCATTGGCGGTCTGGGGAAGGGCCATCTTGTTCGCGAGATTGATGCGCTTGACGGTCTTATGGGTCGTGTTGCCGATAAGGCTGGCATCCAGTTTCGCCTGCTCAATCGTCGCAAGGGCCCGGCGGTCCGCGGTCCTCGCACGCAGGCTGATCGTAAGCTTTATCGGCTGGCGATGCAGGCGCTTATTTCTGCCCAGGAGAACCTTACTGTCGTTGAAGGTGGGGCTTCCGACATTCGCATCACAGATGGCAGCATTTCAGGGGTCGTTCTGGGCGATGGACGCGAGCTTGCCTGTGCTGCAGTTGTGCTGACCACCGGTACATTCCTGAATGGTCTTATCCATATTGGCGAGAAGAAAATCCCCGCTGGACGTATGGGCGAGAAGCCTGCGCTGGGCCTTTCTGATACTTTGCGTGGCCTTGGTTTTGCCGTCGGTCGGTTGAAAACCGGTACTCCGCCGCGTCTTGATGGCCGCACTATCGATTGGCAGAGCCTGGATATGCAGTCGGCGGACGAAGACCCTGTGCCGTTTTCGCTGATGACGGATAAGATCACGACGCCGCAAATAGATTGCGGTATTACCCGCACGACACCTGAAACTCATGCGATCATCCGCGCCAATCTTCATCGTTCCGCAATGTATTCGGGTTCGATCGAGGGAATAGGTCCGCGCTACTGCCCATCGGTGGAAGACAAGATCGTCAAGTTTGGCGACCGTGATGGACATCAGATATTTCTGGAACCTGAAGGGCTGGATGACCACACCGTTTATCCAAACGGCATCTCCACGTCACTGCCAGAAGAGGTTCAGCTTGCCTACCTCGCGACCATTCCGGGTCTGGAGAAGGCGGTGATGCTTCAGCCGGGATATGCAATTGAGTATGACTTTATTGATCCGCAAGAGTTGAAACGCAGCCTGGAGACACGACGCGTCACCGGGCTTTTCCTTGCAGGGCAGATCAATGGCACCACCGGTTATGAAGAGGCCGCAGCGCAAGGACTTCTCGCAGGCCTGAATGCCGCCAAGCGTGCAGGGGGCAGCGATCCTATTATCATACAACGAACGGAAGCTTATATTGGCGTCATGGTCGATGACCTGACTGCTCGCGGCGTCAGCGAACCTTATCGTATGTTTACATCACGTGCGGAGTTCCGTCTGTCATTGCGTGCTGATAACGCCGATCAGCGGTTGACGCCTTTGGCTGATCAACTGGGCATTCTTGGCAATGATCGCCGCGAAAAGTTTACAGCGCGTCAGGATGCATTGTCGACCGCGCGTATGATGACCCAAGAGCTGACTATCACGCCAAATCAGGCCAGCCGATATGACCTTCATCTCAATCAGGATGGGGTACGTCGCTCTGCCTATGATCTGTTGTCTTATCCGGATATCGATTTGCAGAAGCTTCAGGCTATCTGGCCAGAACTGAATTCTATTGATTCAGCCACTAAAGAAGCGCTGGAAATTGAAGCGCAGTACTCGGTTTATATGGACCGCCAGCAGAGCGATATAGCAGTGATGGAACGCGAGGAGCGACTTTTCATTCCAGTGACATTGGACTTTGATGCAATTTCTGGCCTTTCAAACGAACTTAAAGCCAAGCTGAAACAGCGTAAACCAGAGACGATTGCCGAAGCGCAACGCGTTGAAGGTATTACACCGGCAGCACTTGCGCTGCTTATTACGCATATAAAGAAGCATGGCGCGCGCGAACGTGCAGCCGCTGTACTGGACGCCGAGAAGGGCGTGGCATGACTGTGGATAGACGTTATTCGAGCTTGAAAACTATCGTTCCTAATGTTTCACGTGAAACAACGGACCGCTTGATTGCGTTTGAAGAACTGTTCCGCAAGTGGTCATCGGCCATAAATCTGGCATCTCCTTCGACACTCGCTGATCTTTGGAACCGCCATATTCTCGATAGCGCGCAGATATTTCCGCTCGCACCGGAAGCGACGCGCTGGCTCGATTTGGGTTCGGGTGGTGGTTTCCCTGGCATCGTAACAGCCTGTTTTCTGAAAGACATTCCGGGTGCTTCGATTGATCTTGTTGAAAGTGCGGGAAAAAAGGCAGCTTTTCTACGCACTGCCGCAGGGCATGTCGGTGTTCCGGCGCGTGTCCATGCGGCGCGCATCGAGGCAATGTGGGATAAAATTGAGACGCCGCAGGTCATTACAGCCCGCGCACTTGCATCGCTGAACGTTCTTTTTGAGCTTGCCGGACCCTGGTTGTGCAGTGGTTCAAAGGCGCTTTTTCAAAAAGGTCGGGATTACCAGAGAGAAATCGATGAAAGCCGTGTCGACTGGAGTTTCGATCTGGTACAACATGAAAGTGCTATCGATAATAACTCGGTGATACTTGAGATCAGCAATCTACGACGCATCTTAAGTTAATCCGCCCCAGTTATTTCGGAATCGATATGACAGAAAGCAGCAGGGCGACGGTAATGAGCAAAAGATCCAGGATCATAACCATTGCAAATCAGAAGGGTGGCGTTGGTAAGACAACGACAGCTATCAACCTTGCGACAGCACTCGCTGCTATTGGCGAAACTGTGCTAATCGTTGACCTCGACCCGCAGGGCAATGCCAGTACTGGCCTCGGAATTGATCGCCTCAACCGTCCGCTTTCGTCCTACGACGTGCTGACGCAGGCAGCATCAGCGAATGATGCCGCCATGCAGAGCGACGTTCCAAACCTTTATATCGTGCCTTCAACGCTCGATCTTCTCGGCATTGAGATGGAAATAGCACAGGCTCCTGATCGCACACGTCGCTTGCGTGATGCGTTGCGATTTGATTCTGCTGTTGCTGATAAATTCTCGTATATTTTGGTTGATTGCCCTCCATCGTTGAACTTGCTGACGTTGAACGCGATGGCGGCAGCAGATTCGGTCATGGTTCCCCTGCAGTGCGAGTTCTTCGCACTGGAAGGCCTGAGCCAGCTCCTGCAGACGGTCGACCAAGTACGTTCAACCATCAATCCCGATCTGACGATACAGGGCATTGTTTTGACCATGTTCGACAGTCGCAACAACCTTGCCTCTCAGGTGGTGGACGATGTTCGCGCATTCATGGGTGAGAAGGTTTATCGTACTGTCATCCCACGCAATGTGCGGGTGTCAGAAGCGCCATCCCATGGCAAGCCAGCTATTCTTTATGATTTGAAATGCGCTGGCAGCCAGGCTTATTTGCAGCTCGCATCGGAAGTTATCCAGCGGGAGCGGCAGCTTAAAGCCGCATAATTAGCGAGTGTCGCAATTGCGATGCTTTGATCGATTCGACTACGTAACAATTGCAGGAACTGCCGACGATGAACGACGATCCTTCAAAAAAGCGCCTTGGCCGCGGCTTGGCCGCACTGATTGGTGAAATCGACCGCCCGGCGGAAGAGCGCAAGGTGCCGATCAGCAGCGAGCGTAACGTTCCGATTGAGTTCGTCACGCGCAATCCGCGCAATCCGCGACGCATGTTCTCGGAAGTAGAACTGGAAGATCTGGCGCAGTCGATTAAAGAACACGGCGTTGTTCAGCCAATCGTCGTGCGTCCGGCACCGGGTGAACCTGATCGTTTCGAGCTGATCGCCGGTGAGCGTCGCTGGCGCGCATCGCAGCGTGCAGGCGTCGATACGATCCCGGTTATCATTCGCGATGTGGATGATCGCGTTGCGCTTGAGATCGCAATTGTTGAAAACGTTCAGCGTGCCGACCTGAATGCTGTCGAAGAAGCGATGGGATATCAACAGCTTATCGACAATCATGACTACACGCAGAACGATCTGGCACAGGTGATCGGCAAAAGCCGAAGCCATGTTGCCAATACGCTGCGCCTTTTGAAACTACCGCAGCGCGTGCAGGATTTCATCTCGGATGGCGCTTTGTCTGCAGGTCATGCACGTAGCCTGATCACCATGGATGACCCAACCGCGCTTGCGGAGCGCGTGGTCAAGGAAGGTCTGTCTGTTCGTCAGGTTGAAGCGCTGTCACAAGCGCGCAATGGTGCTGAACCAAAGCCGGGCAAGAGCGTGCCGATTGAGAAAGATGCCGATACAAAGGCGCTTGAAAAGCTGCTTTCCGACGTCACTGGCATGAAGGTCGAAATCAATCACCGCGAGCGTGGTGGCGAGGTCAAAGTTCGTTACAGCTCTCTTGAGCAGCTCGACGAAATCTGCCGTCGTCTGCAAAGCTAGTGGTGTGATTCCGACATTTGCTTAGAAGTCTGAATTTGAAGCCGTGGAACATTTGTTTCACGGCTTTTTCGTTTTATCGACCGCGCGCTTTGATCAGCGAAAAGACGATAATTATCATCAGGATGATACCGATGATAACGCCGACCGCACTTCCCCAGAAGGCGCCGTAATTGCCGCCGATCAGCCAACCAAACAATGCACCGAGCATGAGCAGAAGAATTGGAGGTATGCAGCCGATCATTCTTATATTCCAATGACTTATAGTAAAATGGGGGCTTGAAAACTTGGGGTTGTCATTTCAGTTATGAAATCGAACCATATGGAATATTGCTGAATGCGCCAACAAGCTCAAGGTTGAGCGAGGCTACTCACGTGCTCTTGATCAATTGCTGAATTATTGCAGCTGTCTAACACCCAACGCGGTTTCTGCCGGACTTTCGCTAATACCAAAGTTCATTGAGTAAGACTCATCGGACGTTGGTTAAGCCCGTGTGGCGATTGAACATTTTCGAGGCGTGCTGCATCAGCATCTTAGCGCTTTGGTATAAGTCTTATACTATTGAGATATTGCTTTTAGAACACCGCGCCGGGGAGATATTGTTTCATGGAAATGCTCACTCAAATCATAATTCATACACCGATCTATGTTTGGGGGCTGCTCGCTTATCTCGTCATACAAGGGGTGAAAGGGCGTGAAACAAGCACGGTTTCGGTCTGGAGACTGCTATTCGTCCCCGTGATCTTCATTGCCGTCGGTTTCATGCACTTTGATAGCGGTTCGGATGGATTCAGTTCATTCCTGATTGCGTGGTTTGCAGGACTGTTCGTGCTGGCACCTGTTGGTTATCTCACAGGCCCGCGTGTTCTCGCAGTTGATCATCAGAACAAAACGGTCGAGCGGGCTGGGACGATACTTCCGCTGATCCGCAATCTGATTTTCTTTTGCGCTCAGTATGTTCTGGCAGTGCTCAATGCGTTCTATCCACAGGAGCATTCCACATTGATGCTGGTGACAGCCGTCGTATCAGGCGCATCAACGGGCTATTTCACAGGCTGGCTTGTATCGCTGTGGTGGAGGTATCGAGAAAGCCCTAGGCTAAACCTTAGCCGGTAGAGCTTATCTGCGTGCCAGCTTGGCAGCTTCGACAGCAATAGCAAGCAAGCACTGACGAATGATAGGCACGGAGAGTACCGCATTCTGACGGCTTTCCAGCACAGCGCGTTGCAGGCGCTCCATAACGCGCACGAGGTTCTCTGCCTTCCAGCGGTCAACAGCATTTTCGATCAGTTTCTTGCGATTGAAAAAGATCGGCGGACGCGCAGAGGCGACAACCACGGAAGCACTTTTGCGCTCGGTATCGGCGATATGGCGCAGGGTCTGAATTTGTTGGAATTGCCTCATGGCAGTATTAAGCAGGAGGAATGGGGCTGTGCCGGATTTCACAACCCGGTCAAAAGATATTTCAAAACGGGGCAGGTCTGCCGTCAACACAGCATCAATGACTTCATCTGTTGAAAGACCTGCTACATCGCCGACCGCTTCACGCACATCGTCTATATCGATACGTTCTTTGCCGCGCACATAAAGGCAAAGCTTTTCCAGTTCGCCACGCGTCGCAAGCCGATCACCGCCAAGGCTCGCGCGCAGCAGCTGACGCCCGTCCATGGTGATCTGCATCTTCCATTCAGCCAAAACGTCGTCAATCACGCCGTCAATGCCGCGCGCGTCGTCCGCATAGCAGGGAAGGGCCATGCCAGCGGTCGCGTTCTCGACAGCGCTACGCAGGCCTGCACCTTTCTTGAGGTCGCCGGCTTCCACCAGAATATAAGTTTCACGCGGTGGCTCATTTGCCAAAAGTTTCACGGCGTCGGCAAGCTTCTTCTGCCCGGCTGCGTTCTTGATCCAGATTAGCCGTTCACCACCGAACATAGAGATTGTACGCGCTTCATCGGCGAGTTTTGCAGGATCCGCATCGATCTCATCGGCTTCCATGCGAATGACCGCAAAGGGATCATCCAGCGGCAGTTTGGTGGCCTTTGCATAGCGGCGCGCACGTTCGCTCACCAGCCCCTTGTCTGGGCCATAAAGAAGCACGACCGGAAACGAGCTGCTCGGCCTGCCAATGAACTGATCTACTTCGTGTGCTTTTTTCTGCGCCATAAGGGATTAAGTAGCGCAATTCGTTTTCAAACGAAACAGCCGCCGGTCAAACTGAACGGCGGCTGTGAAACAAAGCTGTTTGCAAAGCTTAGAGCGTGTCGCGCTTAGTCGTACCCACTGCGCTCGCTCTATTTTCTGGTTTTGCGCATGCCGTTATCGGAAAACCGGTTCCCACTTTTCCGCGACATGCTTATTCGATCAGCAAAGCGTCATCATCGAGCGTCTGCCCACGCACTTTGCGGAACATCTCGATGAGGTCTTCAACGCCCAGCGTCTTGCGCTTGTCGCCGGTAACATCAAGCAGGATCTTGCCGCCATGCAGCATGATGGTGCGGTCGCCATAATCGAGCGCCTGACGCATGGAATGCGTGACCATCAATGCTGTGAGCTTGTTTTCCGAGATCAGCGTGCGGGTCAGTTCCATGACGAACTCAGCCATGCCCGGATCAAGGGCTGCGGTATGTTCGTCGAGCAGCAGAACTTCGGAACCGGCGAGAGTGGCCATGATCAGCGAGAGCGCCTGACGCTGACCGCCGGAGAGAAGCTCCATGCGATCCTGCATGCGGTTTTCGAGGCCGAGGTTGAGGCTTGCCACACGTTCGCGGAACCATTCGCGGCGCTTGGAATTGAGCGCATGGGTGAGGCCACGGCGCGTACCACGCGATGCGGCCAGTGCAAGATTTTCTTCAATCGTCAGCGTCCCGCAGCTGCCTGCGAGCGGGTCCTGAAACACGCGGGCCACAAGACCGGCACGTTCGGCTGTGGATTTGCGCGTTACATCCTGTCCGCTGATCACAACCTTGCCAGCGGTTGGGATGACATCGCCTGCCAGAACGCCGAGCATGGTCGATTTACCGGCACCGTTGGAGCCGATCACGGTGACGAACGAGCCCTGATCCATCGTCAGATTGATCTTGTTGAGCACCTGCTTTTCGAGCGGTGTCCCACGACCGAAAATGACCTCGAGATTGGAAACTTCGATCATGATGATGCTCCTCCACGGCGCAGGCGCGGCAAGATCAGTGCGAAGGTGACGAGAAGCGCTGTAGCGATATTGAGGTCGGAAGCCTGAAGCCCGACGATACTGCCATTGGAAAGCGCAAGCTGGATGGCGATACGATAGATGATCGAACCCAGGACGCAACCGATGAGAATGACAAGGATGAGACGCGTGCGCAGCAGTGTTTCACCGATGATCACAGCGGCCAGACCGACAACGATCGTGCCAACGCCCGATGTTACGTCTGCAAAGCCGTTTGTCTGGGCGAATAACGAGCCGCCAAGCGCCACGAGCGCGTTGGAGAGGGCCATGCCCAGATAAATCTGACGGTCGGTGCGTACGCCCTGCGCACGGGCCATTTTCGGATTGGCACCGGTTGCGCGCATGGCAAGGCCCATGTCGCTTTCAAGGAAACGCCAGACGAGGAAAACCGTGACAGCAACAAGCACGAAAAGGAATGCCGGACGCACATAATATTCAGGAATGCCATGACCGAAGAACGGTGAGAGCATCGTGTCCTGATTAATCAGGGCGATATTCGGACGTCCCATGACGCGCAGATTGACTGAAAACAGCGCGATCATTGTGAGAATGGAGGCCAGAAGATTGAGAATCTTGAAGCGCACATTGAGCGTTGCTGTCACAAGTCCTGCAAGCGAGCCTGCAATCATCGAAACAGCAGCTGAAAGCCAGGGGTTCCACCCAGCAATGATCAGAACGCCAGTCACGGCAGCACCAAGCGGGAAGGAGCCGTCCACGGTCAGATCGGGGAAATCGAGCACGCGGAAAGCCAGATAGACGCCGATGGCGACGAAAGAGAAGACGAGGCCCAATTCGACCGCACCCCAGAAGGCGATCTGACTCACATTGAGATTCCTTGTTCTTTGCCGTGGCTGAAAATGAAGATGCACCATTCAAGGCACATAGATTCACTGGCTTTCGCACATTCAGGCATTTGCCTTTTCATGTCCGAAAGACCTGTTTCAATCACGACCGGTTTTGATTTGAGTTTGTTCCAAACACATTTGCCTTTGGAACCATTCCCCGGTTTTTCATGCGCAATTTTATTGCTTGCGATTGTTCTGGCTCTGTCTTTTTCCCGATACAACCCAAAAGCTCCAATAAGCAAGCATTATCGCTGCAAATGCGCCAAAAAGCACCAGTCTGTGCGCCTGTTACAACATCCAGCTCACTCGGTTCTGATCACACTTCGCCGCGTGCATGCCACAGCTCCCAGGCAAACCGCGCGCGCACGCCTATATCGAGGAAGGGGCGCTGCGGTAGCTCAGTTGGGCTGCCCAGTTTCAGCATGTCGTCGATCAGTGGATTATCAATGTCACAGGCCATATCGGCTGCGAGAATGCCGCCAATGGTTCCTTTGGTTATGCCGACACCGTTCTGGCAGAGTGAGGTGAAAACATTCTTGGCAATCTGGCCAAAGCCTGGCGCACCGTTGCGCGATAGGCAGATAAAGCCCGTCCATGTGTGCTGCATCTCGACATTGGGTAACATTGGGAAACGCTCGTCGAACAGCCGCTTATGTTCGCGCTTTACGGTTTGGCGCTGCCCATCCGACTGACGGAGCGATGGACAAAAATGCACATTCTGCCTCATCAGAATGCGCCGATCCGATGTCAAACGCATGGTGATCCCGGCAAAGGAGTTCGCGGGCGTAAGCCCCCACGGATCCACCTCACCAATCGCTTTGTATTCATCGTCGGTCAGCTGACGGCTGAGGCTTGCATGGGCAGCAAAGTTCAGGAGCTTTCGTCTGAAAAAGCCGAACTGCTCGCCAAAACCGTTGACCGTCAGGATCATGGCGGGTGCCTGAATGCTACCCTTTGGCGTGATAATGTGAATGTGGTCGCCATAATCGATTTTGGTCACGGCAGAATTTTCATACAGCGTGACATTGTCGGGCAGGCAGTCGGCAAGGCCGCGTACTAATGCAGCCGGGTTCAACAGCGAGGTGCCATAGGTGAAGACAGCGGCCTTGAAATGGTTTGTTCCGAGCCGTTTGGCCAGCGCATCGCCTTCGAGCCAGTCGAATGGTTCGTTAAGGCGTTCGAGTTCTTTGACTGTCGGTTCAAGAACCTCACGCACACCCTGATCGGAAACCGCTGCGTGAAACTTTCCGTCCTGTCGCCAGTCACAGTCAATGCCGTGCCGGTCAATTTGCTGTTTAAGGTGGTCGATTGCTGCACGCGCCAGTGCTCGGTAGCTGTGCGACTTAGCCAGCTCCTCCATCGAAGAACTGACATTGTGCGGAAGATCAATGGCAAAACCCGCAGCGCGCCCAGATGTGCCTTTTCCGACCTCTTGCGCATCGATCAGTGCAATCTGGTCGTTGGGCCGGTTCTCGGACAGCCTTCGGGCGGCGGCTAAGCCTGCATATCCAGCGCCCAGCACGATCCAGTCGGCTTTGATATCACCTTTGAGCGCTGTACGCGGCGTGCGCGCAGGCAATATCTTGCTCCAGCCATTGGTGTTGTCGTCAGCGGGAAGGATACGAATGACAGGCATTTAAAAAGCTCAAATGTTGGAAAGTAGCTTCAAAGAAAAGGGCGGGAGATCATCCCGCCCTTTCTAATTACAATCTTGAGACCGATTATTCGACCTTGCTGGTCGCGCGGTCGATTACTGCCTGTGGAAATTCGACGCCCATCTTCTTGGCTGCAGAAAGATTGATGACGAGGTCGGTTCCCTTGGCGATGTCGACAGCGATATCACCTGGCTTTTCACCGTTGAGGATCTTGACCACGACAGCACCAGTCTGCTTGCCAACGTCGTAATAGTTGAAGCCGAGAGCAGCCAGCGCACCGCGCTTGACCGAATCCGTATCAGCGGTGAAGAGCGGAAGCTTGCTTTCCTCAGCAACGCCAACGGCACTTTCAAGAGCCGAAACGATGGTGTTGTCGGTTGGAACATACATGGCGTCCGCACGGCCCACGAGGGCACGCGCTGCACCCTGAACTTCTGCCGACTTGGTTGCAGCCGATTCAACGATTTCGATGCCTTCTGCGGAAGCGGCTTCTTTCAGCGCTGCCAGAAGCGAGACCGAGTTGGTTTCACCGGAATTATAGAGATAGCCGAGTTTCTTGATATTCGGCATCACTTCCTTGATGAGCTTGATGTGCTCGACAACTGGCGACATATCGGAAAGACCGGTCACGTTACCGCCCGGCTTTGTCATGTCCTTGACGAGCTGTGCGCCGACAGGATCGGAAACAGCGGTAAAGACAATCGGAATATCACGCGTTGCAGAAACAACAGCCTGCGCCGAAGGTGTCGAGATCGGGACGATGACATCCGGAGCTTCACCAACAAACTGGCGTGCGATCTGGGCGGCCGTTGCCGGATTGCCCTGAGCGGACTGATAGACGAATTTAAGATTTTCGCCTTCCTTGAAACCGGCTTCAGCCAGCGCATCCTTCACGCCGTCGCGTGCGGCATCAAGTGCCGGATGTTCAACGATAGCAGTAACGGCGACCGTTACATCCTTGGCCTGTGCGTGAGTGGCGATAGCCGTTGCGGCCAGCAAGGCCAGAAGCATAGAACGCATAAAAATCTCCCCTGTTTTAGTGCGTTGCCTGTTTGGGCATTTCGTGGACATTGACCTTTCATCCAATCTCAAACTCTATGTTGGGCCCAAAATCTATGTTGGGATGGAAGGTCAATCCGCCTCATATCGAGGCTTAATCTGGTCTGTTTGGGCTGTCAACGTGTCGTCATCGCGTTGTCAGCACGTTGTCGGCATCGGGCAATACTTTGCCCGTTATATTCCGTTTCATGAACACTGTGTTCAGGGCCCTTTCAATGACTATCGCCTGCCGCCATATTCTGACAAAACTGATGAAAAGTGCCACTGCACAACGTTTGAAGCATAAGCCTGCCGGTCCGCGTTTGACGGTGGTTGGATTGTGCTCTGAGGAACATAGTCATGAAAAAGATAGGCTTTCTGTCATTCGGCCACTGGTCGCCTTCGCCACAGTCCGGCACTCGTTCTGCGGGCGATGCGCTTCTGCAATCGATAGACCTTGCTGTTGCGGCCGAAGAGCTTGGCGCAGATGGCGCGTATTTCCGCGTCCATCATTTTGCGCGCCAGCTTGCTTCACCGTTTCCGTTGCTTGCAGCCGTTGGTGCCAAAACCAGCAAGATCGAGATTGGCACCGCTGTCATCGATATGCGGTATGAAAACCCGCTTTATATGGTTGAAGATGCAGGTGCTGCCGATCTTATCTCCAAGGGTCGACTGCAGCTCGGCATCAGCCGCGGTTCACCTGAACAGGTGATCGATGGCTGGCGCTATTTCGGTTATGAGCCTGAAGAGGGCATGACCGATGCCGATATGGGCCGCAAGCATGGTGAAGTGTTCTTTGAAGCGCTGAAAGGCGAAGGCTTTGCCCAGCCCAACCCACGGCCAATGTTTCCGAACCCTCCAGGGCTTCTGAAGATCGAGCCGCATTCGGAAGGCCTTCGCGATCGTATCTGGTGGGGCGCTGCATCGGATGCCACAGCAATCTGGGCTGCAAAGCTTGGTATGAACTTGCAAAGTTCTACCCTGAAAAAGGATGAATCCGGCGAGCCTTTGCATATTCAGCAGGCCAAGCAGATCCGTGCTTATCGCGACGCGTGGAAAGAAGCCGGGCACACCCGCACGCCACGTGTTTCGGTCAGCCGCAGCATCTTCGCGCTGGTTGATGACCGTGATCGGGCATATTTTGGTGGCGGTAGCAGCGAGCAGGATTCGATCGGCTACATTGAAGAGGATTTGCGCGCCGTCTTTGGCCGGTCCTATGCGGCTGAACCGGATAAGCTCATCAAGCAACTCGAGAAGGATGAGGCTATTGCCGAAGCCGATACGTTGCTTCTTACCGTGCCAAACCAGCTGGGTGTCGACTACAATGCGCATGTCATTGAATCGATCCTGAAGCATGTTGCGCCAGCCCTTGGCTGGCGGTGATATTGCACCATACGACTTGAAAAGCCTCGCGGCATGTTGTGCGCGAGGCTTTTTATTTCTAGGTCAGAACTTTCCAGAAACACGGACCATGGCTCCGAACGCATTGTCGCGCGACACAGTTCGGGCGACATAGGGCGTCAGGGAAAGATCGACAGCATCATTGAAGGCATAGCTCAGACTCGTCCATGCGGAGCCTCTGATATGAGAAAAGTCTGAGTTGAGCTTTAGCGCGCCGATGTAATCAGCCGTCGCGTTAAAAACCGGGTCTTTATGTGCAAGATCCTGCTCGATTTCCAGATTGATCAACCACCGGATCTTGTCGGTCAGAGGCATGCTGTAATTAGCACCCGCATAGACAGTGGTCAGCGCGAACTTCATATCGCTATAGCTGAACGGGAACAGCGCATTGCTTTCGGTATAGCCGTCCATCGACAGATTGCTGTAACGCAGACCGCCATAATAGCCGAGGCGGGCATTATGGAAATTCAGATTGTCTTTTCGTCCCAGCTCCAGTGCAGTGCTCCAGCCTTGCAGCCTGCTTTCGCCGGTTCCGACTTAGGTATAGGGGAGAATGGGCCGGGTGATATCTGTATCGTAGCGATTGGCTGCGAGACTTGCTCGCACGTACCAGTCCCCAATGGCGGTTTTGTCTTTCCACTGTGCATAGAGACCGCCACCGAAATTGTCTCTTCCCGTGTCAAAACCGTCAGGCTGGTCGCGCCAGAATGAATGGGCGACAGTGACGCCTGCTGAAAAGTTGTCGGTAAACCCGTGACCGAGCGTAAAGCCTGAAAGCAAATCTTTTTGGCCACCAAACCCACTGATATCGGTAAACATCGAATAGCAGGTCTGGCGTGCGCGCTCGACATCGCAAAAATTCTGCAATTTGTTGAGTGTCAAACGCTGTGCTTCCATGGCGGAGAAACTGTTGTTCGCCAGCAAGAAGACTGTAGTTGCAGTGTGGTCGAGGTCTATGACCGCCGGCGAGGTTTCAGGCTCTTTTGCAGGCGGATTTTCCCCCGATGGCGTTTCTGGACTGGAGCCGGGGTTATAGCCCGTTCCGGGATTGGTTTCAGGCTCTGTCGGTGGTGTTCCGGTATCCGGTTTTGGGAACTTCCATAATGTCGCGTGAAGTGCACCGTCAGCGGTTTCTGCGGTCCCGGCTATAACGCTACCATCATTGGAAATATCCCACGCGATAGCATTATTGCCTCCGATGGTGCCCAAATCGATCATACCGTCGCTTGCTGTCCACCGGAAAGCACGAAGCGCCATGCTGTCCGTGTAACTGTAGCCAACCACAGCCGAGCCGTCGTCGGACATACTCAGAGCATGGGAAAGCCCGCCGCCAAGCGAGTTCAGGCTGATCATGCCGGTTTCCTGTGTCCATCGGAAAGCCTGATTATCGCTGCTATTGAAAATGGCCGAACCCACGATAACAGTGCCATCATAGGACACGAGATTGGCAAGGCTTTCGTGGACATTTGTATGCGTGTTGATGTCGACCATACCGGTTTCCAGAGTCCATCGAAACGCATGTTGCTGGCTTGCAGCGGTGTCGCTGGCGCCAACAATCACAGAACCATCTGCTGAAACGCCGCGCGCTGTCGAATTGTTGCCGCCCAGTGTCTGCAGGCTGACCATGCCGGTGCTTTCAGTCCAGCGGAAAGCGTTTGTTTCAGAGGTGGCCATAGTGCTGTAACCGACAATCGTGCTGCCATCGGCGGAAATCGCATGAGAGAACGACGATGGTCCACCGAGAGTTCCAAGACCGGTTATGCCATCCTGTAAGGTCCAGCGGAAAGCATTGGTCTTGGTGTTTCCGACGAGATAGCTATCGCCCGCAACAACAGTCCCATTCGCCGAAACCCCAGTGGTATAGGACGCATTTCCTCCCAGAGTACCAATGTCGTGCATGCCTGTTTCATGCGTCCACCAGAATGCGTGCGATTCAAGCGGACTGGCAGAACTTACACCTATTGCTGCAAGGCCATTCGCTGATATTGCCTGAAGCGAAGCTTCATCGGAATCGCTTAGCGAACCAATATCGCTTATGCCATCCTTGGTGATGACAAAAGATTTGTCGAAAGAGTCGTTCGAAGACTGACGCCTTACGCCAAATACCTTGCCGTCAGCGGATATACTCACAGCATCGGCCCGTATGCCCCCGAAAGAGCCGTGGACTTCATAAACAGGGGTTTCCGCCCAAGATTGAGATCCGTAAAATGAAAGTATTATCGAATTTATAAATAGATTATATTTTTTCATTAAAGTATTAACTTTCTATAGAGCTTTATAAATTTAGAATAAATATTCTCTATCTATTATATATTGATTCCAACTAAACGAGTATTGGAATTTTATGCATAAAATTGGATTATTATTGAATTCGAAGGAATAATTCTGGACCTGTTTCGATCAGAAAAGAGGCGCGTTAAAACATTTCCAGCAAAACCGCTTCGCATCTCTGGCTCAAACGCTGTCGTTCAGGGCTAGTTTAGAGCGCATCCCGAAAAGTGTGAAACGGTTTTCGGACAAAGATGCGCGTTAAAACAGATAATTAGAGCGCCGATCTGGTCCAATCAGATCGAAACGCGCTCTAAGCCATAGACCGCGAGAAGATGTTTCATACGGGCGGTAGCCAGTTCCGGCAGATCGAGAACATTTGCTTGATCAGCAAGGCGGAAAATATCTGCATAATGGAGAATACTACGGGCTGATTGCATTCCTGCTGGCGTCGTGAAATGGCTCTGGTGGCCGTTGAGCCAGGCAAGGAAAACCACGCCAGCCTTGTAATATTGCGTTGGTGCCTCAAAGATTTTCCGCGACAGAGGAACTGTCGGCTTGATGATCGTGCGGAAACGCTCCGTGTCTCCATTGGCAAGATGTGCCAATGCGCTGGAAGCCTGTGGTGCGACCGCGTCGAAAATACCAAGCAGTGCATGGCTGTGCTTGTCGCCGTCGCCTTCGATCAGCGGTGCATAATTGAAATCATCGCCCGTGAAACACAGCACGCCTTCTGGGAGGCGGTTGCGGAGTGCGATTTCATAGCGTTCTTCGAGTAGTGAAATCTTGATGCCTTCAACCTTGTGGCGGTTGGCTTCTATGATGTTGATGACGGTATCAAGCGCGTCTTCAAACTTGTCCGAACCCCAATAGCCTTTGAGTTGTGGGTCGAACATATCGCCCAGCCAGTGCAGCACCACTTTTTCGCGCGCGTTGGTGAGGATTTGGTTGTAAACCTTGACGTAATCTTCAGGAGAGCGGGCGATACGCGCTAAGGCGCGGCTGGCCATGAGAATGAAACGACCGCCGTGTTTTTCGATGAATTCAGCCTGTGTTTCATAGGCTCTAATCACGTCATCAAGGCTCTTTGCGTCTACTGGGTCGAGATGATCAGTTCCGGCGCCGCAGGCGAGATCGGCACCCGCAACAGTCTTGCTTTCTGCAATCGAGCGGCGGATCAGTTCCTGCGCACCGGCCCAGTTAAGCCCCATTCCGCGCTGCGATGTATCCATCGCTTCCGCAATCCGGAAACCAAGGCTCCAAAGGTGATGGCGGAAAGCCATTGTCGCATCCCAATCAATGGCTGGACCACTCTGGGGATGAATATCTTTGAGCGGGTCTGAAACCACATGCGCCGCAGCATAGGCAATACGGTTGAAGCGGGGTGGTGAGGTGGGTCTTGGTGTCGGTGTGCCGATCAAGCGATAGGGTTTTACGCTGCCGTCAGCGAATGGCAGGGTCAGCACGTTTTCCGATGATGCGCTCATGTCAGTCCTCCAACTCCACGTTGGCATGAATAATTTAGATCGTTCCAAATTTCAAGATATAGCTGTAAAGGGAGGCTTGATGCTCTATTTTTTCATTTTAGCACTGCGAAATGCATTAAGAATTACGGCAAACTGACGTCAAAAATATGGCCATTTCGTGAAAACCGAAAGGCGTTGACAAATTTGGATCGTTCCAATTAACTTAAGAGCGCAGGAGACAGATATGAGCAAGAGCAGCATTACGGTCATTGATATCGCACGCGAAGCAGGCGTGTCGAAATCGACCGTGTCGCTTGTTCTGCGTGACAGTCCGCTTGTTCATGCCGAGACCCGCGCCAAGGTTCAGGATGCGATTAAGAAGCTCGGCTATGTTTATAATCGCTCAGCCGCCAATCTCCGTCAGTCGAAATCCAAGATCATCGGGCTGGTGGTTAATGATCTGACCAACAGCTTCTTTGCCGAGCTTGCGGTGGGGGTTGATCGTGTCATGCAATCGGCCGGTTATGTGCAGTTTCTGGCCAATACGGCTGAAAGCATTGATCGTCAGCGCGAGGTGATTGCTTCGATGCGCGAGCATGGCATTGCGGGGCTGATCGTTTCGCCTGCGCGTGGCACCGAGGCTAGTGATCTAAAACCATTGGCAAAAAGCGGCCTGCCGGTTGTTCAAATGGTGCGCGATGTGCCGGGATCGGGGGTTTCTTCTATCCTGTCCGATAATCGCGGCGGCGTGGCAAAAGCGGTGGAGCATCTGGTTTCCCTGGGGCATCGGACAATCGCTTTCATGGGCGGCTATGCCGATACAGCTGTTTTTGCTGAAAGAGTTGCTGGCTATCGTGCGGGTCTTGAGCAGGCTCAAATTGTGTTTGATGATGCACTGGTTTTCACAAGTGCGCCTTCACGTGCGGGCGGTGTCGAGGCTCTTGAGCATATGTTGCGGCACGGCATGAAACCGACGGCTGCTGTGTGCTTCAATGATGCTGTGGCTTTCGGTGTCTGCGATGGTTTGCGCGCTGCAAATCTTGAGCCGGGCCGGGATTTCGGAGTGGTGGGTTTTGACGATGTGATCGAAGCCAAGACGGCTGTTCCGGCGCTGACGACTGTGGCTGTTGACCCGCAAGGTTTGGGAGAACGTGCGGCACAGCTTTTGCTGAAACAAATTAATTCGGAACGGGTGGAGGCGGAGGCGCAGCGCTTGGCGGTGCGTCTTGCGGTGCGTG
This sequence comes from Ochrobactrum quorumnocens, assembly GCF_002278035.1. Classification (NCBI taxonomy): domain Bacteria; kingdom Pseudomonadati; phylum Pseudomonadota; class Alphaproteobacteria; order Hyphomicrobiales; family Brucellaceae; genus Ochrobactrum; species Ochrobactrum quorumnocens. Next base: position 2,409,500 of record NZ_CP022604.1, on the reverse strand, counting down.
CAAGTTGCGGTACGCAATCGAAAAAGGAGGAGAAATTCGAATGGCAAAGTGGGGCCTTATAGGCGCAAGCACCATTGCAAAAGAATGGGTCATCGGTGCCATTCGCGCGCCAAATAAGTCAATTGTCGGCGAAGTTGTGTCCGTTTACAGCACCAATGCTGAGCGTGGCGAAACCTATGCCCGCGAGAACGGGATTGCCCGCTCGGTGACAAGCCTTGATGCGCTGTTGTCCGATCCGGAAATCGACGCTGTCTATATCTCCACTACCAATGAACTGCACCGCGATCAGGCGATTGCTGCCGCCAAAGCAGGCAAGCATATTCTGTGCGAAAAGCCGCTGGCACTGACGATTGGTGATGCCCACGAAATGCTGAAAGCCGTGCGTGAAGCGGGCGTTGTGGCGGGCACCAATCATCACTTGCGCAATGCTGCAAGCCACCGCGCCATGCGTGATGCTATCGCTCAAGGCAAGATCGGCAAGGTGCTTGCCGCGCGGGTTTTTCACGCGGTTTATCTGCCGCCGCATTTGCAGGGCTGGCGCATCGAACGATCCGATGCCGGCGGCGGCGTCATTCTCGATATTACCGTGCATGATGCCGATACGTTGCGTTTTGTGCTGGGTGAAAATCCGGTTGAGGCGGTGGCTTTCAGCCAGCAAGGCGGCTTAAGCGGTAAAGGCATCGAAGACGGCGTGATGGGCGCACTGCGTTTTCCTTCCGGCGCGATTGCCCAGTTCCACGATGCCTTCACCACCAAATATGCGGAAACCGGCTTTGAAGTGCATGGCAGCGAAGGCTCGCTCATTGCACGCAATGTCATGACGCAGAAGCCGGTCGGGATCGTCACCCTGCGGGACAAGGACGGCGAGCGCGAATTGCCGCTTGATCATAAGAACCTCTACGAAACTGCTCTGCTGGCCTTCCACGAGGCTATGGCTGGCAAAGGGCAGCCTTCCGCTACATTGGTTGACGGCATCTGGTCGCTCGCAACGGGGCTTGCCGTCGCTGACGCCGCAAAGACCGGCAAGGCCACAGCCGTTCATTCAGGACTTTGAGAACTATGAACAAACATATTTCAGTTGCGCAAGCAGCCGCACTCATTCCCGACAACGCTGTCGTCTCAGTTTCTTCATCGAGCGGTCTTGGCTGTCCCGATCTGATGCTGAAAGCCATCGGACAGCGTTTCGACGAGACAGGCCATCCGCAAAATATCACCACGCTGCACCCGATTGCGGCAGGCGATATGAGCGGCATCAAGGGAGTCGATTACATCGCCAAAAAAGGTCTTCTCAAAAAGATCATTGGCGGTTCTTATCCGTCCGGACCATCGAGCGCGGAGCCGCCGCTGATCTGGCAGATGATCACCAATAACGAGATTCCGGCCTATAATATCCCATCGGGCATTCTGTTCGACATGCATCGTGAGGCAGCTGCCAAGCGTCCCGGCGTGCTCACCAAAGTGGGGCTTGATACCTTCGTAGACCCAAAGCGCCAGGGATCGGCAATGAACGATAAGGCGCGTGAGGAGCCAGTTGTCAAACAGGTCAGTTTTGAAGGCGAAGACTGGCTCTATTTTCCCAATATCGTGCCGCATGTGACGATCATCCGCGCCACCACTGCCGATGAACGCGGCAATCTCACCTATGAACATGAGGGCGCATATCTTGGTGGGCTGGATCAGGCGCTGGCTGCGCGCAACAATGGCGGCATCGTCATTGCGCAGGTCAAGCGCATCGCCAAGGAAGGTACGCTGAAACCGCATGATGTGCGCGTGCCGGGCGTTCTGGTTGACTATATTGTGGTTGATCCCGACCAGAAGCAGACAACGCAGACACTTTACGATCCGGCAATTTCCGGCGAGATTTTCCGTCCGCTCGATACATTCCGCTTGGCCGAATTCAATATTCAGAAGGCGATTGCGAGGCGTGTCGCACAGGAGTTGCAGGCAGGTAGTGCGGTCAATCTTGGCTTCGGCATTTCCGCCAATGTGCCGCGCATTCTGCTGGAAGAGGGTTTGCATGGCGCGGTTACTTGGGTGATCGAACAGGGTGCCGTTGGTGGCGTGCCGCTTCTCGACTTTGCCTTTGGCTGCGCGTCGAATGCCGATGCCTATATGCCGTCACCCTATCAGTTTACCTATTTTCAGGGGGCGGGCTTCGACGCCTCGCTTCTGTCCTTCCTTGAGATCGGTCGCGACGGTTCGGTCAATGTCTCGAAGCTGTCATTCCGTCCGCATGTGACTGCTGGTGCCGGTGGCTTTGTCGATATCACTGCAAGGGCAAAGAAGATTGTATTTTCCGGTATGTTTAATGCAGGGGCGAAATTGTCGGTCGCTGACGGCAAGCTGGTGATCGAGAAGGAAGGCAAGCTCAAGAAGCTCGTGAATGAGGTCGAGCATGTCACTTTCTCAGGTCCGCGTGGTGTCGAGCAGGGGCAGGATATTACCTATGTCACTGAACGCGCGGTCTTGAAGCTGACGCCGGAAGGGATTGTGCTGACCGAGATTGCGCCGGGTGTGGATTTGCAGACGCATATTCTCGATCAGGCTGAGTTCCCGTTGATTGTTTCGGATAAGCTCAAGATGATGGATGAGGCACTGTTCCGTGACCAGCCGATCGGGCTTGAATTGCCGCAAAAGCCTGCGCGAAAGCTGGAGGCTTAACATGGCTGAACGAATTGATATCAATGTCGAGAACCACATTGCGGTCGTGACGATCAGGCGGCCAGAAAAGCTCAATGCGTTTGATATTGAGCTTTTGCAGGAATTGTCTGCCGCCTGTGATCGGGTGGAAGCGGATAACAGTGTGCGGGTTGCGATCCTGACCGGCGAAGGCAAGGCTTTTTCCGCAGGCGGCGACATTAAGGCTTGGGGCAGCATGGAACCGGCAGAATTCGGCCATGCCTGGGTGCGCTACGGTCATCGCGTGTTCGAGCGGCTTGCGACTTTGCGTGTGCCGCTGATCGCAGCGATGAACGGCCATGCGCTGGGCGGTGGTCTGGAACTGGCAGGTGCCGCCGATATCCGCATTGTTGAACGACAAGCAAAAATCGGCTTGCCGGAAACATCGCTTGGCATGATCCCCGGATGGTCGGGCACGCAGCGCCTTGTGCGCCGTTTCGGTGCGCAGATTGTACGCCGCATGGTGCTGGGCGGTGAAATGTTCACAGCGGACGAAGCACTGTCGCACGGGCTGGTCGATCATGTGGTGGAGACGGGTGCAGCCCTGCAGGCGGCGCAGGACTATGCGGCGCGGGTGGCCAAGCGCGGACCGGCCGCGCTGGTAATTTCCAAACTGATGCTTTCCGTCGCCAATGGCGAGGATAATGGCACGGCAGTTGAGGCGCTGGGTTCCATTCTGGTCGCCAAGACCGGCGATCTGAAAGAGGGCGTGCGCTCGTTTACCGAAAAGCGCGAAGCAAATTTTGAAGGAAAATGGTGATGAGCGTAGTCGTAAAACCGCAGCCGCTGAATGGGCTTGAAGTTCGTGAATTCTCGATGCTGATTGATGGTAAATGGGTTGGAAGCCAAAGCGGCGAGACTATTGAACGCGTAGCGCCCGGCCATGGCGTCACGGTAAGCCGCTATCCTGCTGGCAACAAGGCCGATGTGGAACGCGCGGTTGCGAGCGCGCGTAAGGCTTTCGATGACGGGCGCTGGTCGTCTAAAACCGCATCGCAGCGTTCGTTGATTTTGCTGAAGGCCGCCGATCTGATTGAAGCACGGGCGGAAGAGCTTGCCTATCTCGATGCGATTGAAGCCGGCAAACCAATTTCTCAGGTGCGCGGCGAAATTGCCGGTTCCGTGGATATCTGGCGCTATGCGGCAGCGCTTGCGCGCGATCTGCATGGTGAAAGCTATAACAATCTGGGCGATGGTACGCTGGGCGTCGTGCTGCGCGAGGCAATTGGCGTTGTTTCCATCATTACGCCTTGGAATTTCCCTTTCTTGATCGTAGGCCAAAAGCTGCCATTTGCGCTTGCAGCGGGTTGTACGGCGGTGGTGAAGCCTTCGGAACTCACATCGGGTTCGACGTTGTTACTCGGCGAAATTCTGACTGAGGCAGGGCTGCCGGATGGTGTCGTCAATATCATCACCGGAACGGGTGCCGAGGTTGGCCAGCATATGAGCACGCATCCGGATGTGGACATGGTGTCGTTCACCGGTTCCACTGGCGTCGGCAAACTGACTATAGCCAATGCGGCGCAGACGCTGAAGAAAGTATCGCTGGAGCTTGGCGGCAAAAATCCGCAAATCCTGTTCCCGGATGCGGATATGGATGCCTTTATCGACGCTGCGGTGTTCGGCGCATGGTTCAATGCGGGCGAGTGCTGCAATGCCGGTTCGCGGTTGATCGTGCATCGCTCGATTGTCGATGAGATCGTGGGGCGCGTCGCCGATCTATCGAAAAAGGTGATCGTTGGTGATCCGCTCGATGTCAGCACGCAAGTCGGCGCGATCATCACGCCACAGCATCTTGAAAAGGTCGGTGCCTATGTCGATCAGGCTAAAAAGGCCGGTGCTGCAATTGCTCATGGCGGCGATGTGCTGGATCTCGGCCTTGGCCAATATATGGGACCGACCATCATTGCAGGCGTGAAAGCCGATATGGCCGTGGCGCGTGAAGAAGTGTTCGGGCCGGTTCTGTCGGTGCTGTCTTTTGATACGGTGGATGAGGCAATTTCGATTGCCAATGCGGTTGAATATGGCTTGTCGGCTGGCGTGTGGAGCCGCGATTTCGATACTTGCATGAACATTGGTCGCAAGGTGCGGGCTGGTACGGTCTGGATGAACACCTTCATGGACGGCACGCCGGAACTGCCTTTTGGTGGTTATCGACAATCGGGTCTGGGCCGCGAGCTGGGCCGTCATGCGGTGGAGGATTATACCGAAACCAAGACGCTCAACATGCATATCGGCGCGCGCACCGGCTGGTGGATGCCGCAGGCTAAGTAGGGAGTGACGGCTTTGGGAGGACAGCCGGATATTGTCATCATCGGATCAGGTATCGGCGGCGCAACAATGGCCGTCGGTCTTGCCGCATCAGGTGCGGACATTCTGATTTTGGAGGCTGGTGAGCGGCTTGCTGACAGGCCGGAAAACCGCGACCCACGCGCCATTTTCCAGCGTGGTTTCTTTCGCCCGAAAGAATTCTGGTATGAGACGGACGGCACGCCGTTCAATCCCGGAAATTATTACAATGTCGGCGGCAATTCCAAATTCTATGGCGCAGTGCTGGTGCGCTATCGGCGCGAAGATTTTGAGGAGCTTGCGCATCTTGAAGGCGTGTCTCCGGCATGGCCTTTTGGCTATGATGAACTTGAGCCCTGGTATTGCAAGGCGGAAGCGCTTTTTCAGGTGCGCGGCGAGCTTGGCGATGACCCAACCGAGCCGTATCATTCAAAGCCTTATTCTTATCCTGCAATCAATGATGAACATCCGATTGCCGATGTACGTGAGCGGTTGAAAAAGGCAGGGCTGCATCCGGCTTCCTTGCCACTGGGTGTTGATATCGAGCGCTGGCTGGCAAAGGCCAAAACGCCGTGGGATGCGCATCCCAACAGCAATGACGGCAAGATGGATGCGGAAACCTGTCCGTTAGCACTCGCACTCAAACATCCAAATGTCCGGCTTGAAACATCCGCGCGGGTAACGAAGCTGGAAGCCGGGCCCGACGGAAAGACCATCACGGCAGTTCATTATGTGAAGAACGGCGAGGCGCTGGTCCTGCGTCCCAAACTGGTCATTCTATCTGCCGGTGCCGTGCAATCGGCGGCACTTCTGCTGCGTTCAGGACTGGCGAACGGTTCGGATCAGGTCGGTCGCAATTTCATGAACCACAATGCCAGTGCGGTGATCGGGTTTGATCCGCGCTATCGCAATGACAGCGTTTACCAAAAAACGTTTGGCTTCAATGATTATTATCTCTCGGATGGGGCTGGCGGGCCGCCCCTTGGCAATGTGCAATTGCTGGGGAGGGTTTCAGGCGCGATCCTGAAATCGAATATGCAGCGAGTGCCGGAATGGCTTTTGAACCGCATTGCCGGACACACCATTGATTTTTACGCGATGAGTGAGGACCTGCCATCGCCAGAAAGCCGCGTGAGCGTGGATGGTGATCGCATCATTCTGCATTGGGTGCGTTCCAACTGGAAAGCGCATCTGATGCTGGTTGATAAGCTCAAATCCGCGCTCAGGCAGGCGGGCTTTCCAATTGTGCTGTCGCGGGCCTTTGACCGGCGTACACCATCGCATCAGTGCGGCACGGTGCGTATTGGCAATGATTGCGCGACGGCGCCACTTGATCCCTGGTGCCGTGCTTATGACCACCCTAATTTCTATGTGGTCGATGCGTCGTTTCTGCCGACCTCGGCTGCGGTTAATCCGGCGCTAACCATTGCGGCGCAGGCTCTGCGCGTATCCGACCACATTCAAAGCGAGGTGCTGGCATGAACCGTCAAAGACCTGTGGCACTGGTAACCGGCGGCTGTCGCGGCATCGGGCTTGGGATAGCGCGTGCGCTTGCCGCCAAGGGTTTTGATCTCGCCATTACCGATCGCGAAAGCGACGACGCTGTCATTCGTGAACTACGGGAACTTGGCGGAAAAGTGGCTTTCTTTGAAAGCGATCTTGCCGCGGTTGATACACATGAGGCGGCTGTATCAGCTGTCGTGAGCGAACTCGGTGGCATTGATTGTCTGGTCAACAATGCAGGCATGGGCTCAATTGAGCGAGGCGATTTCCTTGGGCTGAAGCCCGAAAACTTCGACACGATCATGGATGTGAATCTGCGCGGTACGGTGTTTTTCACCCAGGCCGTGGTGAAGGCCATGGTGGCGGTGAACGAGGTGCGTTTTCCACGCAGCATTATAACAATCAGCTCCGTTTCGTCGGTGATGACCTCGCCCGAGCGGCTTGATTACTGCATCAGCAAAGCAGGGCTGACGGCATTCACGCAAGGACTGGCATTGCGTTTGGCTGAAGCGAGGATCGGCGTGTTCGAGGTCCGTCCCGGCATCATCCGCACCGATATGACGGCGAAAGTTGCTGAGCGTTATGACGGACTGATTGAAGCCGGTCTGGTGCCGATGAAGCGCTGGGGAGAGGCGGGCGATGTCGGCGCGATTGTGGCCGGACTTGCCGGTGGCGATTTCATTTTTGCGACGGGCTCGGCGATCAATGCCGATGGCGGCCTGTCGATTGCAAAATTATAAGGGTAAGGCGATGGATTACGATTATATCATCGTGGGTGGTGGGCCTGCCGGCTGCGTTCTCGCCAATCGTCTGAGCGAAGATGCTTCGGTAAAAGTGCTGTTGCTGGAAGCTGGTGGTAGCGACTGGAATCCGCTGTTTCACATGCCAGCCGGGTTTGCCAAGATGACCAAGGGTGTGGCGAGCTGGGGCTGGGAAACCGTTCCGCAGAAACACCTCAAAAATCGGGTGTTGCGCTATACGCAGGCAAAAGTCATCGGCGGCGGCTCCAGCATCAATGCGCAGATTTATACGCGCGGGAATGCAGCCGATTATGATCTTTGGGCCGGCGAAGACGGCTGTACCGGCTGGGACTACCGCCATGTGCTGCCCTATTTTAAACGCGCCGAAGACAATCAGCGTTTCAACGATGATTTCCATTCCTATGGCGGGCCGCTTGGTGTTTCGATGCCATCTGCGCCACTGCCGATCTGCGACGCCTATATCCGAGCGGGCCAGGAACTCGGCATTCCGTTTAATGCGGATTTCAACGGTCGCGAACAGGCAGGCGTCGGCTTTTATCAGCTCACCCAACGCAACCGCCGCCGCTCGTCTGCATCGCTTGCTTATCTGTCCACGATCAAGGGTCGCAAGAACCTGACGATCCGCATGAATGCACCGGTGCGCAGTATCGAAATGGAGAAGACGCGCGTCAACGGCGTAACGCTGATGAGCGGGGAGACTTTGCGCGCAAGCCGCGAGGTGATTGTATCGTCCGGCGCGATTGGTTCGCCGAAACTTCTGCTTCAATCCGGCATCGGCTCCGCGGATCATCTGAAAAAGGTCGGTGTCGCGGTCAAGCATGATCTGCCGGGTGTGGGCGAGAACATGCAGGACCATCTCGACCTGTTTGTTATTGCCGAATGCACAGGCGATCACACCTATGATGGCGTGGCAAAGTTGCATCGGACGCTGGGCGCGGGCCTGCAATATATCTTTCTGCGCTCTGGTCCGGTGGCGTCCAGCCTCTTTGAAACCGGCGGCTTCTGGTATGCTGATCCGGATGCCCGCTCACCGGATACCCAGTTTCATCTGGGGCTTGGTTCGGGCATCGAGGCAGGTGTTGAGAAGCTCAAAAATGCCGGTGTAACGCTCAACTCCGCCTATCTGCATCCGCGTTCGCGTGGAACCGTGCGGCTGGCATCCAGCGATCCGGCAGCTGCACCTCTGATCGATCCTAATTACTGGAGCGATCCGCATGATCGCAAGATGTCGCTTGAAGGTCTGAAGATCGCGCGCGAAATCATGAGCCAGGATGCATTGAAACCTTACGTGATGGCCGAGCGTCTGCCGGGGCCAAAGGTCGTCAGTGACGATGATCTGTTCGATTATGCTTGCGCCAATGCCAAGACCGATCACCATCCGGTCGGCACCTGCAGGATGGGGACGGATGCGATGGCTGTTGTCGATCTTGATTTGAAAGTGCGCGGTCTTGAAGGTCTGCGGGTTTGCGACAGCTCGATCATGCCGCGCGTTCCGTCGTGCAACACCAATGCGCCGACCATCATGGTCGGCGAAAAGGGGGCGGATATTATTCGCGGCTTCGATCCGCTGCCGCCGGTCGTGTTTTCATGGGAGAAAAACGAGCAGAAGCGGCGTGCAAGGATTTAGTCAGCCTTGGTTTCATCAAATGGTTCGAAACGCAGATAGCCAGCAATGCCGGAACCTTTGTAGTTGGGATTGTCGGATGGGTGGTTCACGCCGTCATTGACGGGAATAACCTTGAAGTCGAAGGGAGAAACGCCTTCGAGGCAGGCCGCATTCACGCCGAACTGGTGCGGGCTGGAGCGGCGCTGGTGGAAGGTGTAAATCCCGCATTTCGAGCAGAAGAAGTGCTTCGCGGCACCCGTATTAAACGTGTAGAGCGTCAGCGCATCTTCGCCTTCAAGAATTTCCAGTCCATCCAGATCGGCGGAGACGGCAACTGCACCGCGCATCCGGCAATAAGAGCAGGTGCAACGGCGCGCCGTGTTAAGGCCATCGGAAAGTTTGACGCGAAAGCGCACTGTTCCGCAGTGGCAGGCACCGTTGGCTACTTTGATATCGGGGTTCATGCTGGTCTCCTCTTTCAGGAAACTGATATTTCCATTTTCACAGCTTTACCATTGCCTGAAGTTGATTAAATTGCCTTTCGAGATCCTTTGGGAGGGAATTTTATGAGTGGGTTTGCGATTGTCACCGGTGGAAGCACCGGCATTGGACGGCATCTTGTTTCCGCATTTGCGGAAGCCGGATATGCGGTTGCTTTCAGCTTCAGAGGCGATGACGAGGCTGCAAATACACTTATGGAAGAAGTCGAAGCTGCGGGCGGACAGGCGTTGGGGATCGAATGCGATGTCGGTTCTGGAGTTGAGGTCGAAGAGTTCTTCGATGAAGTCTGCAGCTGGTATGGTGATGCACCGGACGTACTCGTCAACAATGCCGGTATCCAGACTTGGGCGCCGTTGCTGGAGCTTTCCGAGGAAGGCTGGGACGATGTGATCCGCACCAATATGAAAGGCTGCTTTCTGAACACGAAAGCCGCTGCCAAGAGGATGGTTGACGTCGGTAAAGGCGGAGCAATTATCAATATCGGTTCGGGCTGTAACAAGCTCGCATTCCCGAAGCTCGTTTCCTACACGGCGTCCAAGGGCGGGATTGAGCAGTTTACCAAAGTGTCTGCCGTGGAACTTGGGCCGCATGGTATTCGCGTCAATTGCGTGGCTCCCGGTGCGATTTACAATGAGCGTACTGCCCAGGAACAGCCTGACTATGCAGCAACATGGGGCCGGATCACGCCACTGCGACGGGTTGGAACCGTGGAAGACCTTTCCGGTCCGGTGCTGTTTCTGGCGTCTGATGCTGCGCTTTTTGTTTCGGGCCAGACTATCTGGGTCGATGGCGGCCTGTTTTCACAAGCCAACTGGCCTTATGGGGCGTGAGGAAAATTAGATCGGTTCCCACTTTTCGGAATGCGCTTTATCGTCCGCGCATTTGTGCGCCCGCGTCTTTCGAGAAGCGAAGGTTCCAGAAGGTGGCCGTCAGCGATATGCCGGTCACAATAAAGAAAGCCATAGAGAAATCCGATGTCAGCGGTACGTCGCGCTCATGCCAGGCCATGGACGTGTGAAGCGCGAGGGCGCCGATACAAACGCCGAAAGAAAGCATGAGTTGCTGGAAGGTTGAATAGAAGCTGTTGGCCGAGCTCATCTGCTTTTCATCAACCTTGTCATAGGCAACCGTATTATAGGCTGTGAACTGAAACGACATCGAAAAGCCGGACATGAACAGCACGGCAAAGATCAGCCAATGCGGCCATTCAGGGCTGAACAAACCGCAGATTGCGTAACTGCATGACGAGAATATGCCGTTTACAACCAGTGACGAGCGGAAGCCGAACCGGCGAATGATTTTAGGCGCAAAGGCTTTCATGGCCATGGAACCAAGTGCGGTCGCCAAAACCATATTGCCTGCGGATACAGCCGAAATGCCGAAGGCTACCTGCAGCATCAAAGGCAACAGGAATGGGTGCGCGCCTTGTGTGATGCGGGTGATAGAACCAGCGACCATCGAGGTGCCGAAGCTTTCAATCCGCATCAGTGAAAAATCGAGTAGCGGAGCCGGGTGGCGGCGCGAGTGAATGACGGTCGCAATCGCAAACACAATGCCAACCACAAAGAACTTGGCCGCCAAAGCGCTGGTGGTACTGGCACTTTCAAGTCCGAAAAGCAGCGCACCAAGCGCTATGCCCGACAGGATCAAACCGATAAAGTCAAAAGGTTCTTTGGTGTCGCTTTTATATTCTCCGATATAGAATGACACAAAGATCATGCCCAGAATGCCAATCGGCACATTGATGTAGAAGATCCAGCGCCAGTCGAGCCAGGTCACGAACAGGCCCCCAATGGGCGGTCCGAGGATTGGGCCCATAAGCGCAGGCACCAGCATCCACGACATTGCTGAGATGAGGTCCTTGCGCTCGACAGAACGGATTAGCACCAAACGTCCGACTGGCAGCATCATGGCGCCGCCACCGCCTTGCAACAGGCGGGCAAAGACCAGAAAGGGAAGGTTCGGCGCCTGTGCGCAGAGGATAGAGCCAGCGATGAAAATACTTATCGCGAAGCGGAACACGGTTCGGGTTCCGAAGCGATCAGCGATCTTTCCGCTTGCCGGAATGAAAATGGCGAGGCTCAGAAGATATGATGTGAGCGCGACACTCATCGAGGGTGCGGCGACATCGAAATCTTTGGCCATGGTCGGCAAAGCAGTTGCCAGGATCGTAGCATCGAGCTGTTCCATCAGCATAGCACTCGCGACGATGAGGGCGATGATCCGGAAATTGCTTTTCGCTTCCAGTGACGCGTTTTGTTCACTGGTCGACGTTTCAGTTTCCTGGATGATAGTCATGGCTGCTTCAGCTTTGCAAACGCGCCGACCTGTCTTTCAAAACGGCCAGCCTAAAGGGTCGATCATCTGTGACGATCTTTTTGGAATCAATCTTCGGTCTGGGGAATGTGTCAGGAACGGTTACAAACTCACTCAGAGGATACGCGCCCAGTTGTTGGCCAAAACGTCGGAGAGATGAGAAAGCTCGCCACAAGACCGCGAGCGGGTATAGCACAAATGGCTGGAAATCACAGGACTTCAAGATAATTTGAGCGAGATGGGATCGGCCGTTGCTGAGGGGTGAATGGTGATCCCGACTGGATTCGAACCAGTGGCCTCAAGATTAGGAATCTTGCGCTCTATCCTACTGAGCTACGGGACCAGTCATCAAAAACGCCCGGATATACCGGAGCATTTTCCGACACATACTGTTTTTCATGGCTTTCGCCAACCCCGCAAAAAGCGGGGCAGGCGCATTTCTTTGCATATCGAAAAGCGTCAGGCAGCGAGAGCGGTTTCAACCACTGACACGAAATAGCTAACGCCATATGGAATGGCTTCGTCGTTGAAATCATAGGCAGGGTGATGCAGGCCCGGTGTGTCGCCATTGCCAAGGAAGATATATGCGCCGGGACGCGCTTCCAGCATGTAGGAGAAGTCTTCCGCAGCCATCATTGGAGCCACATCAGTTTTCACCTTGCCTTCGCCTGCCACATTCTTTGCAACGCGGGCAGCAAAGTCGGTCTGGTCGTCATGATTATACGTGACTGGATAGTTGTTCTTGTAGCGCACGGTGATTTCCGCGCCGCTAACGGTTGCGATGCCCGCCGCCGCCTCGCGGATGCGACGTTCGGCATAGGCGCGCGTTTCCTTGCTCAGTGTACGCACGGTGCCTGAGAGTTTCGCCGTTTCCGGGATGACGTTATAGGCTTCGCCCGCATGAAACTTGGTGATGGAAATGACGAGTGAATCCAGTGGATCGATATTGCGTGCGACAATGCCCTGAATGGCAACATGCAGCTGCGAACCGGCTAGGATTGGATCAATCGTGCGGTGAGGCTGTGCGGCATGACCGCCGCGTCCCTTGATAAGCAGGTCGAACTCGTCGGTTGCGGCCATGATCGGGCCCTTGCACATGGCGAACTGGCCGACCGCAAGGCTCGGCAAATTGTGAACGCCATAGACTTCCGCAATGCCAAAGCGGTCCATCACGCCATCCTGAACCATGGCGAGAGCGCCTGCGCCGCCTTCTTCCGCTGGTTGGAAAAGCAACACGGCTGAACCGCGAAAATTACGGGTTTCAGCTAAGTATTGTGCAGCACCAAGCAGCATGGATGTGTGGCCATCATGACCGCAGGAGTGCGCTTTGCCAGGATTCTTGGAGGCCCATTCGACACCGCTGGTCTCGGTGATCGGCAGGGCATCCATATCGGCGCGTAGGCCGATGGCCGGACCATCGCCATGGCGTCCCTTGATGACCGCAACGACGCCTGAGCGCCCAACCCCGGTTTCAACAAGATCGCAACCGAATGATTTCAACTTTTCTTCGACAAAGCGTGCCGTTTCATGAACATCATAAAGAAGTTCGGGATTCTGATGCAGATGACGACGCCATGTGGCGATCTCCGCTTGAGTTTCGACGGCACGATTGAGCACTGGCATTTCGGAAATATCCTGCAGATTCTCTTTATTCAGAAGAAACGAGAATATGACGTTTCGGTGAAAGCGGGCAATCCCTATTTGCCTTTTCCTTGCCACATGGCATAGATAAGAGCAGTACAAATTCTCCTTTTTGACTGGTGTATTCGCAAGCCGTTACGGCTTTTCAAGGTCGATACAACAGGAAGCGGAACCGATAACCCGCAGGAATTGCGGCTCTTGTTGATTGGAACTACGAAATGATTTCGAAGTCGTTGAAAATCTGGTTTGCAACTGCGGCGATTTCTAGCCTGGCCTTAGCTGGTGCTTTATCTCCTGCTTTGGCAAATCCATCGATTGCGGTGGATGTTGCAAGTGGCAAGGTCTACTCCGCGCAGGATCCTTTCCAGCGCTGGTATCCGGCTTCGCTGACCAAGATGATGACGGCTTATGTCACCTTCCGCGCGATTGAAGCAGGGCAGCTGACGCTGGAATCTCCTGTGCGCATGACGGTCAACGCCTCGAAAGAGCCACCGAGCAAGATGGGTTATCGTCCCGGCTCGGTGATGACGCTCGATACTGCGCTCAAGATCATGCTGGTGAAATCTGCCAATGACGTGGCCGTTGCGGTCGCGGAAGCTGTTGGCGGTACGGAATCTGCTTTTGTGCAGCGCATGAATGCGGAAGCACAGCGCATCGGCATGAGTGGTTCGCATTTTGCCAATCCAAACGGTCTGCATGATCCGAACAATTATTCGACAGCGCACGACCTTGCCGTGCTTGGCGTGCAGTTGCGCCGCGAATTCCCGCAATATGCGCATTATTTCGGAACTGAGGCCATTGATACGGGCGACGGCAAGAAGCCACAGGCCAATTACAACATTCTGCTCGGTCGCTTTGATGGTGCCGATGGCATGAAGACCGGCTTTGTCTGTGCTTCTGGCTTCAATCTGGCCAGCTCCGCAACCCGCCAGGGACGCACCATTCTGGCTGTTGTGCTGGGCGCGGACCGTCAGGAAGTGCGCGCGATACAGGCGGCGCAATTGATGACCGATGCTTTCAGGAGCAACGGCGCCGGAGTGCCAACGCTTGGGAGCATGGTGCCGCCAGCAAGCAGCGCCGCCTATCAGGCTGTTGATATGCGTAAGACAATCTGCAGCCAGCAAGCCATGGCTGATCGCTGGGATGGCCGTGATGTCGAAGGACGTCTCCAGATCAATTCGCCTTATATCCATGCACTGACCCGTGAGCCGGTGCCGGTTCAGGTTGGACTTGTTTCCGCGCCGCCTGCAAAGGTCACCAAAGTCGGACAGCTCGATATTTCGCAGATCCCTGTGCCGATGCCACGCCCTCAGCGTGCTGCGGCAGGTGCCAATACAGCCACGATTAACTAAGAACAGAGCCATGCCGCATCCAATTCCTGTTTCTGTGCTGACCGGCTTTCTTGGCTCGGGTAAGACAACGCTGCTTAATCGTCTGCTGAAAGATCCGGCACTCACCGATACCGCAGTCATTATCAATGAATTTGGTGAGGTGAGCATCGACCACCTGCTGGTTGAAGAAGCCAGTGAAGGGGTTATCGAGCTTGCAGACGGCTGTCTGTGCTGCACGGTACGTGGCGAACTGGTGGACACACTGGCCGATCTGATCGACCGTATGCAGACGGGAAAGATCAAGGCGTTGAAGCGGATTATCATTGAGACGACCGGCCTTGCCGATCCGGCTCCGGTGCTGCATTCGATCATGGGCCATCCGGTTCTGATGCAGGCTTTGCGCCTTGATGGTGTGCTTGCGACTGTTGATGCGGTCAATGGCATGGCAACGCTCGACAATCACGAGGAAGCGGTCAAACAGGCGGCAATGGCTGACCGCATCATCATTACAAAAGCGGATATGCCGGAAGCGAAGCAGGGCTTAAACGCTCTGAAAGCAAGGCTGAAGCTGCTTAATCCGGCTGCGGATATACTGGAAGCTTCTGACACGCGCACGGGTTATGCAGCGTTGTTTGAATGTGGCCTGTATAATCCCGAAACCAAGACAGCTGACGTGCAACGCTGGCTGAAGGCAGAAGCCTACGAGGATGATCACGATCATCATCATCATCATCATCATGCTCATGCTCATGCTCATGACCATGACCACCATCATGGGCACCACCACCATCATGATGACGCAATCCGCTCCTTCTCGCTGCGGCACAAGGAGCCAATCCCGTTTTCGACATTCGAGATGTTTCTCGATCTGTTGCGGTCGACCCATGGCGAGAAGCTATTGCGTGTGAAGGGGATTGTGCAGATTGCCGAAGACCCTGATCGTCCACTGGTCATCCATGGAGTGCAGAAAATCTTTCATCCGCCAGCACGTTTGCCGAAATGGCCCAAGGATGAGCATGAAACGCTTCTCGTGCTGATCGTGAAGGATTTGCCGGAAACCTACGTGCGCGAGCTTTTCGATGCGTTTCTGGGCAAGGCGGGGATTGATCGTCCCGACCGCGCAGCGATGATGGACAATCCGCTGGCTATTCCGGGCTATTTCACGCGTTAAACTTATCTCTTCTGAATAAGAAAGCGATGCAGTTTTTCGTCACGCTCTTGCGAAAGCAGGGCGTGACCTTCCTGTGCGCAGAAATGTGGAAGATCAATACCAGACAGCGGATCAGTCGCTTCCACCCAGAGAAGCGCGCCGCTCGGCATATCTTGAAGGCGATTGCGCGTCTTTAAAACAGGAAGAGGGCACTTAAGCCCTCTCAGATCATAGACGGGAACGTCTTTAACCATCTGCTATTAATTACCGCCCAGTTTCCACCACGCCTTTTTCTTTTCAGGCGCAGGTGCCGCGACATTATCCACAACAGTATCTGCCACTGTGCTTGCAGTGGTCATCGGCGAAACAGCTGCAGGGTTTTCCTGCGGAACAGGAACGGCTGCGGCCTGAGCAGTGGCAGCGGGTGCTGCTGGAGCAGCGACTGCTGGCGTTGCCGCAATAGCAGTCGCTGGCTGTACCGAGATAGGCGTTGCCGCAGGCTGGATATCCGGTGCATTTGGCGTTTCAGCGGATGCTGGCGAAAGCGATGGCGGTTCGCGTGTTACCTTTTCACCGCGTGCACGCGCCGCACTCCAGGCGGAAACGAGCTTTGCTTCAGTAATGCCCTGAATGGAGGGTGCTGGCTTCTTCTGTGCCGCACTGAAAGCGGACTGGAATGTCTTTTCATAAGACGACGTGTAGGCCATGGATTCCGAGCCGGCCGAAGGCGGGCAGGCATCTGTTGCCGATAGCGGCTGACCGTCAGGTGTAGGCACGTTGAAGACGTAACGCTTCTCGCAGACGTCCACCTTCGGCGGCACCTTGGTGGTTTCAAAGGCGTCGTAGCCCTGCTTGAGCATCTTCCAGAAGCCGTAATTCGGATCGCTCTTGTAACGCGCCATGTTGGCTGCGGTCATACGGAACGGAAAGGCCTGAATCTGGAAATCACGCTGACCGCCCTTGAAGGCATCGCGACCAAACGCATAAATCTCGCTGACGCTGTCATCAGTCATCGAATAACAACCCGATGACGAGCAGGCGCCATGCACCATCAAATTCTGGCCGGTGCGGTTATGGGCACGGTCATAGGCATTCGGGAAGCCCATGTTGAAAGCAAGATGATATTGCGAATTCGGGTTCATCTGGGCGGGACGAACATTATAGAAGCCCTCTGGTGCCTGACGATCACCCTCTACGAATTTCGGCCCAAGCTTGCCAGACCATTTGCAGATTTCATAAGAAGCAATCTGGTCGTATTTGCCGTTGTTCTTCTGCTTCCAGACTTCGAGGACGCCTTCTTCCTTGAAAATACGAACCATCACCGGCGAAGTGCGCGTCATGCCCTTCGTTTTCATCTTGGCGACGATTTTTTCGGAAAGAGGTTTTTCAGCGCGTAAGCTGAGATCGGAAACGGACGAGCCTTGACAGCCCGCAAGCAGAGCGGATGCCAAGAGTGTTCCAAGAAGTGCGGTTCTGATCTTCATATCGCATCGAGCCTGTCAGAGCATTTCCAGCAAAAGTGCGAAGCGATTTTGCATCGGATAATGCGTAAAAACAAATAGGTAGAGCAACGAGTACTCAGCTTTAATCAGAGCCTGCCCGAAGCCGCGTCTTCTGACGCATTTGAGCAAACCTGACTTTTCGGTGCCCGGATATTAACAACTAAACCTTTCAGTATCGTTGATAAACCGTTGCTCA
Source organism: Ochrobactrum quorumnocens (assembly GCF_002278035.1). Taxonomy (NCBI): domain Bacteria; kingdom Pseudomonadati; phylum Pseudomonadota; class Alphaproteobacteria; order Hyphomicrobiales; family Brucellaceae; genus Ochrobactrum; species Ochrobactrum quorumnocens. The sequence goes on along the minus strand of NZ_CP022604.1, from coordinate 2,392,025 downwards.
ATTACCTAAAAAACACCGTGTCCGCAATATGGCGGAAATGACGGCATGATGCAAATCCGGCGCACATAGTGGTCTAATTCTGACATTTGCTTGCCAGTGATACGGACGCTGAGCAAATGTCGGAATTATCAAGATCACTCAAATGCTTAAGTTTCTAGTGGAGTGAATTTGACGTTTGAAACAGCATTTATGTCAGTCGGGATTCAAACGTCAAATTCACTCCACTAGAGCGCCGTGCGCCTTCTTGGGCGCACAAAGGTCGCTCTAACGCTTTATATTTACAGCTTAATTTTACCTTAAACTGATGCAAGTCTAAGGAATTATGCTGTAGTGGCGCGCCGGAGCCAAAAACCAGTTTTATAGTAAATTAAAGGTTACGACCGATATCGAGGAACTTCTGGCGGCGTTCCTGCTTCAGCGTCTCGCCATCAACATCCTTCATCGAACGCAGTGAGGCGGTAATAATGTCGCCTGCAGCTTCAATCGTGGATTCCTTGCCGCGATGTGCGCCGCCGAGCGGTTCCGGGATGATGCCATCGATGACTTTGAGATCGAACAGATCCTGCGCAGTGATGCGCATGTTGGAGGCGGCGTCCTTCGCACGAGTGGAATCGTGCCACAGGATCGAAGCTGCACCTTCTGGCGAAATCACCGAATAGATCGAATGTTCGAGCATGTAGACGCGGTTTGCGACAGCAATCGCGATCGCGCCGCCTGAACCACCTTCACCGATGATGATGGAGATGACAGGCACGCGCAGCTTGAGGCATTCTGCGGTGGAGCGCGCAATGGCTTCTGCCTGGCCGCGTTCTTCTGCACTTACGCCTGGATAAGCGCCTGCTGTATCAACGAAAGTAATCAACGGCAGCTGGAAACGGTCAGCCATTTCCATGATGCGGACGGCTTTGCGGTAGCCTTCAGGACGGGCCGAGCCGAAATTGTGCTTGAGGCGCGTCTTGGTGTCCGAGCCTTTTTCCTGACCGAGAATGGCAACAGGCTGACCATTGAAGCGGGCAAAGCCGCCCTGAATGGCTTCGTCGTTAGCAAACTGGCGGTCGCCGGCAAGCGGCGTGAACTCAGTGAACAGCCGGTTGATATATTCAAGGCAATGCGGACGATCCGGATGGCGGGCGATCTGTGCCTTCTGCCATGGCGTCAGCTTGCGATAGATATCTTTGAGCGCATCGGCCGATCGTTTCTCGAGACGGCTGATCTCGTCACTCATCTCGACGCTGCCCTGTTCCTGTGCGAGCTTTTTCAGCTCTAGGATCTGGCCTTCGAGGTCTGCGACGGGTTTTTCAAAATCGAGATAGTTATACATCGGGCCTGACTATTGTGCGTTTCCAGAGATGTTGGCCATAGAACAAGCCCAATAGAGGCTGTTTTACGACGCCTTACATATTTACTTCGCGCGCATCTTGCAAATTTTTCTGAAATTCTCTTACCCGCCGCGCGCTTAATCGGCAAGCGGATGATGTTCACTTACCAGCTTATGCAGTCTTTCTTCCAGAACATGTGTGTAGATCTGGGTCGTTGAAATGTCCGCATGACCAAGTAATTGCTGCACTGTCCTGAGGTCTGCGCCATTCTGTAAAAGGTGGCTGGCAAAGGCGTGACGCAGCACATGCGGCGAGATGGATGCGCTCGAAAGCCCGGCGCGGGCAGCAAGACTTTTGAGTTCACGACCGAAAACCTGTCGCGCCAGATGGCCGCTTTCAGAGAAAGCCGGAAACAGCCACGGGTTATCGTCGTAGCCCGGCAGGGAATCGCGCAATGAAAGAAAGACCTGCAAAGCTTCGCGCGCTTTTTGCGACAGGGGCACCATGCGATCCTTGGACCCTTTGCCGCGCACAATCAGAAAGCGATGGTCGGTGCGGGCGACACTGACGGGCAGGCCAACAAGCTCCGAAACACGTAATCCTGTGGCGTAAAGCGTTTCAAGCAGCGCGTGAAGGCGAAGCGCTTTGATACGGTCTGCTGGCTCAAGCGCCTCTTTTGCCTCAAGGTCGGCGCGATCAAGGAGGCGACCGACATTTTCAACGCTCATGATTTTCGGCAGCGGCTTCTGTTTTTTGGGTGCATCGATAACGCCGGTCGGATCGTCCTGCCTGTAGCCTTCTGAATAGAGAAAGCGAAAGAATTGTCTGATTGTTGAAAGGCGGCGCGCCTGCGATGTCGCAGCAAAGCCTTCATTGGCCATGCCATCAAGCACATGGCGTATATCGTCGGTTTTCGCCTCAGTCATATTGATGCCGCGTGCGGTCATGACGTCGGCTGCAGATTCCAGATCGCGGCGATAGGATTCAAGCGTGTTGTGCGCGGCCCCGCGTTCGGCGCTCATCATTTCGAGAAAATTCTCAATCGCCAAAGATGCCCGCATGTCTACTCCTGCTTGTCCGCCGCGTCGGGCCCATCGGTCTGGCCGTCTGTGACGGTTTCTGACGGCATCGTTGCCGGTGCCGACGCCGGAGGTGGGGCAACGACTGTTTGCTTCAGTTTTGACGCCGGGATTTCGACGGTGATCTCATGCGTGACGGGCTTCACGAAATTGGCGAGCGAGAACATTGCGCCGTAGACAATGGCAGCGATCACAGCAAGCAGGACAAGAATGCGCGTCAGCGTGGGCATGGTGCGTTTATGCTGTGCTATTGAGACGAAAGCAAGGACAGCCAAAGCGCGTGCATAAAAAGCCCTATTTGGTGCCGTTCAGGCGATGAAAGCGATTGACGCCGCGCGGTTTTTCATGTGGAACCGGAGGAAATGGATGAGGTTTATGAGCAGTACAACAAAACAGACAAATCTTAACGAGAAGGCGGACACTGTCCGTCAGCTTCTTGGTGCGAAAGTGGTTGTTCTTGTTGGGCTGATGGGCGCAGGCAAGTCGACAGTCGGTCGCAAGGTCGCAACAATGCTCGGCCTGCCTTTCCGCGATGCCGATAACGAGATTGAATCTGCCGCCCGCATGACGGTACCGGAACTGTTTGAAGCTTATGGCGAAGCTGAGTTTCGTGATCTGGAGCGCAGGGTTATCCTGCGGCTTCTTGAGGATGGTCCGATGGTGCTCGCAACCGGTGGCGGCGCTTACATGAATGCTGAAACTCGTGAGGCAATTGCCGCAAATGGTGTTTCTGTCTGGTTGAATGCGGAACTGGATGTGCTGATGGACCGCGTGTCTCGCCGCCAAAACCGTCCGCTTCTCAGGAATGATGATCCGCGCGGTGTGATGCGGCGGCTGATGAATGAGCGCTATCCGGTTTACGCGCTCGCCGATCTGCATGTGATGACGCGTGATGACAAGAAAGAAGTGATCGCCGGAGAACTGATTGACGTTCTGGCCGAGTATCTGGCCGAGCATCTGGATAAGAAGTAAGTTTAGACTGCTTTGGAGTGGATTATGACTGCTGCCGATACTGTTACGGTTCCCGTCTCGCTGGGCGACCGATCCTATGAGATCCTGATCGGCAAAGGTCTTATTGCCCGTGCAGGCGAAGAAGTTGCAAAGCGACTTCCAGGCATTCGTGTGGCAATTGTCACCGACGGGAATGTTGCAAAGGCACATCTTGAAGCACTGACCGACAGTTTTGCGCGCGCTGGCATTCAATCCACGCCCGTTATCGTGACACCCGGTGAAAAATCGAAATCTTTCTCGACACTCGAAACCGTAACAAATGCCGTACTTGCTGCAAGGCTTGAGCGTGGCGACGCAGTCGTGGCTTTTGGCGGTGGGGTCGTTGGCGATCTTTCCGGCTTTGTCGCAGGCATTGTGCGTCGAGGCATGAATTTCGTGCAGATGCCAACCTCGCTTCTAGCACAAGTGGATTCGTCGGTTGGCGGCAAGACAGGCATCAACACGCAATATGGCAAGAACCTTGTTGGTGTTTTCTATCAGCCGCAGCTGGTTCTGGCCGATACCGAAGTGCTCGATACGCTGAGCCCGCGCGAATTTCGTGCAGGCTATGCGGAAGTGGCAAAATACGGCCTCATTGACCGGCCGGATTTCTTCGCCTGGCTTGAGAAAAACTGGCAGGACATTTTTGCGGGCGGTACGGCACGCACAGAGGCGATTGCCGAATCCTGCCGCTCAAAGGCCGCAGTCGTGGCACGTGATGAACGCGAAACCGGCGACCGCGCACTGCTTAATCTCGGTCACACATTCGGACATGCGCTTGAGACGGCGACAGGCTACGATTCAAGCCGTCTGGTGCATGGTGAAGGCGTTGCCATCGGCATGGCTTTGGCGCATCGTTTCTCGGTCAAGATGAACCTTTGTGGTATTGAAGATGCGGAACGTGTGGAAGCGCATCTGAAGGCCGTCGGTCTTCCGATTTCGCTCAATGATGTGCCGGGCGGTTTGCCGGATGCTGAAAAGCTGATGGATTACATTGCGCAGGATAAGAAAGTAGCGCGCGGCGCGCTCACCTTCATTCTGACGCGCGGTATTGGCCAATCCTTCATAGCCAAGGATGTGCCACCTGCGGCTGTGCTTGAATTCCTGAAGGAACGCCTCTCCGTCTGAATCTGAAAGGATTACGAGAATGGGTTTCGAGCTATGGGTTATGTGCGGCATCATCCTGCTCTGCATCGTTTTTTCGGCGTTTTTTTCCGGTGCTGAAACGGCGCTGACGGCGGCTTCCCGCGCCCGCATGCTCACCTATGAGCATAATGGCGATCAGCGCGCCTCGGTCGTACAGCATTTGATCGGCAAGCGGGACCGACTGATCGGTGTGCTTCTCATCGGCAACAACCTTGCCAATATTCTTGCATCCTCAATCGCGGCCAGCATTTTTCTCACCCTGTTCGGCGATGCAGGTGTTGCCTATTCGACATTGGCAATGACGGTCATTCTGGTCATCTTTGCCGAAGTGCTGCCCAAGTCATGGGCCATTTCCAGTCCTGACCGGTTTTCTTTGAATGTTGCACGTCCGGTTTCAGCGGTGGTGACAGTGCTGGGTCCGGTTTCGGGGTTGGTAAACTGGATTGTTCGGGTGATCCTGCGACTGTTTGGGATTAATCTGGCAGCTGGCCGTTCGATGCTTTCGGCGCAGGAAGAATTGCGTGGCGCTGTTGAAGTGCTGCATCGCGATAAGTCGCTGATCAAGGAAGACCGCGACCAGCTGGGCGGTTTGCTTGATCTCAAAGAGCTGGAGGTCAGCGATGTCATGGTGCATCGCACCTCAATGGGCACCATCAATGCCGATGCTCCAGCAGAGCAGGTGGTGCGCGAAATTCTGGCAAGCCCGCACACGCGGATGCCAGTCTGGCGCGATGAGATCGATAATATTATCGGCATCATCCACACCAAGGATCTGCTGCGTACGCTTTATGACGTCGAAAATGATTTTAAGCGTATCGACATTATGAAGGTGGCACGCAAGCCATGGTTTGTGCCCGATACCACGACACTTCAGGATCAGCTCGACGCATTCCTCCGTCGCAAGGCGCATATTGCCATCGTCGTTGATGAATATGGTGATGTGCAGGGGCTGGTGACGCTTGAGGACATTCTCGAAGAGATTGTCGGCGATATTTCCGATGAACACGATCTCGACATGCAAGGCGTCAGACTGCAGCCGGATGGTTCGGTTCTGGTCGATGGTTCGCTGCCGATCCGTGATCTTAATCGTGCGCTGGGCTGGAACCTTCCCGATGAGGAAGCAACCACCATTGCCGGCCTTGTGATCCACGAAACCCAGACGATACCCGAAGTGAAGCAGGCCTTCACATTCCATGGAAAGCGCTTTTCCGTGCTGAAGAAGGAAAAGAACCGCCTGACACGTCTGCGCATTGTGCCGCTCGATGCCGACGGCAAACCCATATCAGGTGTTATCGCCGCGAAGGTTTCAAACTGATGGGGGTTCCAGCGAACAAGCAGGAACTCCTTACAGCGATCGAAACGAACTATGCCCGGCTGGCAATTGATCTTGCGCGCTTGTCGCCAGAGCAAGCCATGGAAAACACCATGGAAGGGCATGCGAAAGGCACGATGATGAGCGTACACAATCTCGTTTCCTATCTGGTCGGATGGAACGAGCTGGTTCTGAAATGGTGCCAGTTGCGCGATGAGAGGAAGCCGGTCGATTTTCCGGAAACGGGTTTCAAATGGAACGAACTCGGCAATCTGGCATCCAAATTCTACCACGATTACCAGAGCTTACCATTCGCAGAACTCCTGTCGCGCTTCGAAGCCGCGAAAGACGCGCTGGTTGAACTGATTGAGGCACGCAGCGATGCGCAGCTTTATGGAGTGGCTTGGTACGAAAAATATACGCTTGGGCGCATGATCCAGTTCAACACGTCTTCGCCTTACGCCAATGCGCGTGGTCGTCTGCGCAAATGGCTTAAAGCTCACGCGTAAGCAGATCAGCGCCGGGTTGGCTCGCCGGGAGCGGAAGGCTCGAGCGCCAGTGCATGAACGCCGCTGTTGAGCTCTTCTTTCAGAATATCGTTGATAGCACGATGGCGGGCAATGCGACTCAGTCCTTCGAACTTGCCCGATACAATGCGTACACGAAAATGTGTCTCGCCGGTGCCATCGTAAACTTCATGATGGCCACTATCTTCATGGTGATGACCGGCATGGAGGTGGCTTTCATTTATGATTTCAAGCTGTTCCGGCGCGAAAGCTGCCGTAAGCTTCGCTTCCATTGAAGATTGTTTGCTATTGTGAATGGACATTCGAGCCAGTTCTCCCCATATAGGTGCTGTGCTTCATATAGACGTCGCCTCGGCGACATTGGTGGGGCAAATCCGCACAGGAAATGCAGTCTGCATCAAAATTTCGCCCTGAAGAATGGCCAAAACCAGTCAGGACGAAATGTCAATTCTTGTTTAGTTCCTCTTAATTCGCATAATCCGATTCGATGACAACGAACTCAAAATTTTTCGACAGCATCCGCATCCGTCCCAAGAAGGAAGCGGAAAAGAAGTCCAGCGGTCCCTGCTGCCAGTGGGATGGTTGCGATAAGCCGGGCACACATCGTGCGCCGGTCGGGCGCATGCGCGAGGGCGAGTATCTTCATTTCTGTATCGATCACGTCCGGGAATATAATAAGACTTTCAATTATTTCTCGGGTTTGTCGGACAAAGATATCTCCAAATTCCAGAAGGACGCGATCACAGGAAATCGTCCGACCTGGTCGACCGCGTCCAATTCCACAGCCACAAAACACACTTCGCCCGATATGGCGCAGAAGCGTTCGGGTTCGGCTGCCTATCACAACCGTCTGCGCGATCCGTTCAATTTCGTGAAAGACGCGAAAGCAGCGCCTGCGGGTAAAACCGCGCTTCGCAAGCCACGAACCTTGGAAGTAAAAGCGCTCGCCACGCTCGGTCTTGAACCAAATTCAACTAGCGATAAGATCAAGGCGCGTTATAAAGAACTCGTGAAGCAACATCATCCCGATGCGAATGGTGGCGACCGCGGGTCCGAAGAAAGATTTCGCGACGTCATTCAGGCTTATCAATTGCTCAAGCAGGCAGGTTTTTGCTAAAGCCTGTTTGGGCTTTATGAGCCGGGTATCGGAGTGGTTGAGGCATGTCGCGAAAAACGGGAACTGGTTTCCCCATGCGCCATGTTTTAATGCTCTAATACCAATATCCGATGAGTGGGACTCATGGGATATTGGTTAAGCCCGTGTGGCGATTGAACATTTTCAAGGCGTGATGCGTCAGCATCTCAGCGCCTTGGTATAACGGACATTCATCTGCCGCGCATTTGCGCGGACGCAAGTACGGATGCCCGCAACTGAACAGAAGGGGCGTCATCTGGCTCGCCGGAACCTGGCTCCCTGATCGAATTTGAATGTCGCGGTGGGACAATCCTGCCGCCCTGGAGGCATGATGAACAAGGTTGAGCGGGATATAGCCAATTTGCCGGATACGACGGTTTCGGTACGTGAGGTGTTTGGAATTGATTCCGACATGCGCGTGCCAGCCTATGCGGCAGGCGATTCCTATGTGCCGGAAACGGATCCGGATTATATTTTCGACCGTCAGACGACGCTCGCCATTCTCGCAGGTTTTGCTTTTAACCGCCGCGTGATGGTTTCAGGCTATCACGGTACCGGTAAGTCGACGCATATCGAGCAGGTCGCAGCGCGCCTCAATTGGCCTTGCGTTCGCGTCAACCTCGACAGCCATGTCAGCCGTATCGATCTCGTCGGTAAGGATGCAATCGTCGTCAAGGACGGCATGCAGATTACCGAATTCAAGGACGGCATTCTGCCTTGGGCCTATCAGCACAATGTTGCGCTGGTCTTCGACGAATATGATGCGGGCCGCCCGGACGTGATGTTCGTGATCCAGCGTGTTCTGGAATCGTCGGGTCGCCTGACGCTTCTCGATCAGAGCCGCGTGATCCGTCCGCATCCGGCATTCCGCCTGTTTGCGACCGCCAACACGGTTGGTCTCGGCGACACCACGGGCCTTTACCACGGCACACAGCAGATCAATCAGGCGCAGATGGACCGTTGGTCAATCGTAACCACGCTCAATTATCTGCCGCATGACAACGAAGTGAACATCATTCTCGCCAAGGCCAAGCATTATCAGAATGCAGAAGGCCGTGAGATCGTGAACAAGATGGTCCGCGTTGCCGATATGACCCGTCAGGCGTTCATCAATGGCGATCTTTCGACCGTGATGAGCCCGCGTACGGTTATCACATGGTCCGAAAATGCCGCGATCTTCAACGACGTCGGCTTTGCATTCCGCCTGACCTTCCTCAATAAGTGCGATGAACTGGAACGCCAGACTGTGGCCGAGTTCTATCAGCGTGCCTTTGGTGAGGAACTTCCAGAATCTGCTGCCAATATCGTTTTGGCATAAGACTGGATGATGCCTGCCGCCCATTTCGGGCGGCAGCGCAATAAAGTCATGACAGTAAGTCAGGGCAGTGAAGTCAGGATAGGCAGATGTCGGGCCAGAAGTCAGCAATAGGCGATAATTCGCGTGAGCGTAAAAACGGGCCGGTAGATTCCGAACCGTTCAAGCGGGCAATGACGGCGACCATGCGCGCGATTTCCGGCGAGAACGAGCTGGAAGTCGCCTTCAGCAATGATCGCCCTGCGCTGACTGCTAATCGTGCTCGCCTGCCTGACCTGCCAAAGCGCCCAACTGCTCATGATGTTGCGGTTACGCGTGGCCTCGGCGATTCCATGGCGCTGCGTCAGGCACGCCACAATGCCCGTATCCATGCAAGCTTAGCACCAGAAGGCAAGCAGGCACGTGCGATCTACGATGCGGTCGAACAGGCTCGCGTTGAAGCCATCGGTGCCCGTGCCATGGCCGGTGTTGCAGACAATCTTGCCACCATGCTTGCGGATAAATATACCCGCGCCAATTTCGCTTCTGTCACAGATAAGGAAGACGCGCCGCTTGAAGAAGCGGTATCGCTGCTCTTGCGTGAAAAGCTGACCGGACGCGCGGCACCTGTCGAAGCGGGGCCTGTACTTGATCTCTGGCGCGAATGGATTGAGCAGAAAGCTGGTCCTGAACTGGCACGTCTTGGCGAAAATCTGGAAGATCAGCAAGCTTTTGCGCGCACGGTGCGCGATATGCTGGCCTCCATGGATATGGCCGAAGAGCTTTCTCAAGAAGAGCAGAGCGACGAACAGGATCAGGACAACGAACAGACGCCAGACTCCGATGAAAACGAGGACGGTGGCGAAGAAAGCCAGGAAGGTTCTGATTCAGCCGAAAGCGATGAATCAGACAGTTCCAGTGAAGAGGGCGAGCAGGGCGAAATGGACGCCGCTGATGCTGCCTCCGACGATATGGATGACAGCGAAGATGTCGACGCGGAAACGCCGGGCGATACACGCCGTCAGAACCAGCCTTTTGCCAATTTTTCCGAGCATGTCGATTACAATGTCTTCACGCGCGAATTCGATGAAGAGGTCGAAGCGACCGATCTTTGCGATGAGGCCGAGCTTGATCGTCTGCGCGGGTTTCTCGATAAACAGCTTTCCAATCTTCAGGGCGTGGTCGGACGACTTGCCAACCGGTTGCAGCGCCGCCTGATGGCGCAGCAGAACCGTTCGTGGGATTTCGATCTGGAAGAGGGTTATCTCGATTCGGCTCGTCTGGTGCGTATTGTCATCGATCCGACGCAGCCGCTTTCCTATAAGCAGGAACGCGATACGGATTTCCGCGATACGGTTGTAACGCTGGTGATTGATAATTCCGGTTCGATGCGTGGTCGCCCGATCACCGTTGCTGCAACTTGCGCCGACATTCTGGCTCGCACGCTGGAACGTTGCGGTGTGAAGGTCGAGATTCTCGGCTTTACCACCAAAGCCTGGAAGGGCGGCCAATCGCGTGAGGCATGGCTTGGTCGTGGCAAGCCTTCCAATCCCGGTCGTCTCAATGATCTGCGCCACATCATCTACAAGAGTGCCGACGCGCCATGGCGGCGTGCACGGCGCAATCTCGGCCTGATGATGCGCGAAGGGCTGCTCAAGGAGAATATCGACGGTGAAGCGCTGATCTGGGCGCATCATCGCTTGTTGGCGCGCCCCGAACAGCGCAAGATCCTGATGATGATTTCAGATGGCGCGCCGGTAGATGATTCGACGCTGTCGGTTAATCCGGGCAATTATCTGGAACGTCACTTGCGCGCAGTGATCGAAGAGATCGAAAATCGCTCGCCGGTGGAGCTGATCGCCATTGGTATCGGCCATGATGTCACGCGCTATTATCAGCGCGCTGTTACCATTGTGGATGCAGAAGAGCTGGCGGGTGCAATGACCGAACAGCTTGCTTCGTTGTTCGAGGAACAGGGTGCAGAGGCGTCTGGTAGAGGACGCCGCCGCGCTGGCAGGCGATAGAATAAAGGGGCCTTTTCGGCCCCTTTTTTAGGCTTGTTGGCGGGTTGCGGCCAGTACGATCTCACGAATGCATACGCCTTGCGGCTGATCATAAGCATAGACAATCGCCCGCGCCACATCATCTGCCGATAAGACTGGCGCGCCCATATCCTTTTTCCACGCCTCATAGCCTGCCTTGATGCCCGCATCATTGGTATGGCTGAGAAGTTCGGTTTCAACGGCACCTGGCGCAATCGTCACCACACGTACATCATGTGCAGACAGTTCTTCCCGCAGGTTTTCCGATAGGCCATGAACCGCGAATTTCGTGGCCGTATAGGCGACGTGGTTCGCGAATGTCTTGCGGCCGGCGACTGAACTGATGTTGATGATCGTGCCATGCTTGCGGGCAGCCATGCCGCTCGAGACGGCATGAATGCCATTCAGCAAGCCTTTGACATTGACCTCAAGCATACGATCCCACTCTTCCGGATTTTGTTTGGTTACGTCGCCCAACAGCATCACGCCAGCATTGTTGACGATGACATCAGCAGGGCCGAAATTTTCTTCAGCTGCCTGGACTGCCGCAAGCAGAGCTTGACGATCAGTCACATCAACGGATTTACAAAGCGTGTTCGGCAGCTTGAGCTTTTCCATCGCGTCCAGGCGCCGGGCAAGCAGCAGCAACGGGTGGCCGCGATCTGAAAACATTCGGGCTGTGGCAAGGCCGATTCCAGAGCTTGCCCCGGTAATAATGACAAGCGGAATCTTTTCTTTATTTTCTGACATCTAATTAACCTTTATCTAAATATAAAATATCAACAACAAGCATAAAATCCGCATTTGAAATAAATCAATGCGGATTATGCTCACTGTGAACAATATAGAAATCTAAACCAATAAAGAAAGTCGGCAGATTAATTCTGCCGGTTTATCGGAGCGCCGTATATAGAGGCCGAAGCACCTCAATGAAATCGATTTTTATTCAGATAAACCGATCGTGATGGGTGAAATCAACGCTTGTTCGTGTTCATCCGGTCGGGCGCATAAAGGGTTGGTGCGAAAATGGCCAGAATGGCTCCATAGGGCACCAGCATCAGCGTTCCCATGACAACTTTCACGAAGAAGTCGCCCGTTGCCAGCGAAGCCCACAGCGGCATTCCAAGACCGAGGAAGGCGGCAGGTTCGGCGAGAGATGAATCGGGCATGCCGGTGATCGCATCAATCCACGCGAAGCTTGCAGCAAAGGCAATGGAGAAGAACAGAATCGTATCGACGACCGATCCGAACATGGCGGCTGCAAATGGCGCCTTCCACCATGTCTGGCGACGCAGACGGTTGAAGACCGTGATGTCCATCAATTGTGCGACCAGAAATGCAGAGCCGGAGGCGATGGCGATACGCGGCGTTGCCAGCCAGATCGACATCAGTACGCCGAGCACAAAACCGGCATAGACAACCTTGCGCGCAGCCGAAGGGCCAAAGCGGCGGTTCGTCAGATCGTTGACGAGAAATGCCACCGGATAGGTGAAGGCACCATAGGTGAGCAGTTCACCAAGGCCAAAATGCTGAAAAGGATATTGGACAAGGATGTTGGAGGCCGCAACTGCCGCACACATCGCTATCACGGCCGGCCAGAGCCGGGCAAAAGAAGGACCTGTAATAGGCATTTTTTTATCCTGGGTGATGGAACCAGCAAAAAAGGCTGACGCGAGTCAGCCTTTTTTGTCAAACTTTAAAAAGCTGATTGCTTATGCAGCAACTTCAGCCTGCTTCTTCGCGATCTGACGCTTCAGCAGGCGGGCGCGCTGCGAGAGTTCCTTGTCGTCAGACTTGACGAGGAAAGCGTCGAGGCCACCGCGATGCTCAACCGAACGCAGAGCAGAAGCGGAAACGCGGAGACGGTAGCTCTGGCCGAGCACTTCGGACATAAGCGTAACGTTGCAGAGGTTTGGCAGGAAGCGGCGACGCGTTCTGTTGTTTGCGTGGCTCACATTGTTGCCGTACTGGACCGAGGTGCCGGTCAATTCACAAGCGCGGGACATTTTGGTCTCACCTTCAAATTTTTTGTTTCTCAGGCCCCGACCCGAATGTCCGAATTCAAAGCAATCATAGCAGTTTGCTGCTGCTGGCGCGCGATCTCGGACAGGCGGCCTATTGGGAAAGTCGCGTTTCTATAGTGACAGTAGCGAAAACAGTCAAGACAGATTCCGCTGTGAACCTCTAAAGGCGCGCATTTACAGCGTTTTGCATCCTCTGGTGGTCTGCCCGATCATAACTTCGCCGGTTTTTCCTGTTCGACAGAGAATGTAAAACGAGAATCTGGGGCCATTTATAGTCGGAAGCTTAAAGACAAACTAGAGCATGGGCCAGATAAACAGAATCGTTTTGCAGGCTCAATGCACGGATTTGGGCACGGATTTGGGCACGGACTTGGACATGGACTTGGGCATGGACTTGGTTTGCTGGAGCGCTGTTCATGCGGGTGTATGGTGCTCTCGAAGTAGATATCGCGAAAGGAAAATCTGGCATGATCAATCAATCGCATTTCTTCAAGCCGATTGAGAGCAAGTTGATCAGGAATGGGGCAAAGCGGCGGGCACTTGCACTTCTAACCGGATTGACGATTGCGAGTGTGGCCGCGGTGGGAACCGCAAAAGCAGACGCTTTATACCGAACCGAATATGAAATCTCGATGTTTGGCCTTTCCATCGCGCGCTCAGCGATTGAAACCATTGTCAAAGGCGCCAATTACGGCGTCAATGGTCGCTTCAAGACATCTGGTATTGCCCGCGTTTTCGACGATACGGACGGGACGGTCTATGTGGGCGGCAGTTCTGCCCCCGGTAAGGTAACACCCTCGGCCTTCGATCTTGCCTATAAGCATGGACGAAAGAACAAGAGCACAAAGATACGTTTTGCAGGTGGCAACGTAACAAGCGCTGAAAATTTGCCACCAGTGAAAAAGCGCGATCCCTGGGTGGAGACAACTCCAAACGATCTGGTCAATGTGAGCGATCCGCTAAGCGCACTTATGATTCCGACCCGAGACCCAAAAGCTGTTTGTAATCGCACACTGAGTGTCTTTGATGGTCAGACTCGTGCCGATATCCGATTGGATTTCAATGGCACTGAATCCTTCACTACCGAAGGCTTCACCGGCGAATCGGTCATCTGTTCGGCCAAGTTCACACCAATCTCGGGCTATCAAAAGGGCAAGAAGGCGATTGATTATCTGAGCACCCGCAGCAAGATCACGATCTCCTTTGCATCGCTTGGCGATTCCGGTATCTATGCGCCCGTCGTGGCACGCATCGGCACACAGCTGGGGACACTGAAGATCGAGGCGACGCGATTTGAAAAGATAAGATAACGGGACGCCAAAGACGGCTTGAGCCGCGCGAGCGATCCCGCAAATGGGGGATCAATCATGAAGCTGGCGACGCTGATCGGCTTTTCGGCCATAGCGATGTGGGCGCTTCTGGCGCTTTTTACTGCCGGTTCCGGTCAGGTTCCTCCATTCCAGCTGTCAGCCATGACGTTTTCAGTCGGCGCATCCATAGGCCTCATTTCCTGGCTGTGGCGCCCGAATGCCGTCAAACATCTGCGCCAACCGCCAATCGTCTGGTTTGTTGGTGTGGTTGGCCTTTTCGGCTACCATTTTCTCTATTTTACCGCGCTCCGAAATGCGCCTGCCGTTGATGCCAGCCTGATTGCCTATCTCTGGCCGCTGCTGATTGTGATTGGATCTGCCCTGATGCCGGGCGAACGGCTCCACTGGTATCATATCGCGGGCGCGCTTCTTGGTCTTGGCGGGACCGTGCTGATCGTGAGTAAAGGTGGTGGTTTCGGCTTTGAAGCCCGTTACAGCTTTGGTTACGCAATGGCCGCACTTTGCGCTTTGACGTGGTCGAGCTATTCGCTGCTCTCTCGCCGTTTTTCGAGCGTGCCGACGGATGCTGTAACCGGCTTCTGCGTGGCGACCGCTGTTCTGTCACTGATCTGCCATCTGGCACTTGAACAGACAGTGTGGCCGGAAACCGGAATGCAATGGCTTTGCGTTCTGGCACTTGGCCTGTTGCCTGTGGGAGCGGCGTTTTATGCCTGGGATTTTGGAGTGAAGCGCGGCAATATTCAGGTGCTGGGCGCAGCAAGTTATGCCGCCCCGCTTCTCTCCACGCTTGTTCTGATCTTAGCCGGTACGGCCCAGCCATCCATGCGCATTCTCGCCGCTTGCCTGTTGATTACGGCAGGTGCGACGCTGGCTGCAAAAGACATGATTTTTTCGCGGGGCAAAGAAGCGGTACCCGCCGAGTAATGTTAGAGCATGTCTCCCAAAAGTGGGAACCGATTTTGGGATGAAGACATGCGTAAAAACAAATAATGAGACGCATTTCTGGCGATTCATCTTAAACAGGAAATATTCTAGTGTCTGGGATGCAGGCATTCCTCGTGATTGCCGAGAATTTCGATAACCCGGCACTGATCGATGCGGCCATGTGCTGTGCAATCGAGCATGCGTAACAATTCCGTCTTCAAAGACATCAGTTTTGCAATACGGTGCTCGACATCAATCAGCCGCGCACGCGCAATAGAATCAGCCGCTGCGCAAGACTGGTCGGGATTGTCCTGAAGGTCGAGAAGCGTGCGGATCGCGTCCACTTCAAAGCCCAGATCGCGGGCGTGACGGATAAACAGAAGCCGCTGGACATCGCTGTTGTCGTAAAGACGGCGATTGCCTTCCGTGCGTGGCGGAACCGGAAGAAGCCCGATTTGCTCGTAATAACGGATTGTTGGCACTTTTACGCCACTGGCTTTTGATGCCTCGCCAATCGGAACATTGGTAATCATTTTTTCGCTTGCTCCTCTAGTCACTAGAGGATGTAGATCTTGTTTCAGATAATTCAAGGGCGTTCTGAAAAGGGCAAATCATGAACGAGATTCTGAAACAAAACCGATTTCGTGTGGAAGGCATGGATTGCGCTTCCTGTGCGACGAAGATCGATACCGCTGTGCGCCGCGTTGCAGGTGTGGAAGATGTGTCCGTATCGGTGACGACAGGCATGATGACGGTGCGCCATGATGGCAGCAGCGATCTGGAAAGCGTTGCCAAAAAGGTGCGCAGCCTTGGTTACAGTGTTGAGCCAGTAGCGGATGAAAAAGCTCCGGCCAAGCATGACCACGATCATGCAGGTTGCAGCGGTCACGATCACAAGCATGACCATCATGATCACGACCATGAGGAAGCAGAAGCAAAGCAGATTACTGCCGGAACCAATAGTTTCCGCTTTCAGGTGGATGGTATGGATTGCGCTTCTTGTGCAGCCAAGATCGATACGGCTGTGCGTCGCGTTGGTGGCGTGCAGGATGTTTCAGTTTCTGTGACCAATGGTACCATGACCGTCAATCATGATGGCTCGGCAAACCCCGCCGAGATTGCTGCAAAGGTGACGGGACTTGGCTATAAGGCCAGCGCGCAGCCAGCCGTTGGCAAGAAGGCATCGCCAACGGCTCCCGCAAAGCCCAAACGCTGGTGGCGGACCGGCAAAGGCCAGATGATGCTTGCCTGTGGCGGCGGTCTGGTGGTTGCCTACATTGTTGGCCATCTTTACCCGCCGATTGCCCTGTGGGCCTTCACGGCTGCGATGCTGATTGGTCTTATACCGATCGCAAAACGCGCTTATTCGGCAGCCATCAACGGCACTCCGTTCTCTATTGAAATGCTGATGACGATTGCCGCAATCGGTGCTGTTATCATCGGTGCCACTGAGGAAGCGGCAGCCGTCGTCTTCCTGTTCTTGGTTGGCGAACTGCTCGAAGGTGTTGCTGCCGGCAAGGCACGCGCAAGCATTCAGTCGCTGACAGCGCTGGTGCCCAAGACCGCATTTCTCGAAAGCAATGGTGGTTCGACAAGGGAAGTTTCAGCGGAAGACCTGAATGTTGGCGATGTAATCTCTGTGCGTCCAGGTGACCGTATGCCTGCCGATGGCGAAATTATATCGGGCGAAAGTGCTGTCGATGAAGCGCCGGTGACGGGCGAAAGCACGCCAGTTGGCAAGGTAGTGGGCGATAGTGTGTTTGCAGGCACCATCAATGGTGACGGTCTGCTTCGTGTGAAGGTAACGGCTGCGGCGCAAGACAACACCATTGCACGCGTTGTGCGGCTGGTGGAAGAAGCACAGGAAGCCAAGGCACCAACCGAGCGTTTCATCAATCGCTTTTCGACCTATTACACGCCGGGCGTTGTCCTGGTTGCAGCTTTGGTTGCGATCCTGCCGCCACTGATGGCGGGGGGCGCATGGGATGAATGGATCTACAAAGGTCTCGCCATTTTGCTGATCGGTTGCCCTTGCGCGCTGGTTATTTCGACGCCTGCTGCGATTGCAGCTTCGCTTTCTGCTGGCGCACGTCGGGGGCTTCTGTTGAAGGGCGGTGCGGTTCTTGAGACAATCGGTAAGATCACTACCGCTTGCTTCGATAAGACCGGCACGCTGACTGAAGGCAAGCCGCAGGTAACGGATGTTCTTCCTGCAGGGCTTTCAGAAGAGGAAGTTCTGCGCCTTGCTGCGTCGCTTGATGCGGGCTCAAGCCATCCTCTTGCACTGGCAATTGTCGGTGCAGCAGAAGCGCGCGGTCTGAAGCTATCCGAGGTTTCGACAGGCAAAGCCCATGGCGGTAAGGGTGTGTCAGGCAAGGCCAATGGCATTGAACTGTTCCTCGGTTCGCGTAGGGCTGCCAATGAAATCTCAGCCATTCCAGATGAACTTGCGGCCCGAATTACCGCATTCAACGATGAAGGCAAGACGGTTTCGGTACTGGTCGCGGACGGCAGGATTGCAGGTGCCATCGCCATGCGCGACGAACCTCGTGCTGATGCGATAGCCGGACTTAAGACGTTGAAAGATGCAGGCATTCGCACCGTGATGCTGACTGGCGACAATCGCCGTACTGCGGAAGCCATCGGCAAGGATCTCGGCATCGAGGTGCGTGCGGAACTTCTGCCGGAAGACAAACAGCGCATCGTCGGTGAGCTTCGTAATGAAGGTCAGGTCGTTGCCAAAGTTGGTGATGGTATCAACGATGCGCCAGCGCTGGCTGCGGCTGATGTCGGCATTGCCATGGGCGGCGGCACCGATGTGGCTCTGGAGACAGCGGATGCCGCAGTGCTGCATGGTCGGGTGGGAGACGTTGCAGCCATGGTCGATCTGTCTCAGCGGACCATGCGCAATATCCATCAGAACATCACAATTGCCCTTGGGCTGAAGGCTGTGTTTCTTGTAACGACCGTGCTGGGGATTACCGGCCTCTGGCCAGCCATTCTGGCCGATACGGGCGCGACCGTTCTGGTAACGATCAATGCGCTGCGTTTGTTAAGACAGCCAAGCTGATAAAAAAACCGGCGAAGAAACTTCGCCGGTTTTTTCTTGATGCATTACTCGCCGATCAATTCGCGAATGCGCTCGCCATATTGTTTGCCGAAGGCCACGTGCTCGGGATTGATCTGCTTCACTTCATCGACAAGCTGATCTTCTTCCTCAGCATCAGCCGCCGCAAGTGCGCTCATCATGGCGAAATAGCCAAGAAGATAATCGCGCGGCTCGATATTCTCAGCCTTCATCACAGCAACAACTTGCGGGCGCGATTCAATGCTCTTCACCATGGAATCCATGGAAGGCTGCGCATCTTGCCCTTCTTCGGCAGTAGGTGAGAGCTGCATGTCTTCAAGCTTGTTATGGATCTTTTCCATCCGCGCGAGAAGGTCTTCGGTCAGCTTGAAATTGTTGATGTCAGCAGGCGTTTGCGGCGGTGTTGCGATTGCCAGTATATCTTCCGCAACGGCCACTTTCACAGACTGCGGCAGGATCATAAGCGATAAGCCGAAGAGGGCTGCAGCATGGAGGCTTTTAAAGTGGGAAAAGTTCTTCATGATAACATCCTAAAATAGATCTTTACGCTTACGGATTTCTGCAAAAACCGCTTCATCGGTAGCTTCCTGCATACCAAGACGTGAGCGGATATAGCCGTCGTGCCAGCGCAGGAATGGATTTGTTGCCATTTCGAGCGCTATGCTGGAAGGCAGGGTCATCTTATCTGCCGCACGCAACCGCGCAATACCCTGTGCCCGCTCTTTGAGCGCTGAATTATCCGGGTCGATAGTCAATGCAAAGCGGGCATTGCTTTCGGTATATTCATGGCCGCAATAAACCGCCGTGTCACCGGGCAGAGCGACGAGCTTTTGCAACGACCGGAACATGGTTGCAGGCGTCCCTTCAAACAACCGTCCGCAGCCCAGCGCAAAAAGCGTGTCGCCAGTGAACACTACTTTCGCTTCCGGCAGATAGAATGAAATCTCACCGGACGTATGTCCGGGTGTCGAAATAACCTGAACCTTGAACAGACCGAAGGTAAATTCATCCCCATCCGCAACGGTGCGATCAATGCCGGGGATTTTGCTTTCCTCGGCCTTCGGACCAATGATGCTGACGCCGAATTTGGCTTTCAGCTGCTCATTGCCTTCGACATGGTCGAGGTGGTGGTGGGTCGTGAAGATGAAGTCCAGCGCCCAGCCACGGCGCTTAAGCGCCGCTTCGATGGCATTTGCGTCGGGCGCATCGATCGCCGCCGTCAGGGCGCTTTCAGGATCATGAATGAGAACGCCATAATTATCGCTACGGCAGATGAATTGCTCGATATCGAGCCTTTTGTCGATCTGGGGCATGGCGTCCTCCATTTTCATGCATTTGTTATTCGGCTTGCGCCCTAACCTTGCTTATTCGCCTCAGGCAAAGTGTGCTTCTGGATAAGCGGCATTTGTGAAAGCGTGAAGACAATGGTGATCGGCATGATGCCCCAGACCTTGAAGGAAACCCAGGCATCGGTTGAAAAATTCCGCCAGACAAGCTCATTCACAATCGCGAGGAAAACAAAGAACAGCCCCCAGCGGAAGGTGAGTTTGCGCCAGCCCTCGGCGTCCAGCTTGAAAGCAGAATCAAACACATAACCGAGCAGGGATTTGCCAAACAAAAGCCCACCCAGGAGGATCGCGCCAAACAGCGTGTTGACGATGGTCGGCTTCATCTTGATGAAGGTATCGTTGTGCAGCCAGAGTGTCAGCGCACCAAACACCAGAACCACGATGCCTGAAATGAGCGGCATCATCGGCAATGTGCGCGTCATCGACCATGACACAGCAAGTGCTATGACAGTTGCCACCATGAAAAGTGCGGTTGCGAGAAAGATCGGTTCACCGATCTGACCGAGCAAGGGAAAGCGCTCAATCAGGCTTTCGCCGCGTGCATTGGCGAAAAAGAACACCAGAAGAGGTCCAAGTTCCAATGCAAGCTTGAGCAGCGGCGGAACTTCCTTGCGTTCGGCTTCTGTCTTTTCCGACGGGTCGCGTTCGAAAACGGGATGCTGCATCAGGCAACTCCTGCGATGGCGCGGGCAAAATCCTTGGCCGCAAATGGTTCAAGATCGTCGACACCTTCGCCGACACCGATGAAGTAGATCGGTAGCTTATGTTTGGCTGAGATTGCCACCAGAATGCCGCCACGTGCCGTGCCGTCGAGTTTGGTCATGACGAGACCATTGACGCCAGCGATGTTCTTGAAAATCTCGACCTGATTGAGCGCGTTTTGCCCAGTAGTGGCATCAAGCGTCTGCAAAACAGTGTGCGGTGCCTCTGGATCGTGCTTGCCTAAAACGCGGACGATCTTGGCAAGTTCTTCCATCAGCTCGGCCTTGTTCTGCAAGCGGCCAGCAGTGTCGATGATGAGCACGTCGCTGCCCGCATCTTTTGCCTGTTTCCAGGCATCATAGGCGAGACCCGCCGCATCGGCACCGAGTTTGCTTGAGACAACCGGCGAGCCGGTGCGTTCACCCCAGATGTGGAGCTGTTCAATTGCAGCGGCGCGGAATGTGTCGCCTGCTGCCAGCATGACCTTGAGGCCACCTGCGGTAAGTTTTGCCGCCAGCTTGCCAATGGTCGTGGTCTTGCCGGTGCCGTTAACGCCGACAACCAGAATGACATGCGGCTTGTGCGAAAGATCAAGTTCCAGCGGTTTGGCAACAGGGCCCAGCACCTTCTCGATTTCCGCACCCATGATGTTGCGGACTTCTTCGCCGGTCACATCCTTGCCGTAACGACCCGATGAAAGGGCGTCCGTCACGCGCATTGCTGTTTCAAGTCCGAGATCGGCCTGAATGAGAACGTCTTCTAGGTCCTGCAACGTGTCTTCATCAAGTTTGCGCTTGGTGAAAATGCTACCGATGGAATCGCTCAGCGAATTCGATGAACGCAACAATCCGCGACGCAGACGCTCAAACCACGACAGCTTTGGCTCTGGAGCAGCTTCGACCGGCGTTTCGTCCTGATGTTCTTCAACAGCCTTTGCAACCTTGACCTTTTTAGGTTTCACCGGCTCAGGTTGAGGTGCAGGTTCGACCACTTCCTCGACAATCGGCGTCTCGATAAATTCCGGAACGTCTGCGATTTCGGGCTGTTTCAGCTCAACGACAGGTTCTGGCTCAGGTTCAACAACCGGCTCGATCGCTGGCACTTCAACGACGACGGGTTCGATTGCCCCAAACTCCATCACTGGAGGCTCCATGACAGGCGGCTGTTCGATAGGAATTTCGATCTCGGCAACCGGATGTTCCGGCTCAGCCTTTTCTTCTTCCACCGTTTGAGCCGCAGGTTCTTCAGCCGGCTCGGGCTCGGCTACGACCAAAGGCGTATCCGGTTCGGAGACCACCACTTCAGCGACAGTGATTTCCGTTTCTTTGGGTGCTTCGACGGCTTCAGGAAGCTGTGCTTCCACTGCAGTTTCAACAGTAGCTTCAGCAGTATCGGGGGCCGATTGTTCGACCGGCTTTTCTTCGACCTCCTTCTTGCCGAAGGAGAACATTTTCTTGATGAAGCCCATTGCCATAAATTTTGATGCCCTGTTTAGCTTTAAGCCGCTTGCGGCTCTGCCTGACGGGTAAGAAGTTTTTCTCCGTCATGACCCGTCACAATTCTATCGATGATTTCGCCGGGCTTGCCCTGATCGATCACGGCGAGCGTAAAGCCTTCCGTTCGCGCAATGCCTTCCTTCTCGATCAGCAGGCGCTGGTGAGTGCCGTTGAGAGAAGTGAGATGCTTTTCATAGGCGCGGTCGCCAACGGCACGCAGCCGTGCTGCACGTTCCTTGACGATTTCACGCCGAACCTGTGGCATGCGCGCGGCTGGTGTGCCTTCGCGGGCGCTATAGGGAAAGACGTGCAGATGCGTGAGCCCGCATTCCTCGACGATCTTCATCGAGTTTGCGAACATTTCTTCAGTCTCTGTCGGAAAACCGGCGATAATGTCGGCACCGAACACGATATCGGGACGCAACGCGCGTACATCCTCACAGAAGCGAATGGAGTCATCACGCAAATGGCGGCGCTTCATGCGCTTGAGGATCATGTCGTCGCCTGCCTGAAGCGACAGATGCAGATGCGGCATCAGGCGTTTTTCATTGGCGATGGCGTCCATAAGATCATCATCAGCTTCGATGGAATCAATGGATGAAAGACGCAGACGCTGCAAACCTGGCACCTGCGTCAGAACCGTCTTCACCAGTTTGCCGAGACGAAGGCTTCCCGGCAGATCAGGACCGTAAGAGGTCATGTCCACACCGGTCAAAACCACTTCGGCATAACCGTTATCGACGAGGCGTTTGACCTGATCGATGACACCGCCCATCGGCACGGAACGCGAATTGCCACGACCATAAGGAATAATGCAGAAGGTGCAGCGGTGATCGCAGCCGTTCTGTACCTGCACGAAAGCGCGCGCACGGCCTTCGATGGCATCAACCATGTGGCTTGCAGTTTCGCGCACTTCCATGATGTCATTGACGCGAACCTTCTCGAACTGGTTCACGCCGAAATCAGGCAGCATGCGGTAGGAATTGGACTTGAGCTTTTCCTCGTTGCCCAGAATGAGGTCGACTTCATCCATCGCTTCGAATTTGGCCGATTCAGTCTGCGCAGCACAACCGGTGACAATAATGCGCGCTTCCGGGTTGTCTCGACGCGCCTTGCGGATTGCCTGGCGCGCCTGACGCACGGCTTCCGATGTCACCGCGCAGGTGTTGAAAATGATCGCGCCGTCTTTCAGCTCGCCCAGACCAGCGGCATCTGCTTCTCGCTTCATCACCTCGGATTCATAGGTGTTGAGACGACATCCAAAGGTTACGACTTCCACGCTCATCAGGCAGCTCCCCGGTCTTGATTGGGGGCGTACTCCCATTCGCCGGTTGCAGGATCAAATGTGCCGTCGAACTCCCATTCGGCAGGGCCGGTCATCATGACGTGATCATCCTCGCGCCATTCGATTTTAAGCGGACCGCCGGGGACGTTCACTGTGACGCTGCGCTCTGTGCGTCCGGTTCGTGCGCCTGAAACGGCGGCAGCACAAGCGGCTGAACCGCAGGCAAGGGTGAGACCCGCACCGCGTTCCCATGTGCGCAGATTGATGCTTTCACGTGATGTCACTTGAGCGATGGAAATATTGGCGCGTTCCGGAAAGATCGGATCGTGCTCCAACCCCGGTCCATGTTGATCGAGCGCATAGGACCAGACGTCGTTTTCGACCCAGAAAATTGCATGCGGATTGCCCATGGAGGCAATCGAAGGTGATTGCAGGACGGGTGCGTCCACAGGGCCTGCAGAAAGGTTGATGGCCCGCGTGTCGGCAACTTCATGGGCGAGGGGGATTTCCTTCCAGCCGAAATGCGGCTTGCCCATATCGACCGTAATCAGCCCGTCTTCGTGCTCATTGGCGGTCAGGATGCCAGCCAGTGTCTGGAAAATGTAATCCTGTTTTCCGCTTTCGTTAGAAAGCCATTGCACCACGCAGCGAGTGCCATTGCCGCAAGCCTGCGCCTGTGTGCCATCGCAATTGATGATCTCGATATAATGATCGGTGCCAGGCGTCTTGGGGTCATGGATGGCCATGATCTGATCAAATGAGGTTGCCTCATCTCCGGCCAAACGGATGGCAGCAGTCGGAGCGATACGATCGCTACGTCCGCGCATATCGGCAACAATGATCTTGTTGCCCAGTCCGTTCATTTTGGAGAAGACTGCCTTGCTCATTGCTGGTTCCGGGTCCCGTTCATCTGGCCGTTCATGTTGGAAAGGCTCTATATGGCGGAAAAGCCCACAAATTGCCAGTACCGGCGCGCGTTTGGCCGCACCGGTATCGGTTCATCATCTTTATGGATCGCAGATTACTCAGAAACTGTGTCCTTCCTGCGCCATTCTGAAAATTTCTAAGCTATTTCAAGCGTTCTTGATGCCATCTCACCCACATTTGCGCCATTGCACAGTTGATTTTTTAACCATATCGCCATTTTATCGGTGCAATATTGTTTTTAGGTCGAGTCTTCATGCTCGATGGTGCGAGGGGCACTCCCCCAATTAGTCAGGCCCCAGATCACGCCCCAAGTACACGAAGGAATTGGAGAACCAGATGGGAATTTCAAAAGCAAGTTTGCTCAGCATTGCTGCAGCGGGCGTCATTTTGGCCGGTTGCCAAAGCTCCCGAGTTGGAGGCTTTGACAACAATGCATCGCCGCCGCCGCCAGCACCACTGAGATCTGCTCCCGTCAGTTCCGTACAGTCTGGTAATCTCAACGCTCCAAATTCCTTCCCAACCGCGCCGACGACCAGCACTGCTCCACAGGACGGGAATACGCAGGTTGCAAGCCTTCCACCCGAATCAGCACCTGATCTGACACCGGGTACGGTCGCAGGTGTTTGGAATGCATCGCTTGCCGGTCAGAACTGTAAGATCGCAACGCCGCAGACCAAGTATGGTCAGGGTTTCCGCGCGGGTCCGCTGCGCTGCCCCGGCGAACTTGGAAGCCTTGCTTCGTGGTCGGTCAGCGGCAAGCAGCTTTCGCTCTATGATGCGAATGGCGGAACAGTCGCGACGCTCTATTCCTCGGGTCAGGGCCGTTTCGATGGTCAGACCACAGGCGGTCAGGCAGTTTCGCTGTCGCGCTGATAAGTCATTAACGTTTAAAACAGGCGGAGCAGTCGCAAGACGCTCCGCCGTTTTTGCAATTAGAGCGTTTCCATTTTTGACGGAATTGGAAGAAATGCTCTAGTGGTTTGTTTTCAAGCATGTCTTTGTCCCCAAACCGGTTCCCGCTTTTGGGAGGCATGCTCTAAGCGGTGAACGGAAGCAATCATGTCTTTCGACGGTAATCTGAAAGCGTTTCCTTCGGTCAGCGAGCATTATGATGCGCTGGTGAGAGCAGGCGAAGTTGAAGTCGATCCAGCGCAGCTTGAGCTCACCAAACGCTATGATCGCCTGATCGAAGAAGTTTGCACCAAGCGTCTGTCGCGCAAATCAAGCGCCCTTGGCTGGCTGTTCGGCAAGCGCAAGGAAGTCGCAATCGTCAAGGGACTTTACGTGCACGGCGAAGTCGGGCGCGGCAAGACCATGCTGATGGACATGTTCTTTCAGCTTCTGCCAGTTGAACGCAAACGCCGTGCGCATTTCAATGATTTCATGGCTGATGCGCATGAGCGCATCAACGCCCACCGTCAAGCCTTGAAACGGGGTGAAACCAAGCAGGAAGACCCGATCCCGCCAGTCGCAGAAGCGCTGGCCGAGCAGGCATGGGTGCTTTGCTTTGATGAGTTTACCGTGACTGATATTGCCGATGCGATGATCCTGTCGCGTCTGTTCAGCGCCTTGTTCGCTCGCGGCGTGGTACTGATCGCAACATCCAATGTTGCGCCCGACAATCTCTACCGCGACGGGTTAAACCGCCAGCTCTTCCTGCCATTCGTCAATATCCTCAAGCAGCATGTCGATGTGATCAATCTCGATTCGCGCACCGATTACCGTCTGGAAAAACTTGATCGCCAGCCGGTTTATCTGACGCCGCTCGGTTCGGAGACGACCAAACGCATGGATGCCGCATGGACTGCCCATAAAAATGGTGCGGAAGAAAAGCCGGATGTGATCCACATCAAAGGGCGCGACATTCCCGTGCGCCATGCAGTGGCAGGAGCGGCACGGTTCACTTTCAATGAGCTTTGCGCGCAGCCGCTTGCTGCATCCGATTATATTGCTATCGTCACACGATATCAGACGTTGTTTATCGATGATGTGCCGATACTCGATTATTCACGCCGCAATGAGGCCAAACGCTTTATTCTGCTGATCGACGTGCTTTATGATCATCATGCGCGGTTATTCATCTCTGCCGAAGCGCAGCCTGAAAAGCTTTATGAAGCAAGACAAGGCGTGGAAGCCTTCGAATTTGACCGCACAGCTTCGCGCCTGTTTGAAATGCAGAGCGCTGAATATCTCGATGCATTTTCCGAGAAAGCAGAAAGCTGAGACAGGGCTTATACACTTTCCTTCGCGTATCATTGAACTGCCACAGACTCGACTTATAGGAACTACGGGCTATGTTGCTCTGGCAGGAGCTTGGGTTGAATGCGGTTGTTTCCTAATCGTGTGTCCTTGCCTGTAAAACTAATCTGCGGCCCGGCTGACGCATTATGAGCAATGCGAAACAGCCGGACGACGGCAGCGAATTGCCTTGAATTTGCCAAAATATCTTACGTTTACGTAAGAACATATAATTCTAAACGATTGAAAACATTAGTCGCAAAATAATGAGTTGAGTTTTTTTGCAAAGAGTCCTATCGAACCCTCGCAGCGCAGACGCGTTTTCCGGGAGGAAACCGGATAGCTTCATGCGTTTCTGGATCAAACTTGAGGAAAGAAACAATCATGGCACGCAACAAGATTGCCCTCATCGGCTCCGGCATGATCGGCGGCACGCTCGCTCATCTTGCTGGTCTGAAGGAACTCGGCGACGTCGTCCTTTTCGACATTGCGGAAGGCACTCCGCAGGGTAAGGGACTGGATATTGCAGAATCTTCACCGGTTGACGGTTTTGATGCGAAGTTCACCGGTGCAAACGACTATGCCGCAATCGAAGGCGCAGACGTTGTCATCGTTACCGCAGGCGTGCCGCGTAAGCCGGGCATGAGCCGCGATGATCTTCTGGGTATCAACCTGAAGGTCATGGAACAGGTCGGCGCAGGCATCAAGAAATATGCTCCTGAAGCTTTCGTCATCTGCATCACCAACCCGCTCGATGCGATGGTCTGGGCTTTGCAGAAGTTCTCCGGTCTGCCAGCACACAAGGTTGTCGGCATGGCTGGCGTTTTGGACAGCGCCCGTTTCCGCTACTTCCTGTCAGAAGAATTCAACGTGTCGGTCGAAGACGTCACTGCATTCGTGCTTGGTGGCCACGGCGACAGCATGGTTCCGCTCGCTCGTTACTCGACTGTTGCCGGTATCCCGCTGCCAGACCTCGTCAAGATGGGCTGGACCAGCCAGGAAAAGCTCGACAAGATCATTCAGCGCACCCGCGATGGCGGCGCAGAAATTGTCGGCCTGCTCAAGACCGGTTCCGCTTTCTACGCACCGGCAGCGTCCGCCATTCAGATGGCTGAATCCTACCTCAAGGACAAGAAGCGCGTTCTGCCTGTCGCAGCACAACTTTCCGGTCAGTATGGCGTCAAGGACATGTATGTCGGCGTTCCAACCGTGATCGGTGCCAATGGCGTTGAACGTATTATCGAGATCGATCTCGATAAGGACGAAAAGGCCGAGTTCGAAAAGTCGGTCGCATCTGTTGCCGGTCTTTGCGAGGCCTGCATCGGCATTGCTCCGTCACTGAAATAAGTTCCAGACAAGGCCGGATCGCTGCGAGATACGCAGTCCCGGCCTTTTCCGGCTGTCAATTATCGGTCGAAGATTCGGGCCGTACCGGCTCAGTTGAAAGGGCCGGGAATCCGTAGAGGACAACCAGATGAATATTCATGAATACCAGGCCAAGCGCCTGCTTCACACCTTCGGCGCCCCGATCGCCAATGGTGTGGCTGTCTATTCCGTCGAACAGGCGGAAGAATGGGCAAAGACGCTTCCAGGACCGCTTTATGTCGTCAAGAGCCAGATCCACGCTGGTGGCCGCGGCAAGGGCAAGTTCAAGGAACTCGGTCCTGATGCCAAGGGCGGCGTGCGCCTTGCAAAGTCGATCGAAGAAGTGGTTTCCCACGCAAAGGAAATGCTCGGCAACACACTCGTTACCAAGCAGACCGGCGACGCTGGCAAGCAGGTCAACCGTCTTTACATCGAAGATGGTGCAGACATCGAGCGCGAGCTCTATCTCTCGATCCTGATCGACCGCACCGTCGGCCGTCCGGCTTTCGTCGTTTCGACTGAAGGCGGCATGGATATCGAAGCTGTTGCTGAAGAAACCCCTGAGAAGATCATCACGGTCGCAATCGATCCTGCCAAGGGCGTGACCGATGCAGACGCCAACAAGCTCGCCGATGCGCTGAAGCTTGAAGGTGAAGCCCGTGAAGACGGCCTCAAGCTGTTCCCGATCCTCTATAAAGCCTTCACCGAGAAGGACATGAGCCTTCTGGAAATCAACCCGCTGATCGTCATGACCAATGGTCGCGTGCGCGTTCTCGATGCCAAGGTATCGTTCGACGGCAATGCACTGTTCCGTCATCCTGACATTCAGGAACTGCGCGATCTGTCGGAAGAAGACGAAAAGGAAATCGAAGCTTCCAAGCACGATCTCGCTTACGTCGCTCTTGATGGCAACATCGGCTGCATGGTCAATGGCGCAGGCCTTGCCATGGCGACCATGGATATCATCAAGCTCTACGGTGCAGAGCCAGCTAACTTCCTCGACGTTGGTGGCGGCGCTACCAAGGAGAAGGTAACGTCGGCGTTCAAGATCATCACCGCTGATCCGGCTGTCCAGGGCATTTTGGTCAACATCTTCGGTGGCATCATGAAGTGCGACGTGATCGCTGAAGGCGTTATCGCTGCGGTCAAGGAAGTCGGCCTCAAGGTTCCATTGGTTGTCCGTCTTGAAGGCACCAATGTTGAGCTTGGCAAGAAGATCATCAACGAGAGCGGCCTGAATGTTATTTCGGCTGACGATCTCGACGATGCTGCGCAGAAAATCGTCGCTGCAGTGAAGGGAAACTAAGGCATGTCCATTCTCGTTAACAAGGACACCAAGGTTCTCGTACAGGGCCTGACCGGCAAGACCGGCACTTTCCACACCGAACAGGCGCTTGCTTATTATGGCACGCAGATGGTCGGCGGTATCAACCCTAAGAAGGGTGGCGAGACCTGGGAAGGTTCCAAGGGCGAAAAGCTTCCGATTTTCGCAACTGTTGCAGAAGCCAAGGAACGCACAGGTGCAGACGCATCGGTGATCTACGTTCCGCCAGCAGGTGCTGCGGCTGCAATCATCGAAGCGATTGAAGCTGAAGTCAGCTTCATCGTCTGCATCACCGAAGGCATTCCGGTCATGGACATGGTTCGCGTCAAGGAGCGTCTGGAACGCTCGAAGTCGCGCCTGCTCGGACCAAACTGCCCAGGCATCCTGACTCCTGAAGAATGCAAGATCGGCATCATGCCGGGCAATATCTTCAAGAAGGGTTCGGTGGGTGTTGTTTCCCGCTCCGGCACACTTACCTATGAGGCAGTGTTCCAGACCTCGAACGAAGGTCTTGGCCAGACAACCGCTGTCGGTATCGGCGGCGATCCGGTCAAGGGCACTGAGTTCATCGACGTGTTGGAAATGTTCCTCGCCGATGATGAAACCAAGTCGATCGTCATGATCGGTGAAATCGGTGGCTCCGCTGAAGAAGAAGCAGCGCAGTTCCTGAAGGACGAAGCAAAGCGCGGTCGCAAGAAGCCAATGGTTGGTTTCATCGCTGGCCGTACAGCTCCTGCCGGACGCACCATGGGCCATGCTGGCGCCGTGATCTCGGGCGGCAAGGGCGGCGCAGAAGACAAGATTGCAGCCATGGAATCGGCTGGCATTCGCGTGTCTCCTTCGCCAGCACAGCTTGGCAAGACGCTGGTCGAAGTCCTCAAGGGCTGAGATCGCATTGCTGATTGAAATGCCCCGGCAGTGGCGAAAGCTGCTGCCGGGTTTAATACAGATACCGGAGACGGCCGGTTTAAGGGCCGATTTAAGAGAATGTCAGGCTTTGGCCATCATTCTTCTGCAGGACCATCATTCTTCTGCAGGAATTGAGTTTTGTTATCGAGTTATGCCGGGGTCTGTTGTGGTTCCTCCCCGGCGGCGTGAGGGATGAAGTTGAGAGAGCTTCCGGCCCGCGCATGATGAGCTACTACAAGGAGACGGAGCGGAGGCTCCGGATTAGGTTATGGCAAGGCAAGAACAAGCCAACGACGTTTTCGCCCTTACCTCGTTCCTCTATGGCGGCAATGCCGATTATATCGAGGAGCTTTACGCCAAGTATGAGGATGATCCCAACTCGGTCGATGCTGAGTGGCGCGATTTCTTCGCGCAGCTGAAAGACGACGCCGATGATGTGCGCAAGAATGCGCAGGGTGCATCCTGGACAAAGCCGAACTGGCCCATTCCTGCGAATGGCGAGCTGGTATCCGCGCTTGATGGCAACTGGGCTGACGTTGAAAAGCACGTTACCGACAAGCTGAAGGGTAAAGCCGGAAAAGGCGATGCCAAAAGTGCGGCAGCTGCTGCCCTGACAGCCGAAGAGATTGCACAGGCTGCACGCGACAGCGTTCGCGCCATCATGATGATCCGTGCCTATCGCATGCGCGGCCATCTGCATGCCAATCTCGATCCGCTCGGTCTTGCTGAAAAGCCAAATGATTTCAGCGAACTCGATCCATCGAGCTATGGGTTTACGCCTGCTGACTACACACGCAAGATCTTCATCGACAACGTACTCGGTCTCGAATATGCGACCGTTCCGCAGATGCTTGAAATCCTCAAGCGCACCTATTGCGGCAATATCGGCGTCGAGTTCATGCATATTTCCGATCCAGTTGAAAAGGCTTGGATTCAGGAACGCATCGAAGGTCCAGACAAAGGCTATGCTTTCACTGCTGAAGGCAAGAAGGCCATTCTGTCGAAGCTGATCGAAGCCGAAGGTTTCGAGCAGTTCATTGACGTGAAGTATAAGGGCACCAAGCGTTTTGGTCTTGATGGCGGTGAATCTCTGATTCCGGCACTGGAACAGATCGTCAAGCGTGGCGGCCAGATGGGCCTCAAGGAAGTCGTGCTCGGCATGGCGCACCGTGGTCGTCTGAACGTGCTTTCCCAGGTTATGGGCAAGCCGCATCGCGCTATCTTCCACGAGTTCAAGGGCGGTTCTTACGCACCGGACGATGTGGAAGGTTCGGGCGACGTGAAGTATCACCTTGGTGCTTCATCGGACCGTGAGTTCGATGGCAACAAGGTTCACCTTTCGCTGACCGCAAATCCGTCGCATCTTGAAATCGTCAACCCGGTTGTCATGGGTAAGGCGCGCGCCAAGCAGGACCTGCTTGTTGGCCGCACCCGCGATGACATGGTGCCATTGAGCGAACGCGCAAAGGTTCTGCCGCTGCTGCTGCACGGTGATGCTGCATTCGCTGGTCAGGGCGTTGTAGCTGAGTGCCTTGGTCTTTCGGGCCTTAAGGGTCACCGCGTCGGCGGTACGCTGCACTTCATCATCAACAACCAGATCGGTTTCACCACCAATCCGGCCTTCTCGCGTTCATCGCCTTATCCATCGGATGTGGCAAAGATGATTGAAGCGCCGATCTTCCACGTCAATGGTGACGATCCGGAAGCTGTGGTTTTTGCAGCCAAGGTTGCAATGGAATTCCGCATGACCTTCCACAAGCCGGTGGTCATCGACATGTTCTGCTACCGTCGCTTCGGCCACAATGAAGGTGACGAACCTTCATTCACCCAGCCGTTGATGTACAAGGAAATCCGCGCTCATAAGACCACTGTTCAGCTCTACAGCGAAAAGCTGCTTGGCGAAGGTCTTGTAACGCAGGCTGACATCGACAAGATGAAGGCGGACTGGCGTGAGCGGCTTGAACAGGAATTTGAAGCTGGTCAGAGTTATAAGCCAAACAAGGCTGACTGGCTGGACGGTGCCTGGGCTGGCCTGCGCACAGCAGACAATGCAGACGAACAGCGCCGCGGCAAGACCGGTGTACCGATCAAGACGCTCAAGGAAATCGGTAAGAAGCTTGTTGAAGTGCCGAAGGATTTCAACGTCCATCGCACCATCCAGCGCTTCCTTGATAACCGCGCCAAGATGATCGAAACCGGTGAAGGCATCGATTGGGCAACCGCTGAATCGCTGGCGTTTGGTTCGCTGGTTGCTGAAGGCAGCCCGATCCGCCTGTCGGGTCAGGACGTTGAACGCGGCACTTTCTCGCAGCGTCACACGGTTCTCTACGATCAGGAAACCCAGAACCGCTATACGCCCCTGAACAACATTCAGAAGGGGCAGGCGATCTACGAAGCCATCAACTCGATGCTTTCGGAAGAAGCAGTGCTCGGCTACGAATATGGTTATTCGCTGTCCGATCCGCGTGCTCTGGTCCTCTGGGAAGCTCAGTTCGGCGATTTCGCCAACGGTGCACAGGTCGTTTTCGATCAGTTCATCTCGTCGGGTGAGCGCAAGTGGCTTCGTATGTCCGGTCTTGTCTGCCTTCTGCCGCATGGTTTTGAAGGTCAAGGTCCTGAGCATTCCTCGGCACGTCTGGAGCGCTGGTTGCAGATGTGTGCGGAAGATAACATGCAGGTCGCCAACGTTACGACGCCGGCTAACTACTTCCACATTCTGCGCCGTCAGATGAAGCGTGACTTCCGTAAGCCGCTCATCATGATGACGCCGAAATCGCTGCTGCGCCACAAGCGTGCTGTTTCGACCCTCAACGAACTGTCGGGCGATTCTTCGTTCCACCGTCTGCTATGGGATGATGCCCAGTACAACAAGGGCGATGGGATCAAGCTTCAGAAGGATGCCAAGATCCGTCGCGTCGTTCTGTGCTCGGGCAAGGTCTATTACGATCTGTATGAAGAGCGCGAAAAGCGTGGCATCGATGATGTCTACCTGCTGCGTGTGGAACAGCTTTATCCGTTCCCGGCTAAGGCGCTCATCAATGAGCTCTCGCGCTTCCGTCATGCGGAAATCGTCTGGTGTCAGGAAGAACCAAAGAACATGGGTGCGTGGTCGTTCATCGATCCGTATCTGGAATGGGTTCTTGCACATATCGACGCCAAGCATCAGCGCGTTCGCTACACCGGTCGTCCGGCAGCAGCTTCGCCTGCGACGGGTCTGATGTCGAAGCATCTTGCACAGCTCGAGGCTTTCCTCGAGGATGCGCTTGGAAACTAATTTAATTTTCGGCTTGGAGCGGTTTGGAAAAATCGCTTCCAGCTTGAATTGAACGTAAAATCTAAAGATCGAAGATCACGGAAGAAGAAACCATGGCCACCGAAATTCGCGTTCCCACGCTTGGGGAGTCCGTTACTGAGGCAACCATCGGAAAGTGGTTCAAGAAGGTTGGCGACGCTATCGCTGCTGACGAACCGCTGGTGGAACTGGAAACCGACAAGGTGACGATTGAAGTTCCGGCAGCGGCTGCTGGCGTTCTCGCTGAAATCGTGGCGCAGGAAGGTGACACCGTTGAAGTCAACGCACTGCTCGGCCAGATTTCGGGCGCGGGTTCCGCTCCTGCTCCTAAGAAGGAAGAAGCCAAGCCAGCGGCTGCCGCTCCGACCGCCGCTGCTTCTGCCCCGGCTGCTTCAACCTCGGGACCTGCAATGCAGCCAGCCCCTGCTGCCTCCAAGATCCTTTCTGAAAATGGCCTTTCGGCTGATCAGGTTGAAGGTTCGGGCAAGCGCGGTCAGGTTCTCAAGGGCGATGTTCTTGATGCGATTGCAAAGGGCGTTTCGGCCGCTCCGGCTGCCGCCGCAGCACCTGCTGCTGCCCGTCCGGCATCATCAGCTGGCGACGCATCGCGCGAAGAACGCGTGAAGATGACCCGCCTGCGTCAGACGATTGCACGTCGTCTGAAAGACGCACAGAACACCGCTGCAATGCTGACGACTTACAACGAAGTCGACATGTCTGCTGTGATGGAACTGCGTTCGCGTTATAAGGACATCTTTGAAAAGAAGCACGGCGTGAAGCTTGGCTTCATGGGTTTCTTCACGAAGGCTGTAACCCATGCGCTCAAGGAAATCCCGGCTGTTAACGCCGAGATCGACGGCACCGACATCATCTACAAGAACTTTGCGCATGTTGGCATGGCTGTCGGCACCGACAAGGGTCTTGTTGTTCCTGTCATCCGTGATGCAGATCAGCTTTCGATCGCTGGCGTTGAAAAAGAACTGGGACGTCTTGCCAAGGCAGCACGCGACGGTTCGCTTTCGGTTGGCGACATGCAGGGCGGCACCTTCACCATCACCAATGGTGGTGTTTACGGCTCGCTGATGTCCTCGCCGATCCTCAATGCGCCGCAGTCGGGTATTCTCGGTATGCACAAGATCCAGGATCGCCCGGTTGTTGTTGGCGGTCAGATCGTTATCCGTCCGATGATGTATCTGGCACTGAGCTACGATCACCGCATCGTTGACGGCAAGGAAGCCGTAACCTTCCTCGTCCGCGTCAAGGAAAGCCTCGAAGATCCGGAACGTCTCGTTCTCGACCTGTAAGATGCGATACCCCTGAAGGCACGGCTTTCAGGGGACGCGTACAACGGTTTCAGTTAAGACTGAATCGTTGGAGCCGCTGTAACTATTTGTTTTTGCGCATTATCCAACGCCAAACGGCTTCGCAGTTTTTGGTTCAAATGCTTTAACAAGGAATTACGTGATGGAGCCGGGTTTATTTTCCGCGTCACCTTTTCTCCCGCTGATTGGCTGGAGTGTTGTCCTGCTGGTGTTTCATATCCTCCTGCAGGGCTGGACAGTGACGAAGGAACTCGGCTCTCAATGGAATGCGGGTCCGCGCGACAATGGGTTGAAACCCACCGGCCATCTTGCCGGTCGCGCGGAACGTGCCTCCAATAATTTCCGCGAAACCTATCCCGCATTTATCGCTTTGGCGCTTGCACTTGTGTTCAAGGGCGATGCTCACGGATGGGGGCTTTACGGTGCGTGGATCTGGTTTGCATGCCGCATTGTCTATATTCCGCTTTATCTTGCGGGTATTCCCTATATCCGCTCGCTCGTCTGGATCGGTTCGCTGG
Source organism: Ochrobactrum quorumnocens (assembly GCF_002278035.1). Taxonomy (NCBI): domain Bacteria; kingdom Pseudomonadati; phylum Pseudomonadota; class Alphaproteobacteria; order Hyphomicrobiales; family Brucellaceae; genus Ochrobactrum; species Ochrobactrum quorumnocens. Next base: position 2,357,087 of record NZ_CP022604.1, on the reverse strand, counting down.
TCGGGCTTGCGCTCATGTTTTTCAATCTGGTTTTTTGACGGTTGTCCGCATCTGACGGGTGCGGAGCGAAGGAAAAGTGATGCATCCCTATCTGTTTGAACTTGCATCTCTGATGGCGATTTTCGTCTTTGCTATCGTTTCGCCGGGTGCTGATCTTGCGATGGTGATCCGTCAGTCGTTGATGCAGGGACGTCGCGAAGCGATCATCACCAGCTTCGGCATTGGTGCTGCCTTCATGATGCATGTCACCTATACGGTGCTTGGCCTGGGGCTGATCATTTCTCAGTCGATCTATCTCTTCAACATCGTCAAATGGTGTGGCGTCGCCTATCTGATCTATATCGGCATCAAGGCGTTGCGCGCAGGTGCCACCAAGATCGATGTCGATATGACCGCGCAGGAGCCGAGCCGCAAGCAAAGTGCACTCAAGGCTTTCAGCCTGGGCTTTGCCGCTAATGCGCTTAATCCGAAGGCGGTCTTCTTCTTCCTCTCCATCTTTTCGACGGTTATCAGCGTTCATACGCCAACCGAAGTCAAACTTGGTTACGGTGTGGTTATGGCCACGACTTTGATTTCGTGGTTTATCGGTGTCAGCCTTTTCATGACGACGCCTAAGATGCGTGCCGTTTTCTCGCGCGCTTCAAAATGGATCGACAGAACAAGCGGCGTGGTTTTCATTGCTCTTGGTCTGAAACTTGCCATCGTGAAAGCGCAGTAGCGCGAACTGCCGGACAACCGAGGAGAACCGACAGATGCATGATGTGAAGAAGCTCTTCAAGGTGGTGGCTGCATCGGCGCTGGCCGTGACGGTTTTTTCAAGCGCCGTTCAGGCCGCTTGTACGCAGAACCGCGCTGTTTATCGCGATCAGGGTGACGCCTACACGCTGACTTTTCATGCCGCGCAGTCCAATGCGCTCAAGATGAGCCCGGCACCGACCAACGAATTCACAATCACTGCCGATGATAAGCCAGAGTTCAAACTCTCCGGCCTCGTCATTTGGCCGGAAGAGGGGGTTGCACGCCCCTATGCGCTCATTACCTATAACTGCAAGAATGGTGGCACCGATCCGGAGGACCTCGATGATTGCAGCCTCTGGCAAAGCGTTGTCTACGCGCTGAAGGAAGGTGCAGAAGCGGATGTGCTGCCGAAGGCCGATGAGCCAGCAGCGCAGGCCATCCTGTTTCCCGATCTGGCAACGGCGCTGGACGGGTATGATTTTGGTGCAGCGAAGCCTGAAAAGCCGCTGCAATTTGAAACGTTCCGTTTCAAATCGTGCTCGCCTGAAGAAGAATGACCGGATTACCGGTCGTATGAAAGTTTAAGGGTCTTAGAACGACCCATTCTGGATCAGACTGAAGAAGGATAGTTCAATGTCTTACGATGTGGTTGTCATCGGTACCGGCCCTGGCGGTTATGTCGCCGCAATCAAGGCCGCACAGCTCGGCCTTTCCGTGGCTGTTGTGGAAAAGCGCAAGACCTTTGGCGGCACTTGTCTCAATGTTGGCTGCATTCCTTCCAAGGCGCTGCTGCACGCATCCGAAGTGTTTGCTGAAGCCGGTCATTCCTTCGACACGCTGGGCGTTGAAATCGGTAAGCCGAAGCTCAACCTCGAAAAAATGCTGGCTCACAAGGACGCGACGGTAAAGTCGAACGTCACTGGCGTTGAATTCCTGTTCAAGAAAAACAAGATCACGCCTTTTATCGGCACCGGCAAGATCGTTGCCAAGGGCAAGGTTTCCGTGACCGCTGAAGACGGAACTGTTCAGGAAATCGAAGCTAAGAACATCATCATCGCAACCGGTTCAGACGTTGCTGGCATTCCTGGCGTCAAGGTCGACATTGATGAAAAAATCATTGTGTCCTCGACCGGCGCAATCGCTTTCGACAAGGTTCCGGGTCATTTAGTTGTCGTTGGCGGCGGCGTAATTGGTCTCGAACTTGGTTCGGTCTGGGCACGTCTGGGAGCGAAAGTGACCGTTGTCGAATATCTCGACAAGGTGCTTGGCGCGATGGATGGCGAAGTATCCAAGCAGTTCCAGCGTCTTCTCGAAAAGCAGGGTATTGTTTTCAAGCTGAACGCAAAGGTTACTGGCGTTGAAAAGGCCGGTAAGGGTGCGAAAGTGACCTTTGAACCAGTCAAGGGTGGCGATGCCGAAACCATTGACGCTGATGCCGTTCTGATTTCCACGGGTCGCCGTCCTTACACGGATGGTCTTGGCCTTGCGGAAGCAGGCGTGAATGTCGACGATCGCGGTCGCATTGCAATCGACGGTCACTGGCGCACCAATGTCGAAGGCATCTATGCCATCGGCGACGTTGTGCAGGGCCCGATGCTTGCGCACAAGGCCGAGGACGAAGGCATCGCGGTTGCTGAAATCATTGCCGGTCAGGCTGGACACGTAAACTTTGACGTTATTCCAAGCGTTGTTTACACGCAGCCAGAAGTAGCGTCTGTCGGCAAGACCGAAGAAGAGCTGAAAGCCGCAGGCATCGAATACAAGATCGGCAAGTTCCCGTTCACGGCAAACGGTCGCGCACGCGCCATGCTGCACACGGATGGTTTCGTGAAGATCCTCGCCGACAAGGCAACTGATCGCGTATTGGGTGCTCATATCCTTGGTTATAATGCTGGTGAAATGATCCACGAACTGGCTGTTCTGATGGAGTTTGGTGGTTCGTCTGAAGATCTCGCACGTACCTGCCATGCGCATCCAACCATGTCGGAAGCTGTTCGTGAATCGGCACTGGCGACCTTCGCCAAGCCGATCCATATGTAATTGTTGTTTAAGCTCGGTATGCAAAAGGCCCGCGAAAGCGGGCCTTTTTTAGGATTAGTTTTGTGCTGGCGGTGTGGCTGGTGGAGTTGCAGGCGGTGCTGCGGGCGGCATCGTGGTTTCGCCCTGTGCAGCAGGCGGCGCCGGTGCTGCCGTATCCGTGCTACTGCCGCCGCGATAAAAGAAATAGCCGAGTATCAGAATGGCCGCTACCAGAATAACAGCCAGCATAAGGCCGTTGCTTCCTCTGGGCTGTGGCGGCCTTCCGACGGGGTTGGCGAGCGGGTCGGCATGACGCGGACTGTTCAGCGGATCATTACGGGGATCGAGTGGGTCAACCATTAGCTCTCCTCCAGTTGGTTGTATCCATTGGAGAGTTAACGCAAAGAAGTTCCGATTGTTCCGTCTTACATTGCCGAGACGCGATAACCCTCATTGCGTAACAATTCGACCAGACCTTCTTTGCCGGGCAAATGTAGCGCACCAACAGCAATGAACATCCCGCCTTTCTCAAGAAGTGGGGCTGCACGTTCCGCCATGGTGTGATTGCGGTCGGTGAGCATGACTTTCTGGAAAAGATCATAGTCTTCATCGGTCAGATCACCGGGAACAATTTTGCGTAGAGCGGGCATGATCATTCCGGCTTCGCCCTGAAGATAAAGGGCGATCATTGTCTCTGTGGTGTCTTCGATTGCGTCGCCGAAATCAGCGGTGGCAATCAGATTGCGCATATGAAAATCGAGCGGAAGCTTGTTCATGGCGCCTAGTTGTTCGGCTGCTGTCTCCAATCCTTCCACGGGGCGTCCTTCTTCTTCGGCGTCCCCTGCAAGTTGACCATCGAGAAACGCTTCGCCGCGCAGCTTTCGTTCCCGCTCACATTTGGGAAGTGCCAGCAGGCTGCTGACGATCCACGGCTTCATTTTGGCGACAGCGCCAAGAACAATACCGCGCGCCTCAAGCTTTTGGGTGATTTCGGCAAGGCGATCGGGTGGCAGATGCGATTGTAGCGTCGTACCATCGGTAAAAAGCATCAGCTCCGGCTGTTCCAACTTGAGCCGAAAAAGAGCTTTCTGATCAAGAACGTCGGTGGCTTCGATCACGATGGTGTCGGCAGACGCATAAGCCTTTGCAGCAGTATCCGGTAATTTCATCACACGAGGGTCGCTGAGATGAATGGTGCCGAAAAGATAAGACGGTGCCAGTCCGTCCTTTTCTATCTTCCAGATAATGCCTTTGTGATTGGGAATGGTCTCTGTTTCTGCGCGTAGCTCGTCCCAGAGTTTTGGGTCTTTCTTGTCCAGATCGTCGAGCAGATTGACACCACGTGTGGTGCAGGTCGTGGAAGCCTCTTCCGCGCGAACATGGATCGAGCTTGCAAAGAGGGCACAGGCAAACAGGAGAAACAGCTTTTTCATAAAGAGAATATAGGTGGTCGGGCGCGATATTAAATGCCAATTTTCAGGCGCGCGGATGCGCCTTGTCATAAACTTCGAGAAGTCGCGCCGTATCGACGCCGGTATAGACCTGCGTGGTCGACAGGCTCGCATGGCCCAGCAATTCCTGAATGGTGCGCAGATCACCACCGCGACCCAAAAGATGCGTGGCAAAAGAATGGCGCAGCGCATGTGGCGTTGCAGTATCCGGCAGACCAAGACCGGCACGGAGCTTTTGCATTTCTCGCTGGATGATTGCCGAATGCAGTATCCCTCCCTTGGCACCGCGGAACAGCGGCTTTTCGACGGAAAGATCAAACGGACAAAGCGCGCGATATTGTGCGACCGCACGATGCACCGCCGGAAGCAGTGGCACTATGCGTGCCTTGCCGCCCTTACCAGTGATTGAGATCGAGAGGGCGGAAGCGTCATTGAGCGCGTCACCGGCAAGCCCAAGCGCTTCCGAGATACGCAGACCACAGCCATAGAGAAGCGTCAGGACCGCAGCATTGCGTGCTGCAATCCACGGCTCCTCTGCCATCTGTCCATCAGCTGCAACAACACGGCACGCATCTTCTGCGGTGAGGGGCTTTGGCAGCGATTTTGGCTGGCGGGGCGCACGTATCGCAGCCGCACCAGCCGCATTGACCAGACCACGTTTTTCCAGATGCCGCAGCAGTGACCGTACACCGGCAAGACCACGACCAAGCGTGCGCGCACCCACGCCATCATTGCGGCGATTGGCAAGAAACGAACGCAGATCAGCAACACGCAGATTACCGACATCCTTGATTGAGGGCGGTTCTCCCAGATGATGGGTTAGAAAATGCAGAAACTGGCGCGTGTCGCGTTCATAGGCTTCAAGCGTGTTTTCGGAAAGACGGCGCATATCTTTCAGCGTTTTCAGCCATTCTTCGCGCGCGGCCGCAAGATCGGCGCGGGCCGGGATCAGGATTTCGCTCTGTGTCGTCATGGCCGGGTTTCACTGCTTCCATTACAATCTACCCAGTTTGCCATTGATAGGTTGCCCAGCCGTAAAGATGCGAAATTGTATTTTTCTTGGCGTTTTTACAGGAAATTGAGTAAGCGGTATAAAACAGCCCTTAATTACGGAAATTTTCATGTCGCGCCCAGAGAACCCTATTCAGCTTGCCGTTATTGGAGCCGCCCATGGCATACGCGGCGAAGTCCGGGTCAAGACATATACCGACGACCCGCTGGCGATTGCCGACTATGGCCAGCTCTATGATGCACAGGGCAAAGCCTATGAGGTGCTTGAGGCACGTTCGGCCAAGACTGTGGTGGTTGTACGCTTTAAAGGTGTTAATGATCGCAATGCTGCCGAAGCGTTGAACGGAACCGAGCTTTTTATCGATCGTTCGCAATTGTCGGATGATGATCTTGATGAGGATGAGTTTTTTCAAACTGATCTGATTGGCCTTGAAGCACTTGATGCTGACGGCAAGTCTTATGGCGTTGTCAGTGCCGTTTTCGATTTTGGCGGTGGCGATCTGATTGAACTGAGCCTCAAGGGCAAGCGCCCCATGCTGATCCCTTTCACGGAAGCAGCAGTACCGGAGATCAATTTTGAGGAAGGCACGATACGTGTCGATCCGCATGCGGCGGGGTTGATCGCGGACGAAGACGACAATCCACTTCGTGAAGATAACAAGCCCCAGAGCGAAAAGAAGCGGCCGAAGAAATCATGATCGATCTGCCTGAGACGGATAGAGCCGAGCAGACATTTCATGCTTCCGTTCTGACGCTTTATCCCGAAATGTTTCCCGGACCATTGGGTATTTCTCTGGCTGGCAAAGCACTCGCCGAAAGCACATGGTCGCTTGATACGGTGCAGATCCGTGATTTTACCGAGGGCAAGCACCGCATGGTTGACGACACACCTTCCGGTGGCGGGGCAGGCATGGTGATGAAGCCGGATGTTGTGGCGCGTGCGCTTGATTCGGTCGCGGATAATCGCCCTATGCTGTTGATGAGCCCGCGCGGTGCGCCACTGACGCAGAAGCGCGTGCGTGAACTGGCGGACGGTCCGGGTGCTATTATCCTTTGCGGACGCTTTGAGGGCGTGGACGAGCGGGTGATCGAAGGGCGTGAGCTCGAAGAAATATCGATCGGTGATTATATCCTTTCGGGTGGCGAGACAGCGGCAATCGTATTGCTCGACGCTATTGTGCGTCTTCTTCCGGGCGTCATGGGCAATCGCGAATCGGGCGAAACGGAAAGCTTCGAGACCGGACTTCTAGAGCATCCGCATTATACGCGCCCGCAGGTTTGGGAAGGGCGATCCATCCCTGAAATCCTGACATCCGGGAATCATGGCGCGATTGATAAATGGCGGCATACTGAGGCTCTACGCATCACAAAGGAACGGCGTCCTGATCTTTGGGAAGCCTATCGAGAGGCCAAACGCAAATGAACCTGATCCAGCGGCTTGAAAGTCTTTCGTTAGCGCTGCTGGCGCTCGGCGCTTACTGGATCAGTGGCGTGAGCTGGTGGCTTTTCGCGATCCTTATTCTCGCGCCGGATCTGTCGTTCTTTGCCTATCTGAAAGGCCCACGCACAGGTGCGGTGGTTTATAATATAGCGCATAGCTGGATTGGCGTGGTGCTGCTGTCTGTGCTGGGCTGGGTGATGAGCTGGCCGCTTTGCTTTGCGATTGCTCTTATCTGGGCCGTACATATTGGCGTGGATCGTGCGCTTGGGTTTGGTCTCAAATACGGGACCGGCTTTAATGATACCCATCTTGGGCGTATTGGCAGTTGAATAAAAATGCCCGGTGAATGCCGGGCATTTTTTGTTTAACGATCAGGCCATGTGGGGCTTTGCCACGGACTGTTGTTGTGCAGCGGATTTACGGAGCACAAAATAGACGCCACCACCAATTGCGACACCAAAGAACCAACCATAGGTCGCCCACCATGCAGGCAGGATATTGGTCGTCATCGGCAGGATCGATGAGAATAGTGCGCCAATTCCAAAAGCGATAAACGCTTTGATGTGCCAGCCATTTTGGAAACGGAATTCTCCATTCTCCTGATAAAGGTCGGCAACGTTTATCTTGCCACGGCGCAACAGATAATAATCGACCATCATGATGCCGAAAATCGGACCCATGGTGGAGCCTAGGAAGTTCACAAAATGTGCTGCACCCGTTTCCCATGGTGCGAACGGATAGAGAATAAGCGCGATCAAGGCCGCAATTACACCACCGCGTTTGAATGACACTTTCTGTGGGAAGGTGTTGGAAAAATCGAATGAAGCTGACACGAAGTTTGCAACCACGTTGATACCCAGCGTCGCTACTGTGAAGGTCAAAGCTGCTAGAAGCGCAAGGAACCAGCTGTCAAATTTCGCAGAAATCTGGTCAGGATGGAGAAGCACTTCACCATAAACCGTAAAGGCGGCGGTGGTCGTTACGCCTGCGACGAGACAGAATGCCAGAAGGTTGACGGGCAAGCCCCAAAGATTGCCACGGCGCAGAGAAGCCTCATCCTTCGCGTAGCGCGAGAAGTCGCAGAAGTTGAGATAAAGTGCTGCAAAATAGGTGATCCAGGTTGCCGAAACAGCAGCAAGCGCTGCAAAGGAGCCAGGTTCGCCGGTGACACCCGCATCCTTGGTCTTTTCAAGAAGGATATCGCGTGGAATTTCGCTGCCGAACGAGAATGTGCCCGACTTGATAAGAAGATAGATCGCAAGGATCAGCATCATTATCCAGACCGCGGGGCCTGCCCAATCCTGAAATTTACGTACCGTTTCCATGCCACGCTGGATGATGAGAAGCTGGGCTGCCCAGACCAGAACGTAGCACATGACTTCCAGTGTCGAATGGCCAAGCATGTGGCTGTTCTGATGGAAGGCGAGAACGCTTTCATTGCGAATGAGGAGGGCGACGATCGCCCCGGATGCGGCGGCAGTCTGCGCACCATACCAGAAACAGGCGACGATGCCGCGTACGAGTGCTGGAAAGTTTGCGCCGAAAGTTCCAAACGATGCGCGCGCCAAGACCGGAAATGGCACGCCCGTTCGCACACCGGCATTGCCCACGAGGCTCATCAGAAAGAAAATCACCAACGATCCGATCCCAATGGCGATCACAAAATTCAGGAAGCTGCCGCAAAGAAGAAAGAGACTTGCGGCAAGATAATAGCCCCAGAGGCTATGCACGTCCGATGTCCAGACGTTGAAAATGCTGAATGCGCCCCATTTTCGGTCTTCAGCCGGTGCTAAGTCCTCATTATACAATGAGGGTGATGGATTTTTGATAGTCATTTTGTCCCCATTTTAGTAGTAGCTTATTGAGATTGTTTGCAATTTAAGCTCTTATTGTTGACAATAAGAGTGGCACAGTCTTGGACTACTGGCTACGAAAATTTCTGACAGGGCGTGACAAGTTGATGGCGATGCTGTATGAGCCTGCCAGTTCGGGGAAATCCGACATCGTAATATCCGGTTCGGGCAAAGCCCGAGACGTCCGTAAACCAATAAATGGTGTACCGCTCCTGCCTGATTCTTTGGGCATAGCCGCAAGGCCAAGGTTGCTTGGCGGCAAGTGCAGAGCGCTCTGACTGTTTGAGAAGAATTCAGAAGGAGTCAGACGATGACCGACATCATTCGTCAGCTTGAAGCCGAACAGGCAGCAAAGATCGCTGAAAAGCGCACACTTCCAGATTTCCAGCCAGGCGACACCGTTCGCGTTCAGGTTCGCGTTACCGAAGGTACACGTACCCGTGTGCAGGCCTATGAAGGCGTTTGCATTGCCCGTTCCGGCGCTGGCATCAACGAAAATTTCACCGTTCGTAAGATTTCTTACGGCGAAGGCGTAGAGCGCGTATTCCCTGTTTATTCGCCAATCGTAGAAGGCGTTGAACTGGTTCGCCGCGGTAAAGTCCGTCGCGCGAAGCTTTACTACCTCCGTGGCCTCACCGGTAAGGCTGCTCGTATTGCTGAAAAGAAAGACAACCGCACCAAGGCCGAGCGTGAAGCTGACAAGCTAGCCGCAGCTGCCCAGGCGCAGGCTGCCAAGACCGCTGCTGAATAAGTTTTGAAGCAGAGATCTTTAAAAAGGCGGCCATTGGCCGCCTTTTTTGTTTGCCAAAATCAAAATGCTTCGCATAATATCGCGCATAATTTTGCCTAAATCACGCAAGATTATTACTGCGACACCCTGTTGCGGTTTCGCTTTCTTGACGAAACGCCAAGGTGAGTGCATATGACAGCTCAATTAAGAACTATTCAAAGGAACTCTCGCAATGAGCGCGCCGCGTACACTTTATGACAAGATCTGGGACGACCATGTAGTGGATCAGCAGGACGATGGTACCTGCCTCCTTTATATTGATCGCCATCTTGTGCACGAAGTGACAAGCCCGCAGGCTTTTGAAGGTCTGCGCTTGACCGGCCGCAAGGTGCGCCATCCAGAGAGAACACTGGCTGTTGTCGACCACAACGTGCCGACCTCGCCTGACCGTATCAACGGCATCAAGAACGAGGAAAGCCGTATTCAGGTCGAAGCTCTGGCCAAGAACGCTGCTGATTTCGGCGTTGAATATTATTCCGAGCGCGACAAGCGTCAGGGCGTCGTCCATATTGTTGGACCTGAGCAGGGCTTTACACTGCCGGGTATGACGATTGTCTGCGGCGACAGCCACACGTCGACGCATGGTGCTTTCGGTTCGCTTGCACACGGTATCGGCACTTCGGAAGTCGAACATGTTCTGGCCACCCAGACACTGATCCAGAAAAAAGCCAAGAACATGCTGGTGCGTGTTGATGGTGAGCTGGCCCCAGGCGTCACCGCCAAGGATATCACGCTTGCGATCATTGGTGAGATCGGCACGGCTGGCGGCACAGGCTATGTGATCGAATATGCCGGTAGCGCCATTCGCTCGCTGTCGATGGAAGGCCGCATGACGGTCTGCAATATGTCGATTGAAGGCGGCGCACGCGCCGGTCTGATCGCACCTGATGAGACGACCTTCGCTTACATCACAGGCAAGCCACGTGCACCAAAGGGCGAAACCCTTGATCAGGCGATTGGCTACTGGAAGACTCTGCATTCGGATGAAGGTGCACATTTCGACAAGATAGTCGAACTGGATGCTGCCAAAATCTCGCCAGTTGTTTCCTGGGGCTCATCCCCGGAAGACGTGGTGTTCGTCACCGATATCGTACCTAATCCTGATGAGATCAAGGACGAAACCAAGCGTGCATCGAAGTGGCGTGCGCTCGACTATATGGGCCTGAAGCCAGGCACCAAGATGACCGACATTACGATTGACCGCGTCTTTATCGGTTCCTGCACCAATGGCCGTATCGAAGATCTGCGTGACGCTGCACGTATGGCGAAGGGCAAGAAAGTTGCCGCTGGCGTAAGCGCAATGATTGTTCCGGGTTCGGGTCTTGTGAAGGAACAGGCAGAAGCCGAAGGTCTCGACAAAGTCTTCATCGAAGCTGGTTTCGACTGGCGTGAGCCGGGCTGCTCCATGTGCCTTGCCATGAATGATGATCGGCTTAAGCCGGGCGAACGTTGCGCATCGACCTCAAACCGCAACTTTGAAGGCCGTCAAGGCTTCAAGGGACGCACGCATCTGGTTTCGCCTGCGATGGCTGCTGCCGCTGCTATTGCTGGTCATTTCGTGGATATCCGCGACTGGAACTAAAGCATGTCGCAGTTAAATGGATTCATTTAACGTTCGCGAACATGCGGCAATTAAATGAATCTAGAGCGAGCACCATGGGTGCAATAAAACGCGACACGTTCTAATCGTTCTTTCGAGAGATTTTGAACAAATTTGAAAAAAGCCGCCGGAGTAATCCGTCGGCTTTTTGTGCTTAGGGCACTGTCTGAAATGAAAGGTTTACGTGCTAAATTAGCTGCATTTTTATGCTTTGAATGTATAATGCGTTAGAGCGCCGTGCGCCCTCGTGGCGTACAGAGGACGTTCTACTTTATTTAATCTATGCATCGGTCCAAGAGTATATATCGATTTCTGGAAAACGCGATGCGTGGGGTTGGCAAATGCTTCTTCAGTTTGGCTGAAACGAGCGGTCTTGTCGGGTAATCGGATCGGGGAATGCGGACCTATAGGAATGGTCCGTAGGCGTATGCCGGAAAGCGCGGATGGACGGAGCAGAGTTCATACTCCTGATCAATATGACCGTTTCGGGTCTGTTTGTGTTTACCTTTCTCGGTATTGCGGCCTTTGCGCGCGACAATGCTGCTGCACCGGTTTTTGCAATGGGCTTCGTTTTCGCGATGCTCTACTTCCTCACAGAACTGCTGATCCCATCGATCCCAAATCAGAAACTTGGCTATATGCTGGCCTTTGGCGCTTATTTCATGACGCTGGCCTGTCTGGTGATTGGACTTGCGCGCATGTACTCCTCGACGGTTCCATGGTGGCCGCTCGGGTTGCTGCTGATCGGATCACTGTCGCTGGTCTATGGCATTTACGACATTGCACGCAGCGAGATGGTTGGCCAAGTTCTGTATCAGTCGCCTTATTTCCTGACATTGATGCTTGCCGTCTGGGTGATCATGCGCGGGCGCTCAAACACGCGTGCACAAAATCGACCGTTTGGACGGTCCTGGGGCGCGCTTGATGGGCTCATGGCGGGGCTGTTTACGATCAGCGCCATTCATTTTCTGATCAAGCCAGTCTTGGCCTCGCTGGTGGGTGGGGTTGGTGTTGATCCGAACGACTATGTTCGCACTGACTATGCGCTGCTGGTGCAATCAATTGGAGCAGGGCTCTCGGTTGCGGCGGGTTTGCTACTTTTGCTGAGTCTCATGGGTGAATTGATTTCCGACGTCACGTTGCGCTCGGAAACCGATCAGCTTTCGAGCCTTCTTAATCGACGGGGGTTTGAGTTCCGGGCAGAAGCTGCAATTGATAAATCAAAGCGTGTTCGACAGGCACTCTCGCTCATTGTCTGCGATATTGATTACTTCAAGTCGATCAACGACACCCATGGACATGCGCTGGGCGACCGGGTGATTGCGGCTTTTGCCGATGAATTGCGCCGTTCGGCGGCCTCCAAAGGTGGGATTGCTGCGCGCATGGGCGGCGAGGAGTTTGCTGTTCTGCTTCCCGGCCATACGATCCAATCGGCATGGCGGTTTGCAGAAAGGGCGCGCCTGGCCTGTGCCGATATCACACTTCCCGGTGTTTCGGGCGATGTTGCCTTCGCAGTGAGTTTTGGTGTTACGGAAATGGAGTTTGATGACTACTTTTCCGATGTTTACAAGCGGGCCGACGGCGCGCTCTACGAAGCCAAGAAGAATGGCCGTAATTGTGTTCGCACAGCGCTACCGATGATGCTCGATGACAATGTGGTCGAGTTTCGGGGCATCAACAATGGCCGCAGGCTGAGCTGATTTCGCATGCAATGGGCTTTACTTTTATACCAAGGCGCTAAGACGCTAACCCATCACGCCTTGATAAAGTTCAAGCGCCACTCGGGCTTAATCAAAGCCTAATGAGTTTCACTCGATGCACTTTGGTATGGGCAGGGCTCTTGTCTACGCCCAGCACTTGTTTAACATTGAGATGTTTCCGATTTCAGGAAATATATTTTGAGGGAAAGATTGCTCATGACCGTAGATCATGCCGTCGATATAGCGCTTCTTCATCTGCGCGATGCCCACGAGTTCGCGCCGCTGCTTGCAAGCTATGCGCAGGCATTGAAGCGCGGCGCGCCGCGTCGTCCGGACGAGTTTTACGCGGAGCATTTGTTGCAGGACCGTGCTACCGAAATTCTGGGCGCTCGCGTTGACGGCGATCTCGTTGGTTTTGTGATCTTCTATGATCTCCCCGAGCCGGTATCGGGGCTTCGTGCAGGGCAGGTGGATCATATCTATGTGCATCACGATCACCGCGGCAAAGGCATCGCCAAGGCGCTCATCGATTTGCTGGCCGACAAGGCAGAAGAACGCAGCTGGTCGAAGCTGGTGCTCAATGCGCCGCGTGTACCCGAAGATGGTCGTAAGCTTTATGAGCAGATCGCAACTGCTGCCGACTGGTCGAGCTATGTGATTCGCTTCGGCAACTAGGCTTCATCCGCAAAAGTGGATGAAATTACACATGTTTTTGGGAATCCCGGTCTTCAATCGTTTAAATTCCCAAATCACGCGAAAGTGTCGTCCGGGTGCGACCAATTGTTAGTCTTTTCGTGAAAAAGCTTCTTTGACGTGATGGTAAAAGCGCAGTAGAAAGCGCCACATAGGGTCGTGCGACACGATCAAGCCACATTTTCTGGGTCGTGCCGGCGCAGGATCGAAAATTCTGTTCCCTGCGTTGTGAGCGACATCGAACTCGGTTTTGAAAAACCGGCCATTCGTTTCATTATGCCAAATAAAACTCCGGCACTATGAAATGGGTAGAAACGTCAGGGAAGCCCACGAGAGCCATGACACAACCGACCGTTACGCGTCAGCGTCCTTTGTCGCCACATCTGTCGATTTATCGACCGAAAGTCACGATGACGATGTCCATCATTCATCGTATCACTGGTGGCGCGCTTTATTTTGGAACCCTTCTGCTTGCTGCATGGCTGATCGCTGCTGCAATCGGCGAAGATGCATTCAACACGGTGAGCTGGGTTTATAATTCCTGGATCGGCTATCTGGTGCTGTTTGGCTATACGTGGGCGCTGCTGCACCATCTGGCTGGCGGCATACGCCATTTCATCTGGGACATGGGTGCCGGACTTGAAAAGCACACGGCCAGCAAGATTGCATGGCTGACGCTGGCCTTCTCGCTGCCTGCGACGATCCTTGTCTGGGTTGTTGCCTTCGCGGTGCGCTGAAAGGAATTCTGACATGAGCGATATGCGTACGCCTCTCGGCAAGGTTCGCGGTCTGGGGTCGGCCAAGGAAGGCACCGGCCATTTCTGGTTTCAGCGTATGAGTGCTGTCGCGCTCGTGCCGCTTGTTTTGTTTTTCATTGGTCTGGTTATCTCGCTCAATGGCGCGAGCTATGCGGAAGTGAAGGCCGTTCTGGCACATCCTTTCACAGCGCTCGTGATGGCGCTGTTCGTGCTGACCGGTGTCTACCACATGCGACTTGGCATGCAGGTCATTATTGAAGATTACATTCACGGCGAAGGCCTGAAGGTCCTGCTGGTTATGCTCAACACCTTCTTCACGGTTGTTGTTGGCGTTGCCTGCGTTTACGCGATCCTCAAGCTGAGCTTCGGAGGTTGAGAGCCTGATGGCTAGTGCAGAAAACAATGCAGCCAGTGCTGCGGGCGAAAAGTCCTATACGTTCGTCGATCACAAGTTCGATGTCGTCGTCGTTGGTGCCGGTGGTGCCGGACTGCGTGCAACGCTTGGCATGGCCGAACAGGGTCTGAAGACGGCTTGCATCACCAAGGTTTTCCCGACGCGCTCCCATACGGTTGCGGCGCAGGGTGGTATTGCGGCTTCGCTCAAGAATATGGGTCCGGATAGCTGGCAGTGGCACATGTACGATACCGTTAAGGGATCGGACTGGCTGGGCGATACTGATGCCATGGAATATCTGGCGCGTGAAGCGCCTGCCGCGGTCTATGAGCTGGAACATTACGGCGTTCCTTTCTCGCGTACCGAAGAAGGTAAGATTTATCAGCGCCCATTCGGTGGCCACATGCAGAACTTTGGTGATGGTCCGCCGGTACAGCGCACCTGCGCTGCTGCTGACCGTACCGGCCACGCCATCCTGCACACGCTTTATGGCCAGTCGCTTAAGAATAATGCGCAGTTTTTCATCGAATATTTTGCGCTCGATCTGATCATGACTGACGGCGTCTGCACCGGTGTTGTTGCCTGGAACCTCGACGACGGTACGATCCATCGCTTTTCCGCCAAGATGGTGGTTCTGGCGACCGGTGGTTACGGACGTTCCTATTTTTCGGCTACTTCTGCTCACACCTGCACCGGTGACGGTGGCGGTATGGCGGCACGTGCTGGTCTGCCACTTCAGGATATGGAATTTGTTCAGTTCCACCCAACCGGTATTTATGGCGCAGGTTGCCTGATTACTGAAGGCGCACGCGGTGAAGGCGGCTATCTCGTCAATTCCGAAGGTGAGCGCTTCATGGAGCGTTATGCGCCTTCCGCCAAGGATCTTGCTTCGCGTGACGTTGTCTCGCGCTGCATGACCATGGAAATCCGCGCTGGTCGCGGCGTTGGCAAGAACAAGGACCACATCTATCTGCATCTTGACCATCTCGATCCGGCTGTTCTGCATGAACGTCTGCCGGGTATTTCCGAGTCGGCCAAGATTTTCGCAGGCGTCGATGTGACCAAGGAACCGATCCCGGTTCTGCCGACAGTTCACTATAATATGGGTGGCATTCCAACCAATTATTGGGGTGAAGTGCTGAACCCAACCTCGGAAGATCCAGACCGCGTTCAGCCGGGCCTGATGGCTGTTGGCGAAGCAGGCTGCGCATCAGTACATGGTGCCAACCGTCTCGGCTCCAACTCGCTGATCGATCTGGTGGTGTTTGGCCGTGCGGCTGCGATCCGTGCAGGCGAGGTCATCGACCGCGCCGCCAAGATCCCTGATATCAACGAAGCCGCTGTTGAAAAGATCATGGATCGTTTCCATCGCCTTCGTTATGCCAACGGCTCGACGCCGACCGCAGAACTGCGCGAGAAGATGCAGCGCACCATGCAGGAAGATGCTGCCGTGTTCCGCACGGATGAGTCGCTTAAGCAGGGTGTCGCGCGCATGTCGACAATCTGGAAAGAACTGCCCGACATTAAGGTCAGCGACCGTTCGATGATCTGGAACTCCGATCTGGTTGAGACACTGGAGCTGGAAAACCTGATGGCGAACGCGATGGTGACAGTCGTTTCGGCTGAAGCCCGTCACGAAAGCCGCGGTGCACATGCACACGAGGATTTCCCTGACCGTAACGACGCCGAATGGCGTAAACACACCCTGTCGTGGCTGTCGCCAGATGGCGAAGTGAAGCTTGATTACCGCCCAGTTCATCTCGATCCGCTGACGACCGAGGATGAAGGCGGCATCAGCTTGGCCAAGATTGCGCCCAAGAAGCGCGTTTATTGATCGAGGGAATGAGCAATGGTTGAACTCGCACTTCCCAAAAACTCCCGTATGCAGGAAGGCAAGACCTGGCCGCGTCCAGATGGTGCCAAGAATGTAACGGAGTTCCGTATTTATCGCTGGTCGCCGGATGATGACGCAAATCCAAGCATCGATACCTATTATATCGATCGCGATGATTGCGGCCCGATGGTGCTCGATGGTCTGCTCTATATCAAGAACAAGATCGATCCGACGCTGACGCTGCGCCGTTCGTGCCGTGAAGGCATTTGCGGTTCCTGCGCAATGAACATCGATGGCGCAAACACGCTCGCCTGCACCAAGGGCATGGACGAGATCAAGGGCTCCATCAAGGTTTATCCGCTGCCGCATATGCCGGTGGTGAAGGACCTTGTGCCGGATCTGAGCAACTTCTACGCCCAGCACCGTTCGATTGAGCCTTGGCTCAAGACGGTTTCGCCTGAGCCACAGAAGGAATGGCTGCAGAGCCACGAAGATCGCCAGAAGCTTGACGGTCTTTACGAGTGCATTCTCTGCGCTTGTTGCTCGACCTCGTGCCCAAGCTACTGGTGGAACGGCGACCGCTATCTCGGTCCAGCTGTACTGCTTCAGGCCTATCGCTGGCTGATCGACAGCCGCGATGAAGCCAAGGGCGAACGTCTCGACAACCTCGAAGATCCGTTCCGTCTCTATCGCTGCCACACGATCATGAACTGTGCGCAGACTTGCCCGAAGGGTCTCAACCCTGCCAAGGCGATTGCCGAGATTAAGAAGATGATGGTCGAGCGCCGGGTCTAAATCCTGCTCTGATAAACGAATACGAAGGGAGGCTTAGCCTCCCTTTTCTTTTATTGATCTATTGGCAGAGACTTGATCTTTGCCGTTTCGCCGATATCTGATCTATTCAGTAGAGTTCACCGCTGCTTTGAAGGTCTTTCATGCTCGATCATATCGGTTTCAACATTTCCAGCATGCCTAAATCCCGTGCATTTTACGATGCGGCTTTGTCGCCGTTGGGCATCACTCGGGCGATGGAATTCGGTGAGTGGGTCGGTTATGGCCGCAACGGCAAGCCGGAATTCTGGATCGGCAAGCAAAAAGGCTCAAAACTTGAAGGCGTGTTGCATGTAGCTTTTTCGGCTGGCACGCGATCTGAGGTTGATCGCTTCTATGAGTCAGCACTTGCAGCAGGCGGTCGTGACAATGGTAAGCCCGGGCTGCGTGAGCACTACCATCCGGACTATTACGCGGCCTTCGTGATTGATCCCGATGGGCACAATATTGAGGCTGTCTGTCATTTGCCGGAGTAAAAAAGCGGCATAGCGCGCCGTGCGCCCGGCTGGGCGCACAAAGGTCACTCTGCAGTTTAGAGCGCATCCCGAAAAGTGTGAAACGATTTTCGGATAAAGATGCGCGTTAAAACAGATAATTAGAGCGGCCGATCTGATCCAATCAGATCGAAACGCGCTCTAAACTATAGAGTGGCCTGCTTTTTGTGGAGTGATCGCTCAGACGAGCTTCGCATCCAAAGTTACTTCAATCGCGCCCAGTGCCTTGGAAAGAGGGCAGGATTCCTTTGCTTTCTTGGCAAGGCTCGCAAAGTCGTCTGCTGAAATACCGGGTATGGTGGCGCTGAGTGTTAAAGCGCTGCGCGAGATTGAAAAACCACCGCCGGAGGCAGGGCCAACCGTTACAGCAGCGGTGGCTTCCAGCTTCTCAGGTGGCGTGCCGTGCTCTGTCAGAAGTGCGGAAAGCTGCATTGCGAAGCAGCCTGCATGTGCCGCTCCAAGCAGTTCTTCAGGATTGGTGCCAGCGCGCCCGCTTTCGTCTTCAAAGCGTGCCTTGAAATCGTAAGGCAAATCTTTCAACGCGCCGCTTTGCGTGTTGAGCGTGCCTTTGCCGTCCTTGAGTGTACCTTTCCAGACCGCCGTTGCTTTTCTGTCCATGGGAAACTCCTCTGTTTGGGGTAACACCTCACATAGGGCGTCTTGCCATCGCTTCCAGTGCTGGCTTCAGACGATCTTCCTGTTTGTGTGTGTGGCCCATGCGAGGGACAGCATCAACACCATTGTTATGAGCATATTGAAAAAGAAGCGGTCATAGGGCATCGGAAAATAGACGAACTTGCCGAGCATTCCGATGAACATGGCGAAGATAATGCCATTGAGCCGCGGAATCGTCGTGTTGATCCCGGCTCTCGCCATTGCCGCCCAAGCAACCAGCGATACCAAAAGGATTGAAGGCCAGCTTTCAAGATACAGAGCCAAAATGATCCCGCGAACATAGGCTTTGACGAGAAGCGCGAGTGAGAAGTCTGGCTTGAAGCCAGCCATTGAATGCTGCATTTCGATGCAGGTGAAATAGAGATGCGCCCACCAGCCGGTATGCCCGGTGTGACTTGATATAACGAGGCCTATGATCACCGATGCGACGAATGCTGCGAGCAAGGGGAGTTTGCGCCAGCCAAAGAGCACCGCAGCAATCAGCAGGGCAAAAATCATAATTATATTATCGGGCCTGATCGTGAATGACAGAACGAGCAGAATAGATGCGAGCCAGTCGCGCTCTTTCAACAGAGCAAAAATGGCTGCAAAGGAAAATGCGGCGAGAACGATGTCCGGAAAGACTGCCGAGGTCATTGGTCCAAAGCCTGCCAACAGAAGGGCAGGTCCGACTAGAAGACCGGCTTGAAGGGCGTTATAATAGGCAAGGATCGCGAGGATAATCAGACCAGAAGCAATGGCTGCTGCAAGACTGATGAGATGTCCTCCCAGGACGAGTCCTGTATAGGGTTCGATCAGACGCAACATTTGCACGTAACCGACCTTGACCCTGTACATGATGAGTTGTGACTGAAAGTTATCGGGACTTTCCCATTGGGCGCGACGGTAATCACCGGCGTATTTCAGAGCGTTGATCTCGTTTTGCGAGGTCGCAGCTGCGACCAGTCGCCATGTTTCGTCATGAAGCGCTACGGCATCAGGATAACGATCCTCTATCGCGGTGGCGATATAGGGGATCATGTCCCAGTTGTTGTCCGGTTTCGAGATGGAATAAATCACGGTGACAGCGATGGCCACCAAAACAGCAAGCGCGCCTGCAACCTTGGATAATCGGTGCAGCAATTCTGCTGAAAATAAGCCGCTCTGCATGCGGACGGCTTTGTCGATCAATCTGTCATCCGTATGCATATGCTCGCGAGTCCCCCGACGCCTAAGCTCGTGCGTGCTTTTTTCTAGCAGACGTTGAAGCCTTTGCCATCAGGAAGCATTGCGTTATTCCCGAAAAGTGAGGGTCCTTTTTCTGGACAGACTCTATCTATTTGTTTTGACGCATTTCTGAACGCAAAACCGGTTCCCAATTTTGCTGGAAATGCTCTAGGGTCCAGACTCAATTGAGCCACCATGTGACGATGGCAGCGATATAGCATGTGGCTGTAAAGTTCAGCATGAGCTTGTCATATCGTGTCGCGACCCTCCTCCAGTCCTTGAGGCGGCAAAAGGTGCGTTCGATGATGTTTCGGCGGCGGTAGGCAATTGGGTTGAAAGGTTTGATCCGCTTACGGGTCGGATTATTTGGAATGACCGGTTCAGTGCCGCGAGCTTTGAGAAAATCGCGTAACGCGTTGCTATCGTAAGCCGTATCGGCAGCGCACAGGTTGCTTGGCGGCAGTGGCTCAAGCAGTGGGATGGCAATGGGAGCGTCACCGCGCTGCCCAGGGGTTATTCTCAGTGCGACTGGGCGGCCACAACCATCGACAACAGCATGTATTTTTGTCGATCTG
This sequence comes from Ochrobactrum quorumnocens, assembly GCF_002278035.1. Taxonomy (NCBI): domain Bacteria; kingdom Pseudomonadati; phylum Pseudomonadota; class Alphaproteobacteria; order Hyphomicrobiales; family Brucellaceae; genus Ochrobactrum; species Ochrobactrum quorumnocens. The sequence goes on along the minus strand of NZ_CP022604.1, from coordinate 2,337,024 downwards.
CCGCCTCGCGATCGACCGATGGCTTGAGCTTCCGCCCCCCTTTTCCGCCAGCAGCAGATCGGTGCGCCTTTGCGGTGGTGCTGTCGATCATGTGAATGTCGCGATTGGTCGTCTGCACCAGTGCTTCGAATAGTTGCCGCCATATGCCTTTGGCAGACCAACGATGGAAACGATTGTAGATGGTTGTCGAGGGACCGTAGACAGCGGGGCAATCCTGCCACCGACAGCCAGTGCGCAGCACATGGATGATGCCGCTAATCACCCGGCGGTCGTCAGTTCGATGCGCGCCGGGTTGGTTCGTTGGAAGCAAAGGAGCGATCACTGCCCATTGCCGATCATCAAGCCAGAATTCTCCTGCCATGCTCCAAAACTCCCGTTATCAGGAGAGTGAATCATGAAGAAGTAATTTGATCAAATGTTTAATTGGGTTTGGAGCCTAAATCGCTTCGCCCTGCAAAAGACGTGGCGTATCGCCTGAAAGGCCAGCTGCCTGCTTGATGAAGAAGGATTTGAGGCTTGGCACGCGGTCAACAAGGCCAAGGCCGATGTCGCGGATCGTGCGAATAGCGGGATTGTCGTTGGAGAACAACTTGGTCAATACATCGGTCGTGACACCCATCTGCACGGTGTCGAAGCGACGCCAAGCCTGATAGCGTTCAAGGGCCGCAAAGGAGCCAATATCGAGCCCAAGCCGATCTGTTTCGACAATCACTTCGGCAATGGCTGCAGCATCGCGGAAGCCAAGATTGAGGCCTTGGCCGGCAATCGGATGGATGCGGTGCGCAGCGTCACCGACCAGCGCAAATCGTGGCTTCACGAATTCACGCGCCAGTGTCAGTCCGAGCGGGAATGCGCGGCGCGGGCCTTCGACTGTCAGTGCACCAAGGCGATGGCCGAAACGCCGCTCAAGTTCGGCTTCGAAAATGAAATCGTCTTCACGAATCAGCCGTTCGGCATCTGCCGTGCGTTCTGTCCAGACGAGCGAACTGCGGTTGCCGGTAAGGGGGAGAATTGCGAACGGACCGGCAGGCAGGAAATGTTCATCGGCGCGGCCCCCATGCGGACGTTCATGAGCGACGTTGCAGACAATGCCAGACTGGTCATAATCCCAGTTGACCGTCTTGATGCCAGCGATGTCACGCAGGCGCGACTTTGCGCCGTCGGCTGCAATCAGCAGGCGTGTGATGAGCGTTTCGCCATTTGCCAGCTTGACAGTGACGGATTCGGGATTGGTTTCGAAATTCTCGACACTCATGCCTTCGATAAAGGTGATGCCGAGTTTATCTGCCTGTTTGTGAAGTGCGGTGTTGAGAACACGGTTTTCAACCATATGCGCGAACGGCTCACCGGGGTTAACGTCGCCTGCAAAGGTGAGGTACACAGGGCGGACAGGATCGGATGTACGGGAATCGGTGACAACCATTTCGGTGATGGGCTGGGCGTCGGTGACGATTTCCTGCCAGCAGCCAAGCTTGTCGAGCATCCGAGAGGCAGCGGCAGCAATGGATGACGCGCGTGGATCTTTTTTCCATGCGCCAGCTGGGGCGCCGTCAATAACCGTCACAGAAAGATGAGGAGCGGCAGACTTGACGGCAACAGCAGTCACAAGCCCGACATAGCCGCCACCTGCGATGATGAGATCGTTCTTGTCGGTTGTCTTTTGATTGCTATCTGCAGACATCGCTCGTTCCTTTCGGATATTCAGATCAGCCTTCGGTGAAGCAAAGGCTTCCACTTGACAGTTTCTCTTGTGCAGGCACAAACAGTTCACCGAGAATATATTGCCTATATAGGATTTCAGGAGACAGGCTGTCCATGTCCGATAATGAAAAGACTGGGTCCAATAATGAAAAGACCAACAATGAAAAACCGGGTGTATTGAAAAGCGAACAAACCGCGGCCATGCAGCAGCTGCTTGTAACGCTTGATCTTGAAACGCTTGAAATGGATCTTTTCCGCGGCAACAGCCCGCAGGTTGGCTGGCAGCGTGTTTTCGGCGGGCAGGTGATCGGTCAGGCGCTGATTGCTGCACAGCGCACGGTCGAGCCTGATCGGCAGGTCCATTCGCTGCACGGATATTTCGTGCGCCCCGGCGACCCGTCCATTCCGATTGTCTATGAGGTCGACCGTATTCGCGACGGCTCCAGCTTCAATACCCGCCGTGTGCTGGCCAAGCAGCACGGCAAGGCGATATTCACCTTGTCTGCGTCCTTCCAGATCGATGAAGAAGGTTTGAGCCATCAGATCGATATGCCGAAAGACCTGCCGATGCCGGAGCAATTGGTGGGCGATCATGATCTGAAAGAAAAGTATCTCCATCTGGCCCCTGCAGGCGTGCGCAAATACTGGGAGCAAGAGCGGCCGATTGAAATCAAGCCGGTTTCGCTCAAGCATTATTTTTCACGCGAAAAACTCCCACCCAGCCAGCATGTATGGGTGCGGGCGCGCGGCATCGTGCCCGACGATCGCGCATTACAGGCGGCAATTCTTGCCTATCTGTCAGATATGACGCTGCTCGATACGTCGCTGCATCCGCATGGGCGCACTATTTTCGACCGCGATTTGCAGGTGGCGAGCCTTGATCACGCGATGTGGTTCCATCGCCCTTGTCGGCTCGATGACTGGCTGCTGTACACGCAAGATACGCCAAGTGCTTCCGGTGCGCGCGGTTTCAATCGCGGCGCGCTTTATACGCGTGACGGTCTTTTGATTGCGTCGGTTGCTCAGGAAGGGCTTATTCGCGTGCACGAAAAAGATAAATGATTATATTTTAATCATCGATAAAGTCGACGATTAAATTTTACGCATTTGCGAAGTGGCTTGATCCAGCATGAAAAGCAAAAGCTGAATCCGATGAATCACTTAGAGCGGTTTTTCTGTCATCAGGAAGCCGTTCAATTTTTTTATGCTGATATTTTTTGCGAACTCGGTGCAACTTCCAAGCTTCACCAAAAAGCCCGGACTTTGGGCGAAAACTCCGTAATCAGCGCCATGTTTCCATCCGTTGTTGCGCAGTGAATACAAGAAAAAACGTATTTGAGCGGGGCTGCCCAGCGCAACTGGCACGATTTTTGTTTCTCTCAGTCTGAACCGGTCTTTTCAGCGCAGACGCGTTTGAAGCCGCCATTCGACGGAGATACTCGATGCTCATAACAGGAAGATTCAAGCAAATGGCTTTGGCCACCTTGCCAGCACTGCTCGTTCTTGCAGGAACGGCACTGGCGCAGGATGCAGCCGCAACCGCTCCGACCCCGACCCCGACCCCGACCCTTGATACCGGCGATACGGCCTGGATGCTGACTTCAACCGCGCTCGTGTTGATGATGACCATCCCGGGTCTGGCGCTGTTCTACGGCGGTATGGTGCGCAAGAAAAACGTACTTTCGACGGTCATGCAGAGCTTTGCCGTCACCTGCCTTATGTCGGTTCTATGGATGGTCGCGGGTTATTCGCTGGCCTTCACGGATGGCGGCTCCATGAACCCTTATATTGGTGGTCTCTCCAAGGCATTCTTCTCCGGCGTGACGATGGACTCGCTCACGGGTACCATTCCGGAATATCTCTTCATCGTCTTCCAGATGACCTTCGCGATCATCACGCCAGCACTTATTGCTGGCTCGTTTGCTGAACGCATGAAGTTTTCGTCCATGCTCGTCTTCCTGACGCTGTGGCTCTTCATCGTATATATCCCAGTGGCTCACTGGGTTTGGGGCGGCGGCTTCCTCGGTTCTGACGGCGTTCTCGACTTTGCCGGCGGTACGGTTGTTCACATCAATGCCGGTGTTGCTGGCCTTGTTGCAGCGCTCATCATTGGCAAGCGCGATGGTTACGGACAAACCAATATGGCGCCGCATAATCTCGTTCTCTCGGTTATCGGTGCAGCCCTTCTGTGGGTTGGTTGGTTCGGCTTCAATGCGGGTTCAGCTGCCGGTGCAAACTCCCTTGCAGCTGTTGCCATGCTCAACACGCAGGTTGCGACCGCTGGTGCGGCTCTCGCCTGGATGTTTGCGGAATGGGCGATTGCCGGTAAGCCAAGTGTTCTTGGCATTATTTCGGGTGCTGTTGCAGGCCTGGTTGCGGTTACCCCTGCTGCTGGCTTCGTCAATCCAACGGGTGCGCTCATTCTGGGCGTCATCGCAGGTGCCGTCTGTTATGTTGCAGCCGTCAAGATCAAGCATGCGCTTGGCTATGACGACTCGCTTGATGCATTCGGTGTCCATGGCGTCGGCGGTTTTGTCGGTGCGATCCTGACGGGTGTCTTTGCTGACGCGACGATCAATGCAGCCGGTGAAGGTGCAACCGTTGGCAAGCAGTTCTTTGGCGCTGCGATCACCGTTGTCTACACAGCAGTTGCAACGGCAATCATCCTTTATGTGGTCAAGGCCGTTATGGGGCTGCGTCCAAGTAAGCAGGCCGAAATGGAAGGCCTCGATATCGCTTTGCACGGCGAGTCTGTTCAGTAGAACAGGTTTGTCTCAACAGGAAAAAGGCGCGGGAAACCGCGCCTTTTTCATTTCCACTTTTTGTTCTCTCGCATCTCTCCTGTTATTTCTTTGTGTGGAAGCCTGCATGGTTAATGGGGAATTAACCATCGCCCCGTTAGGATCGCCCCGATTCATTGCGCCCGAGGCTTAACAACCAGACGGCAATAAAACATGGTTCGGGACAGGCTTTATGCGGCAAGGATATTCGCCCTCATACCCGCTGCGTGACGAGCGGATTTCGGAAGACAGGCTGAAACTGGCCAACATCTTCCGCAGGCAGTTCTATATCCTCTTTGGGCTGGGGTTGCTTTCGCTGACCGCTGCGGCTGTGGGTGCGCTTGCGACATGGAATGTTGCTGACCCCAGTCTTAGTCATGCCACGGATAATCCCGTAACCAACGCGCTTGGCTATCCCGGTGCCGTATTTTCCGATCTCGCAATGCAGTTCTTCGGCCTTGCGAGTGTTCCGGTTTTGCTTCCTCTGGTCATCTGGTCGCTGCTGCTCATGACGCGCGGCGGTATAAGCCGGGTTGTGAAGCGCAGCTTTGCATGGATGGGTGCTGCTTTGCTGTTTGCAGCCATCGCGAGCTGCTTTGCCGTGCCGGAAAGTTGGCCAATGCCTATTGGTCTTGGCGGCGTGTTTGGTGATATGATGTTGCGTCTGCCTGGGGTGTTTCTCGGTGCATTCCCGCAAGGTGCCATCGCATCGGGAATCGCGCTGGTGCTTGCTTTGCCTGCTTTGTGGCTTTGCCTGTTTGCAAGTGGAATTGTGGGGCGTCGTGAGGCACTGCTCAACACACGGGCTTCGCACGGCGCACCTGTTGAAGATGATTTTGCAGATAATGACGATGACGAGGACGAAAGCTCTTCAGGCGGTCTGTCGCAGTATGTTGGTGCTCTGACACATACGGTGCTCAGTGTATCCGCGACTTTCAAGCGACTCACTGGCCTCAACCGTCGTAAGCCGCGCGAAGACGTATATGGTGATATGCGCAGCGTACGCCGCACCGCTGAAACCCGAAACAGTGCACGTCGCGAGCCGGGCTTTGGCGGCGCTTCTTCCGAGCAACCACCATTCGATACCGATGACGACTTTGATGGCGGCATGGAAGCTGCCCCGCTTGCAGGTGAAGAATGGCATGATACGCCGCCACAACGCTCCAAGGCGCGCGTTGGCGAACGTGCGCCTGCACCGAAGAGCGGTGCGCGTATTCAGCGCGAAGCACAGCCCTCATTTCTGAAGGAAGGCGGCGCGTTTGAAATGCCGTCCCTGCACTATCTGGCTGAACCCAAATTGGTTCAGCGCGATGCATCGCTTTCCAAGGATGCGCTCGAACAGAATGCGCGTCTGCTTGAAGGTGTGCTGGAAGATTTTGGCGTGCGCGGCGAGATCATCAATGTGAAACCGGGGCCTGTTGTTACGCTTTATGAACTTGAACCGGCACCCGGTATCAAATCGTCCCGCGTGATTGGCCTGGCTGATGATATCGCTCGCTCGATGAGCGCGATTGCTGCCCGCGTCGCTGTTGTCCCGGGTCGCAATGTCATCGGCATCGAGTTGCCGAACCAGAAGCGTGAAATGGTTTATCTGCGCGAGATGCTGGCAAGCCGCGACTTTGAGCAATCCAAATCCAAGCTGGCACTTGCGCTCGGTAAGACCATCAATGGCGAGCCGGTGATTGCCGATATTGCCAAGATGCCGCACTTGCTGGTGGCCGGCACGACGGGTTCCGGCAAATCGGTCGCGATCAACACTATGATCCTGTCGCTGCTCTATCGTATGACGCCGCAGGAATGCCGTCTGATCATGATCGATCCGAAGATGCTGGAACTCTCCATCTATGATGGTATTCCGCATCTCTTGACCCCGGTCGTGACCGATCCGAAAAAGGCCGTTGTCGCGCTCAAATGGACCGTGCGCGAAATGGAAGACCGCTATCGCAAGATGTCCAAAGTCGGCGTCCGTAATATTGACGGCTTCAACCAGCGTGTCGGTCAGGCGCAGAAGAAGGGCGAGCAGATCGCCCGCACGGTGCAGACCGGTTTTGACCGCAATACAGGCGAAGCGATCTACGAAACCGAACAGCTCGATCTCGAACCAATGCCGTATATCGTCGTGATTATCGACGAAATGGCTGACTTGATGATGGTTGCAGGCAAGGACATCGAAGGTACGGTGCAGCGTCTTGCACAGATGGCGCGTGCGGCTGGTATTCACGTCATCATGGCAACACAGCGTCCGTCGGTCGACGTTATCACCGGTACGATCAAGGCAAACTTCCCGACCCGAATTTCCTTCCAGGTGACGTCCAAGATCGACAGCCGTACGATTCTTGGTGAGCAGGGTGCCGAGCAATTGCTTGGTCAGGGCGATATGCTGTTCATGGCAGGCGGCGGACGCATTCAGCGTGTGCATGGCCCATTTGTCGGCGACGATGAAGTTGAACGCGTTGTCCAGCACCTCAAGCTTCAGGGCGTGCCGGAATATCTCGATGCTATCACCGAAGATGACGATGAAGATGAAGGCGGTGGTCCGGCTGGAACGTCGAACCTTGAAAATTCCGACGATCCATATGATCAGGCAGTTGCAGTCGTATTGCGCGATAAGAAGGCTTCGACTTCCTATATCCAGCGTCGCCTCGGCATTGGCTATAACCGTGCGGCTTCGATCATCGAACGGATGGAGGAAGAAGGCATTGTGGGGCCTGCCAATCACGCAGGCAAGCGCGAGATACTGGTGCCAACGGAAGACGACTACTAAGGCCGAGGTATTTCGGCTTATCAGTTGCCACACTGGTGCCTAACTGCCGGATTATTTTAAGAAGATGATGAAAACAGAGAGTTTGCTGATGATGTTCTCCCGCATTTCCGTATTTGCGAAAGCCAGCCGTTTCGCAGCCTTCCTCGGATTGGGAGCATTGGTTCTTGGTGCAGCTGTGCCAGCGTTTGTGCCAGCTGCAGCGCAGGCGCAAGGTGCGGGAAACGCCGCCGCAGCTCAGCAGATTGCGGATCATTTTTCGTCGGTTCGTACAATGACTGGTGAGTTCGTGCAGTTTGGTCCCAAAGGCGACCAGACCGGCGGCACTTTCTATATCGAGCGTCCGGGCAAAATCCGTTTCAATTACAACAACTCGCCAGTGCGGGTAATTTCGGATGGCAATCAGGTTGTCATCAACAATCGCAAGCTCGACACTTGGGATATGTATGCGCTTGGCACAACGCCGCTAAAACTGCTTCTTTCTGACAAGATCGATCTTGGTGGCGGTCGCCTTCAGAGCGTCAAGCAAGACCCGGATATGACTACACTGGTTATAGGCGACAAAAAAGTTTTCGGCAGCTCCAAGATCACGCTGATGTTCGAGCCAAAGACCTACGAGCTCAAGCAGTGGACCATTACCGATGCGCAGGGGCTTGATACGACGGTGATGATCTTCAATCTGCGTACGGGTGTACGTTTCACCGATGATATGTTCAAGATCGACTATCAGCGCATCGCGATGAAACGAAAAGGTCAGTAATAGTCAGCTTAGAGCGGTTCCAGTTAAAATTGAATCGTTGGATTCGCTCTATCTGCCTGTTTTTGCGCGCATCTTATCCGAAAACCGTTTCACACTTTTCGAGATGCGCTTTAGTTGCTGCCTGATGTTTGCATTTTTTGGATAAATGGTTAGGTTCGCGACCATCTTTTGATGACCGCGAGTCTTTTTCCCATGACCTTTTCTGTTGCTACCTGGAACATCAATTCCGTTCGCCTGCGCATGCCGCTGGTCGAGCAGTTCTTGAGCGATTATCAGCCTGATGTTCTGTGTCTGCAGGAAACCAAATGCCCGGACGATCAATTCCCTTCCAAGGGTTTTCGTGCGCTTGGTTATGAGCATATCGCGATCAGTGGTCAGAAGGGCTATCATGGCGTTGCAACTATTTCCAAGCGCCCGCTGAGCGATGTCGAGAAGATCGGCTTTTGCGAAATGGGCGACTGCCGCCATCTCAGCGCGGTTGTTTCAGCCGGCGACAAAAAGCTGCGTATCCATAATTTCTACGTGCCTGCGGGCGGTGATGAGCCGGACCCGGTAATTAATCCAAAATTTGCGCATAAGCTCGGTTTTCTTGAGGAAATGCGAGCGATTGTGGCAGACAGGCAGGACGGAAATTCGTCGATCCTGGTGGGCGATCTCAATATCGCGCCACTCGAAAACGATGTCTGGTCGCACAAACAGCTTCTCAAGATCGTCAGTCACACACCGATTGAGACCACAACGCTGGAAGATCTGCGTGTGAAGGGTGGCTGGAGCGATCTGATGCGTCAGGTCATTCCAGCAGACCAGAAGATTTATACATGGTGGAGTTATCGCGCCAAGGATTGGGACGCCGCTGACCGTGGTCGCAGACTTGACCACATCTGGGGCTCTGCTGATCTCGAAGCTCATATGAAGGAGCTGCAAATTCTGCGTGAGGCGCGCGGCTGGGAGCGTCCTTCGGACCACGTGCCTGTCATCGCGACATTTGATCTGGATTAAGATCAATGGTAATAAGCTATTACAGAGCAACGGCTCTGTAATCTGACGCTAGTGAACAATGTTTGGCCGCGTATACCTATTATTAAGGCGGCGAACGAATATCAGAGCGGTTCAAGTTAAGACTTAGTCGTTGGAACCGCTCTATCTATTTTCTTTCGCATTATCCTATGCAAAACCGCTTCGCACTTTTTCTATAAATGCTTTAATAGGAGCTCAAATCGATGAACCAGAACACACTGTTTCTCATAACCAGTGTCTTCAATGTTTCTATGGTTCGTCATGATGGCTCTATTCACAATTCACGATATTTCCTGCGCAACGACTGACGGTCGTCTTCTTTTTCAATCCATCGATCTCAGCATTGATGCAGAGCGTATTGGTCTTGTCGGACGCAACGGTGTCGGCAAGTCTACGCTTCTGCATATAATTAGCGGTGCCGTGCCGCCAATGAGCGGCTCTGTAAGTGCGAATTGCACGGTTGGTGTTCTTCGACAAGACATCTTGTCTGGACTTGCAGATACGCTGGTCGATCTCTTCTGCGTGCGCGATGAGTTTGATATACTTGCCCGCATAGAGGCGGGCGTTGCCAGCGATGATGATATCAGCACCGCGGATTGGTTGCTTCCGCAACGTTTTCACCGCGCACTGAAACAGTTAGGTCTGCCGGATATAATTCCTGAAACAAGACTTGCTGCGTTGAGTGGCGGGCAACAAACACGTGCGGCACTGGCAGCTTTGATATTTCAGAGCCCTGATCTGATTTTGCTGGATGAACCGACAAACAATCTTGATCGTGACGGACGGCAGGCCGTGATTGGTCTGCTGCGCGGTTGGCGTGGCGGCGCTGTTGTGGTTAGCCATGATCGCGAATTGCTGCGCGAGATGGATCGGATTGCAGAACTGACGTCATTGGGAATGAATTTTTATGGCGGAAACTGGGACTTTTACGCGGCCCGGAAAGCCGCAGAGCTAGAGGTTGTGAAACGCGACCTGAATTTTGCCCAGCACCAAGAAAAGCAGATTGAAAAAGAAGCGCAGCGCAAACTTCAAACGCGTGTGCATGGGTCTGTCCGCTCCGTTGCTCAAGGATTGAAGAGTGGCGCGGATCGGGGCGCAATCCACGCCTTGAAGAACCGCGCTGCTGGTGCGCGGAATATGGATGCAAGCACGATCTCATCGCGCCAGCTTGATAAGGCGAAACAATTTGTTCAGGCTGCTGAGAAACAGATTGAGCGGCTGACCCCGTTTGGTTTTGAGATAAAGTCAGCCGAAGTGCCTGCGAGTAAGGTACTGCTGAAACTTGATAAGCTGACGGGAGGTCCGGCACCGGATTTCCCGATTATCCAGAAGCTTTCGCTGACAATTATGGGGCCAGAACGGATCGCAGTTACAGGGCGTAACGGGACCGGTAAGACCTCATTGTTGCGGTTGATCGCAGGCGAGCTAAGGCCTCTGGAGGGCGAGATTGAAAGAAACGCGCATATCATCTTTCTCGATCAGCAGCTTAAGCTTCTCGACCGGACGAAAAGCCTGTTCTGGAACTATCGCAACCTCAATCCAAGCTGCAATGATAATGATGCTCGTGCGGCTTTGGCGCGATTTGCTTTTCGAGGAGATGTGGCCCTTCGTTTGGCTAAAGAGTTAAGCGGTGGCGAGTTGCTGAGGGCCGGGCTTGCAGCAACACTTGGGGGAACAGAGCCGCCACAGTTGCTCATACTGGACGAGCCAACCAACCATCTCGATATTGCGTCTATCGAAACGATGGAAACTGCGCTCAACGCTTTCGATGGCGCGCTTCTGGTGGTCAGCCATGATCAGGCATTTCTTGATACGATAGGTATTCAGCGCGTCATCGCGCTCTAAAAAACTATTCGAGAAAAATGAAGTTCAGAAAAGGACAAAAGAGCAATGGATCATACGGCACTTTTTCAAACGATCAGATTTATCAGTTTTTACAGGGCTTGCGATGTCTTCTCTTCTTACTCTTCAGGATGTTTCCTGCGTCACGGCTGATGGCCGTAGTCTTTTTTCCGGTATTAATTTCAGCGTCACCGAAGGCCGCATCGGCCTTGTCGGGCGCAATGGTATCGGTAAATCCACGCTTCTGAAAATCATGAGCGGTGATTTGAAGTCCACAAGCGGAACTGTTACTCGAAGCGGCAGGATTGGCGTGCTCGCGCAAAATATCGGCAGCAATGGCGAGCGTACTCTGGCCGATCTGTTTGGTGCGTGCGATGCTTTTGATAGGCTAGCGCGTATTGAAGCGGGCGCGGGCACGGATACGGATTTCGAACAGGCAGACTGGTTGTTGTCGCATCGCTTTGATGAAGCTTTGCAGATGTTCGGGCTATCGCTTGAACCGCAAACCTCGCTCTCCGAATTAAGCGGTGGGCAGCAGACGCGCGCAGCACTTGCAGCCCTTTTGTTTCAAGAACCCGATCTCATATTGCTGGATGAACCGACCAATAATCTTGATCGTGATGGGCGTCAGGCGGTAGCCGACATGCTTGCAAAGTGGCAGGGCGCTGCAGTCGTCGTCAGTCATGATCGTGAATTGTTGCGAACCATTGATACGATAGCTGAGCTTTCGCAAGGTGCTCTAACGCTCTATGGAGGCAATTGGGATTTTTACCACGCACGCAAGGACCAGGAACGGGAAGGGGCTGCTCGCGATCTGGAGGTTGCTCAGCGCGATTTAAAGCAGGTCAGGCTCAAGGCGCAGGAAGCTGCAGAACGGCAGGCGAAGAGCGATGCACGAGGGCGCAAGTCGCGTGCTGATGCAGGCATGAGCAAGTTGCTGCTTGATGCCCGAGAGGATCGTGCACAGAAAACCGGCGGCCGCGGCGATGTGCTTGCTGAACGCAATGCAGATCGTGCTCAAAACCAGTTGCGCGAAGCGGAAGCAAAGGCCGAACGCGTCAAGCCCATGCGTTTTGACATCGAGGCATCGCTTTCACCCTCCGGGCGTGTGGTTCTGGAAATGCAGAACGTTTTTGGCGGGCCGGTACGGGAACACCCGGTCATTCATGATTTCTCGCTCAAGATTGTCGGACCGGAGCGTATCGTCATTCGTGGCGCAAATGGTGCAGGCAAAACCTCGTTGCTACGTTTGATTACCGGGGATTTGCAACCCATTGCGGGGGAGATCCGGCGCTTTGTGCGCATTGCGATGTTTGATCAGCAGATGAGCCTGATAGATCGCGATGCGACGCTTTATGAGAATTTCCGACGATTAAACAAAGGGGCCAGCGATAATGATGCCCATGCAGCACTTGCGCGGTTTTCGTTTCGTGGTGAAAGTGTATCGCGTCTTGCAGGAGGCTTAAGCGGTGGCGAATTGCTACGCGCAGCTCTTGCTTGTGTTCTGGGCGGTACGCTCAAACCTGAACTGTTGATTCTCGATGAACCGACCAACCACCTTGATCTCGATTCCACAGAAGCGCTGGAAGCGGCCTTGAATGACTATGAGGGCGGGTTGCTGTTGGTGAGCCACGATCAGGCCTTCCTTGACGCCATCGGCATCGAGCGGGAGCTACAGTTATAATTTGAGCGGTTCCGGTTAAGACTGAATCGTTGGAACCGCTCTAACTGTTGTTTCTACGCATTATCCTCACGCAAAACCGGTTCCCACTTTCGGGATAAAAACATGCGTATAAATAAAGACTTAAAGCGCGCCGCGCTTTAGTCGTCGCTGCCAAGGCGCGGGCCCACTTTTTCAATATCGCTGATCAATTGCAGCAGATTTTGGCTGATATGTGCATGCAGCGAGGCTGCAGCTTCCGGATATTCTTCCAGAATGCGCCGGAAAATGGCGCGGCTGATGCGGATAACTTCCGTCTCCTCTTCAGCCATGGCACCGGTAAGGCGTGTGGTTTGCGCAATCAGCGCCATTTCGCCCAGCATCGCACCGGGGCCGACGGGGCGGATCGTGATCCGCCCTTCGTCTGCATCGTGAAACAAGGTGATGTTGCCAGATACGACGATATAGCCGCAGTCAGCGCTTTGGCCTTCGCGGAAGAGCTCACGACCGGCGCGCAGCACCAGTCGTTCTGCTCCAAAGGCGAGCAGACGCAACTGTTCGGGAGTGAATGACTCGAACAGGCCTACTGAGCCGAGAATGCGAATATCGTCATCGAGCGCCATAGCTTGTCAATACACCCGCATCAGGCGCTGTCCATCATGGGACAAGTTTGTATCCCCCGCTTTCTGTAACCAGAAGCGACGCATTTGACGGATCCTTCTCGATTTTCTGGCGCAGGCGGTAGACATGGGTTTCCAGTGTGTGGGTCGTGACACCGGAATTATAGCCCCACACTTCCTCAAGCAGCACATCGCGGCCGATAACCTTGTCACCTGCACGATAGAGATACTTGATGATCGCCGCTTCCTTTTCAGTCAGGCGGATCTTGCTGCCCTTCTCATCAAGAAGCAGCTTCTGGCCCGGCTTGAAGGTGTAAGGTCCGACGATGAAAGTCGCGTCTTCGCTCTGCTCGTGCTGGCGCAACTGCGCACGGATACGAGCAAGGAGTACAGCAAACTTGAAAGGCTTGGTGACATAATCATTCGCGCCCGATTCAAGGCCGAGGATCGTGTCCGATTCCGTATCGTGACCGGTCAACATGATGATCGGGGCCTTGAAGCCGCCTTTGCGCAGAAGCTTTACCGCTTCGCGACCGTCCATATCCGGCAGACCGACATCCATGATCAGCAAATCGACGACGCCATTGCGAGCGGTCTGAATGCCTTTTGTGGCGTTGTCTTCCTGAACGATCTGGAACTCTTCGCACAGCTCCAGCTGTTCGACGAGGATGGAGCGGAGATCTTCGTCATCGTCCACAACCAGTATTGTACGACCTGTCATGCCTGTCCTCGTTACTCTTTGATTCAAATAGTTGTTCGTGTTTTATGACATTTAATGGCGATAAGTTGAAGCCGTGAAAAAACGCGAGAGCTTTTCGGGTATAGCACCAAAAGTTTTCAAGCAGTCAGCATTTGAGGAGGCAGGCTTGACCAGAAATCAAAAAAGCCGCGGAATTGGCATCATCGACGTACGGGCAAAGCCCGGCCATAAGACGCGCGGCCTGCTTGCTGCTGGCAATTTGGTGCTCGAATGTGCGCTTGGCAAGGGGGGAATCAGTGCTTTTAAGCGCGAGGGCGACGGCGCAACGCCGCTTTCGTCCATGCGATTGCTTTACGGCTATCGACGCGGGGATGCAGGGCAGCTGCCTTCATCCCGTCTGCCCTTGAGACGTGTCCGCAAACTGGATGGCTGGTGCGATGCGCCAAATGACGCCAATTATAATCGTCCCGTCAATCTGCCCTTCAAGGCAAGTCATGAGAAGATGTGGCGCAATGACGATGTCTATGATGTCTGTATTGTCATGGACTGGAACATCAACCCGCGCAGGCGTGGCTGCGGCAGCGCGATTTTCTTCCATCTCAGTCGTTCAGGCTTCAGCCCGACTGAAGGCTGTATAGCATTGAAGCGCGCCGACATGACGCGCCTCTTGCCGCATTTGACCAACAGAACTGTTATCCGCGTCCTGCGCTGATTAGAGCGCGATGCGCTCTAATTTTTATCTTATGCATTATCAACGCAAACCCGCTTCGCACTTTTGGCACAAATGCTTTAGTGCGCCGCCGCAGGCACGATCTTCACTTCATTGCCCTCGGCATCGTAGAGCTTACCATTGAGGATGTAATCGCCGTCATGCAGCTCTGCGATTTGATGGTGGCGAATGATGCGTTCGGTGCCTTCAGCAAAAACTGACATCTGGTCTGAATTGCCGCCTTTGAATTCGTTGAACATCAGGTTGAGTGCGATTGCCATCAAAGCGGCGGAGCTGATACCTGAATGGAAAATGGTTTCAAACCAAGCCGGGAACTGATGGTAGAATTCCGGCGCTGCAATCGGGATCATTCCGAAACCGATGGAGGTCGCCACAATGATCAGATTGATGTTGTTCTGATAATCGACCTTTGAAAGCGTACGGATGCCGCTTGCAGCGACTGTACCAAACAGCACGATACCGGCACCACCCAGCACCGCAGGCGGCACACAGGCAATCACGCGTCCCATCACAGGCAGAAGACCTAGCGTGATCAGAATGAGACCACCCGTTGCCACCACATAACGACTTTTCACACCGGTTACGGCCACAAGGCCAACATTCTGTGCGAAAGCACTTTGTGTGAACGAGCCGACCACAGGTGCAAGAATGCTTGATGCCATATCGGCACGCAGACCATCGCCCAGACGGCGCGAATCGACCTTGGTTTCCAGAATATCGCCTACCGCCAGAATATCGGCAGATGTTTCCACCAGCGTAACGATGATGACGATGAACATCGACAGTGTCGCAGCAATGCTGAAAATCGGCCATCCAAAGTGGAAGATCTCGGGCAGTGCCATCACGGGCCCTTCCGATACACGGGAAAAATCGGTCATGCCGAGCGCCCAAGCAATGCCCGTACCAATAACCATGGCGAGCAGGATTGAAAGGCGTGAAATCGTGGCATTGCCGATCTTGCTCAACAGCAGCACGATCAGAAGCGTAAGCCCGGCAAGGCCGATATTGCCCATGCTGCCGAAGTCTGGCGCTTTGCTGTTCCCACCCATTGCCCAGCGTGCGGCAACCGGCATCAATGTGAGGCCGATGGTTGTAATCACAATGCCGGTGACAAGCGGTGGAAAGAAGCGTGTGACGCGCGAGAATATCGGCGTAATGAGAAAGCCGATCAGAGATGCAGCCATCACCGCACCGAGTACCACTTGAAGCCCGGCTTCTCCTGTTTGGGCAGATGTGACGATGGCGACCATTGTTGCGACACCGGCGAATGATACGCCCTGAACCAGCGGAAGCTGGCAGCCGAAAAACGGAATGCCGATGGTTTGCAGAACGGTTGCCACACCGCCCGCAAACAGCGAGGCGGTAATCAGCAGACCGATCTCACTGGGGCTGAGGCCCGCTGCCTGACCGATAATGAGCGGCACCGCAACGATACCGCCATACATGGTCAGAACATGCTGGAAGCCATAAGCGAGATTGGCCGCAACAGATAGTTTTTCATCTTCGGGACGTGGACTGGCCACCATCCCTGTTGGGTGTGTATTCACGTTTATCCCTCCCGATGTCTCTCCTCAAAGACAGGGGGCGAGTATATCCTTCACGGGTCAACTGACTGCATTGCTTTTGGTTGAAGTTGTTTTCGATGTGAGCGGGTGAATGCAATCACCTCGACGCTTCGCGCATCGCATCGCTCAGAACGGCAAAGATATAGGGTTCAGTTGATTGTGCAACATTGAAACGCAGATAGCGTGTCGCACTGCGGGATGGGCTGAAGACATCGCCTGGTGCGAGAACAACACCCTTTTGGAGCGCATAGCGGGCGATCTGTCCCGAATCCGTACCTTCGGGCAATTGCGCCCATAGAAAAACGCCACCTTGCGGTTCTGTCCAGAGTTCAAGTCCGGTTGCTTTGAGCCGTTTTGCAGTCATGGTCATCGCGTCAGCGAGTTTCGCACGCAGATTGTCGATGTGGCGACGGTAGGTGCCGTCGGTCAGAAGTGCATGTACTATCTGCGCTGACAAAACATTGCTGCTAAAGGATGTGGCTAGCTTGAGGTCTGTGAGGCCATCGATCCAGTCACGGCGAGCGGCAATATAGCCGACGCGCGCTGCAGCCGAGAGCGTTTTCGAGAAGCTGCCGATATGCAGCACACGATCAAAGCCGTCGAGTTCAGCCAGAAGCGGTGTGGGCGAGGAATGAAAATCACCAAAGATATTGTCTTCCACCAGCTTGATGTCGTGCACTTCCGCAAGCTTCAGCAAACGATGTGCCGTGGAGGGTGTCATGGTGCCGCCTGTTGGATTGTGCAGACCCGCATTGGAAATATAGAGCTTTGGCGCGTGCTCGGCGGCTGCCTGTGCGAAAGCCTCAAGATCAGGTCCTGTATGGGTATAAGGAATGCCAATGAGTTTGACGCGATGCGAAAGCAGCGACGCCTGAAAATTGAAATAACAAGGATCGTCGACCAGCACCGTATCACCGGGCTGCAACAGGAAGCGGCAGATGAGATCGATGGCATGAGTGCCGGAATCGGTCAGCAATATATCGCCGCCCGAAATATCGATGCCCTGCTCGGATAATTTTCGCGCCAGATGATTGCGCAACGGGCGAAAGCCTAGAGGCTCGCCATAGGCGACGAGATTGCTGTCCTCATCACGCGCGATGGTGCGCATGGCACGGCGAATGCCTTCGAGCGGTAGCCATTCATCCGGTAACCAGCCGCAGCCGGGCTTATAGGTCTTGTCATCTGCTTCAAGCGACTGACGCATGACCCAGAAAGGATCAATCTGCCGGTCCTTATGGGGAGCGGCGCTTGCCAGCGTAAAGGGCTGGCGCCCACGCTCGGAAACATAAAAGCCAGCACCACGACGCGACTGGATGATGCCTTCAGCGACCAGTCGGTCATAGGCTTCTACAACAGTTGATTTGGAAACATGCATGGTTTCAGCCAGACGACGTATCGATGGCAGCCGGGCACCGGGAGCAAGGCTCATGGCCCCAATACGATCCCGGATGATGGTCATGACCTTTTCGACAAGCGGCATCTTCTCAGACGCGGCCTTTTCATCGCTGCGCTTGCTTTGTCCGCCGAGATAGGCGGCCTCTACAGCCTCGAGGCTGCGCAATAGGCCTGTCGAAATCATCTGTACTATTCCTTGTATCAGTACAGTTTACCAAAATTGTCCGGTAATTGTCTCTGATTATTTGGCCGACTTCACGGCACTGTACCGGAATCATCTAAAGCGGTTTCGGTTCGAACGGAATTGTCGGAACTGCTTTAATTGTTTGTTTTTACGCATTATCCAACACAAACCGCCACGCAGTTTTGCTGGGAAATGCACAATACGATTACGAAGAAGGTCGAAAAGACAGAATGAACAAGACTGCGGGTTGGATTAACGGATTTCTGGGGGTTCTCATTTTTAGCGGGTCGTTGCCTGCAACGCGTCTGGCGGTAATCGATATCGACCCGACCTTCCTGACCATGGCGCGAGCGACGATTGCCGGCCTTCTGGGCCTGATACTTTTGCTAGCCTTTCGCGAGCCTTTACCACGTCGCAAGGACGTTATGTCGTTGATCGTTGTCGCCTTGGGTGTCGTTGTTGGATTTCCATTACTAACCGGTATTGCGCTGCAATACATGACATCGGCGCATGCAATTGTCTTTATCGGTTTGCTGCCACTGTCTACGGCTCTGTTTGCCGTGTTGCGCGGTGGTGAAAATCCGCGCCCTCTGTTCTGGCTGTTTTCCGTCGCAGGGGGCCTCATCGTTGCATCCTACGCTTATGGGCAAGGCAGCCAGTCCACACTGCTCGGCGATGTCTTGATGCTCGGTGCAATCATTGTTTGTGGACTTGGTTATGCAGAAGGTGCGAGCCTTTCGCGCAGGCTGGGTGGTTGGCAGGTGATCTGCTGGGCGCTGGTCTTCTCACTGCCGGTGATGATGCCACTCAGCATCCTGACGCGTCCTGAAACTTGGTCCGGTATCGGTGCGATGGCATGGGGCGGGCTTGCCTATGTCACGCTGTTTTCGATGCTGATAGGCTTTTTCTTCTGGTATCGCGGGCTTGCACAGGGCGGTGCTGCGGCAGTCGGACAGCTTCAGTTGCTGCAACCGTTCTTCGGTTTGATGTTGGCCGCATCCATTGCCGGTGAACCGGTGAGCATGGGCATGGTGTTGACCGCTGGTGTGGTTGTGCTGTGCGTGGCGGGTGCAAAGAGGTTTGCTTAGCTAAATAAACGCCCAGACCGTCGTGCGCTTGACCTCTGCATCCTCAAGCGCACGCGTGACAGGCACCGTATAGACGGCAAGCTGTTCGAGCCGCTCCTTCGGCAGATAGGCGCGGCCGGGATCACCGACGATGATGCGGGCACCACGCGCTGAGAGCTGTGAAAACCATGGGGTCAGACGATCAGCGAGCGGTTTGTCATAAAACACGTCGCCCGCAAGCACCACGTCCCAGCCGTGATCCTGATCGATCAAATCGATGAGTGCCGGTGTGATGACAACACTGTTTGCTGCTGCATTGATTTCGATGGCTGGAAGCGCAAAGGGGTCAATGTCTGAAGCCAAAACCCTTGTAGCGCCCACTTTCATTGCCGCAATGGCAACAAGACCTGAGCCGGATGCGAAATCCAGTACGGTTTTGCCTGCGACTGCATGCGGATGGTCGAGAATATAGCGCGCAACACCCTGACCGCCCGCCCAGGCAAAAGCCCAGAAGGGAGGCGGCAGGCCGATGGTTGCCAGTTCTTCCTCGGTTCGATGCCAGAGGTCGTGAGCTTCGTCGGCCAGATAGAGCTGGATTTCCGGCACATGGGGCGGCGTTTGCAGACCAGTATTGGCCAGTATGAAATCGCGCGCGCCCTTCTTTGCCGGATCAAGCATCAAGCATGTCTCCCAAAAGTGGAAACCGGTTTTGGGAGAAAGACATGCATCAGATGTCTTTGGCGTCCAGCCCACCCATGCGGCAAACTTCGATCCATTCGTCTTCGGTCACTGGTTGAACCGAAAGGCGCATGGAAGTGACAAGCGCCATCTTCTCGAGCTTGGGATTGGCTTTCACATCTTTCAGCGTGACGGGCTTCGGCACATCGCGCACAGCCTTGATATCCACGCAGTCCCAGCGCGGATCATCGGTGGTGCTGTCAGGATGCGAAAGAGCACAGATTTCGACAATGCCCACCACTTCCAGACCTTCGTTGGAATGGTAGAAGAAACCTCTGTCGCCAATTTTCATGGCGCGCATGTTGTTACGTGCCAGATAGTTGCGCACGCCGTCCCACTGCTCGCCTTTTTCGCCACGGGCTTTCTGCATTTCCCATGACCATTTGAACGGTTCGGACTTGAACAGCCAGTAAGCCATCATGTTACCTTCAAGCGTTTGCGGGATTGTTGATGGCCCAATTCCATGGACGAACGGCCACATCGGCAAACAGGCCTGCCAGCGCATAGGGATCATTGGCGGCGATCTTTTCGGCTTCTGCCTTGTCCGCTGTTTCAACGACAACGAGGCTGCCATTTGGTTTGCCATCTTCACCAAGGAAGGGGCCTGCGAATTTCAATCCATCGCCAAGGCCCTTGAGATAGTCGAGATGGGCTGGGCGCGTATCAAGGCGCACCTGCAGATGGTCGGGCTTGTCGTTGCATAGAAGAGCAAAAAGCATCGTTCGCTAACCTTTTTGTTTGAGCATTATCCTACACAAAACCGCTTCGCACTTTTGGCTCAAATGCTTAATCCTCGGTCTTGAGTGGTCTGTTGAGAAGGGCCGTCACGGCCTCATCGATGGTGATTTTTCCAGCAAGAAGCGCTGCAACCGCTGTTATAATCGGGGCAGGGACCTCATGTTTTTTGCAGAGTTCGGCAGCGATTGGGGCTGTAGCCACGCCTTCGGCCAGTGGGCGATTGGTAAGGTCTTCACCGCGACCGATAGCAAGCCCGTATGAATAATTGCGCGATTGTGACGAAGAACAGGTCAGCATCAGATCGCCTAGGCCTGAAAGCCCCATGATGGTTTCAGGCTTTGCACCCATAGCCTGCGCAACACGGCGCAATTCGGCAAAGCCGCGGGTTACGAGTGCTGCCTGAGCGCTGGCACCATAGCCGCGCCCGATGGCAGCGCCTGCGGCCAAAGCCAGAACGTTTTTAAGCGCACCGCCGATTTCAACGCCCTTGAGATCCGTGGTGGAGTAGCAGCGAAAAGCTGGGCCGGAAAGCGTTGCCGCAAGCTGGTCTGCAATCGCAGCATCTTCGCAAGCGATAGTCACAGCTGTTGGCAGGCCTCGCGCCACATCGGTTGCGAAACTCGGGCCGGAAAGAGCGCCGATTGTGTGATTGGGCAGAACTTCAGCCACTACTTCCGACATAAGGCGCCCGGTCTCGCGCTCAATGCCCTTGGCGCAGAGAATGACGGGTGCTGATTGCGGAATAAGGGGGCTTAGTTCCTGCAGCCCTTTACGCATTACCTGTGCCGGTACAACGACTAGAACGATGTCGGCATCTTGGAAAACCGCTTTGGCGTCCGTGCTGGCGCGAATGCCTTCCGGCAATTCGATCTCGCCCAGATAAGCAGGGTTGCGGCGCTCATTGTTTACATGTTCAACCGTTTTGGTATCACGGGCATAAAGCCATGTATCGTGGCGGCTGATGGCTGCCATGGCTGCAAGTGCCGTTCCCCATGCGCCGCCACCAAGGACGGCAATCTTAGCGCGCTCACTCATGCTTTTGCCCCACGACGTCCAGTGCCAAACATGGGCGCAGATTTCTCATCAAGTGGCCAGCGCGAGCGTGGTGCGAGACTGAGCGAATCGGGGCCCTTCGTTGCGGCACGTTCCGCACCTGCCCAGGCGATCATCGCCGCATTGTCGGTACAAAGATTGAGCGGAGGCGCTATGAAGCTGAAACCATACTTGCTGCAAAGCGCTTCAAGCGACGCGCGTAATGTCTTGTTGGCGGCGACACCGCCTGCAACGATCAGGGAAGGTGTTGCGCAGTCGGGAAACTCTTGCTTGAACCGTTCCAGCGACCGCTTGACGCGATCCGACAAAGTGTCTGCGACCGCATCCTGAAAAGATGCGCAGATGTCGGCCACGTCCCGATCAGAAAGCGGAGCCAGCTCTGTTGCGGTCTGGCGCACAGCGGTCTTGAGGCCCGAGAAGGAGAAGTCGAGCCGTGCTTCGCCCTTAAGCGGCCTTGGCAATGGAAAACGCTTGGGGTTGCCTTGCAATGCCATGCGTTCAACAGCAGGACCACCCGGATAAGGCAGGCCGAGCAATTTGGCCGTCTTGTCGAAGGCCTCGCCTAGCGCATCATCGATTGTCGTGCCGAGGCGCGAATAATCACCCAAACCACGCACGAGAACCATTTGCGTGTGGCCACCGGAAACCAAGAGTAGCAGATAGGGAAACGGAAGATTGTCGGTCAATCGTGCGGTAAGCGCGTGGCCTTCCAGATGATTGACCGCATAGAATGGCTTGTTTGCAGCCATGGCCATGGCTTTGGCGGTCATCAGACCGACAATCAACCCGCCAATGAGACCGGGACCGGCTGTTGCGGCAATCGCATCGACTTCATCGAGAGTTAGGTTGGCGTCTTTGAGTGCGCGTTCTACCAGCTGATCAAGCGCTTCGACATGGGCGCGTGCGGCGATCTCTGGCACCACGCCGCCATAGGGTTCGTGTTCGGCGATCTGGCTGAGCACCACATTGGACAAAATATGGCCTTTACCGTTTTCGTCGCGTTCAACGATGGCGGCGGCTGTTTCGTCGCAACTTGTCTCTATTCCAAGAATGCGCATTTGCGGTTAGACCCTGCCTGTCTCATAATTTCACGTAATATTTTCCGGAAACCCGGTATCATGGACGGCACGATATGCAAACAGCATCCTTGAAGATTGGCAGCTTGAAGATCGGCACTCGGGGCAGCAAGCTTGCTCTCGCTCAGGCCTATGAAACACGCTCCCGGCTGATTGAAGCGCATGGTTTCACCGAAGACGCCATCGAAATCGTACCAATGTCCACTGCTGGTGATCGCATTCAGGATCGCTCCTTGTCGCAGATCGGTGGCAAGGGCCTGTTTACCGAAGAGATTGAATCGGCACTGAAAGATGGTCGCATCGATCTTGCTGTCCATTCTACCAAGGATATGCCGACTGTTCTGCCGGAAGGTCTTCATCTTTCTGCATTTCTTGAGCGCGAAGATCCGCGCGATGCTTTTGTTGGCCGCACATCAAAGCGCTTTCTCGATCTGCCGCAGGGTGCGGTTGTGGGTTCGTCGTCGCTGCGTCGTCAGGCAATGATCAAGCGCCTGCGTCCTGACATTCAAGTGGTGATGTTCCGTGGCAATGTCCAGACGCGTCTTCGCAAGCTTGAAGAAGGCGAAGTGGATGGCACATTGCTCGCTTGTGCCGGATTGAAGCGACTGGACCTCGCCGATGTGATTACCGATATTCTGGACCCTGAAACTTTCCTGCCTGCACCCGGGCAGGGCGCTATAGGCATCGAAAGCCGTATTGGCGACGAAAAGATCGATACATTGCTGAAGCCGCTGG
Source organism: Ochrobactrum quorumnocens (assembly GCF_002278035.1). Taxonomy (NCBI): domain Bacteria; kingdom Pseudomonadati; phylum Pseudomonadota; class Alphaproteobacteria; order Hyphomicrobiales; family Brucellaceae; genus Ochrobactrum; species Ochrobactrum quorumnocens. Next base: position 2,313,902 of record NZ_CP022604.1, on the reverse strand, counting down.
CGCATCGTGACACGCATGTAGCACTTGCCTGTGAACGCGCATTTCTGGCGACCCTTGATGGTTCCTGCCGCACGCCGATAGCGGGCCTTGCGATTGTTGACGGCGACAAAGTCTCTTTCCGTGGAATTATCCTGACACCTGATGGTCGCGAGGCGCATGAAGTGACGGCAGAAGGTTCTGCCGCCGATGCCGCTGAACTTGGATCGGATGCGGCCAAGCGCGTGCGGGCGCAGGCCGGTGCAAAGTTCTTTGAGGGCTGGGAGTAACATTGGCGGAACAGCGGAAGACTATGACCGGGGGGCGTGTTTTGATCACACGGCCAGAACCGTCGGCGTCATTGACCGCGGCAAAGCTTGCCGATCTTGGGTTTTCGCCTGTTTCTCTGCCGGTTAGCCGTACGGTCGCGCTTGAATTTTCGATCAAGAATCAGCTGTTTGACGCGCTTGTCGTGACGAGTGCCAATGCGTTTCGGCATGTGCCAAATGAACAACTTCAACCGTTGAAAACTTTACCATTGTTTGCTGTTGGTGAGGGTACAGCGCGTGCCGCACAGGAAGCAGGTTTTCGGACTGTGATTGAAGGCGGCGGTGATGCTGTACGCCTGGCTGCGAAGATGGCGGAAGTTTTGCCGAAAGGCGCAGAGGTTCTTTATCTCGCAGGACGTGTGCGCCAGCCCGTCTTCGAACATCAGGTGTCGAAGACGGACCTTACTATGATAGTCCGCGATGTCTATGGCATCGAGACAATCGACTATTCAGTCAATGAAATCAAAACCGCCCTCGACCAAGGTCCTTTTGTCGCGGTGCTGGTTTATTCTGCTGTCGCTGCAAAATTGTTTGTTGAACTGATGCAGAAAGCTGGCGCGCAGTTTGACGTAAAAACGCGGTTTCTATGCATTTCGGGGCGTGTTGCCGATTGCTTGCCAGAGGAATGGCGCGCGCAGGCACTGATTGCGGATCATCCTGATGAGAGCGGTATTTTTCGTTTGTTTTCCAAACTTTGACTCTTTTGCGCGCAACCTTCCTTCATCTCGTGATTTTATCTGATAAGCTTTAGAGACATTCTTTGCACTACGAGAGGACCCATGGCGAAATCCGGCACTCCGCGACATTCCAAACCGGCCCGTCAGCCCGTGACGATCAATCTCGATCCGTCAGATGTTAAACGCGTTGACGAAGCGGCAAAACCACAGGCGACACTTCAGGCGACACCGGCAGCCGAGCCAGTAGGGGATTTCTCGAAGATGACCGATCCAAAACCCGCCGCCGCTGCTACTCCAAAATTTGAACCCAAAGTGGAAAAGCCTCCCTTTAGAGCCGGTGTTAAGCCTGAAGGCTCAAGGGAAGCCCCGCGCACCACTGCATCAGTGCCGCCAGTGTCGGAAAAGAAATCTGGCTCAAGCGGCGCTTATCTTCTGGCGGGTGTCGCTGGTGGCGTGATCGCTCTTGGGGGACTTCTTGCTTTGCAATGGGGCAATGTGGTGCCTTCGCCGGGATCTCGCGTAACTGCCGAACAATTGGCGCGTATGGAACAACAGATTGCGGATCTGCGTACCAATCCAGCGCCAGCGCCTTTGGATGATGCCAGCAAGACGCAACTTGCCGATTTGCAGAAGAATGTCGAAGCGGCAGAAATCAAAGCGGAAGCTGTTGCCGGAAGCCTCACCGAAATTCAACAGCAGTTTGCGGCGCTGCCAAAGGCAGGGGAAGGCGGTTCTGCTCCCGCTGATGTTTCAGCGTTGACCGAACGTCTCATATCGCTTGAGCAGCAACTGAGTGATGCGAAGAATCAGGCCGATCAGGCCGCAGCGGGAGTTTCGGGCAATAGCGGCACGATCTCCAGCCTTGAGCAAAAACTCGTCTCGCTTCAGGACAAGGTGAGCGAGAGTGCGCGCCAACCCGATGCATCGGCGCTTATTGCGGCCAATGCACTGAAGACAGCGATTGATCGCGGTGGTTCGTTCAAGGCCGAACTTGAGACTTATGCATCTGTGGCACAGCAGGATAAGTCGGTCGAAGGATTGCGTAGTTTTGCTGATAGAGGTGTTCCGACCATTGCCGATCTCAACGCATGGTTCGGGCCTGTTGCAAACAACATAATCGCCACAGAAAACAAGCTACCTGCCGATGCAGGCGTTTGGGATCAACTGGTGGCCAGCGCCAAAGGTCTCGTTAGCGTGCGCCCTGTCGCGGGAAATGTGAGCGGCATCGGCGTTGGCCCCACCACAGCACGTATGGAGGCGGCACTTCATGCCGGTGATCTTGAACGGGCAATCTCCGAATGGGAGCAGCTGCCTGCTGATGCGAAGGCTGCGTCAGAAGAGTTCGCAAGCCAGATGAAAGCGCGGCACAATGCCGATGCATTGATCCAGCGTCTTGTGACCGACAGCCTCAAGCCAAAAACCGCAACAGACGCCACGGCGCCAAACTAAGGAGGCGTCGTCCATGCTGCGTGTGATATTTTACTTCGCTATTGTCGTCGTTCTTGGATTTGGCTTTTCGTGGCTCGCAGATCGTCCGGGTGAGCTCGACGTCACTTTTGCAGGCAATCATTACAATGTGCCGCTGATCACGGCCGCTGCCGGTGTGGTGGCGATTGTTGCTGTTATTCTGATCCTTTGGTGGCTCATCAAGAGCATCATCCAGTCGCCTTATACACTGCGCCGTCATTTCCGTGCCCGCAAACGCGACCGGGGTTATCAGTCCCTGTCGACCGGATTGATTGCGGCCGGTGCAGGTGACGCGGAAGCGGCACGCCGCATGAACAAGCAAGCAGCCAAGCTTTTGAACTCTGATCAGGAGCCATTGATCAAGCTTCTTGAAGCCCAGACAGCAATGCTCGAAGGCCGCACCGATGACGCCCGCAAGGGCTTTGAAGCCATGATTGAAGACCCGGAAACCAAGCTGCTTGGTCTGCGCGGTCTTTATATCGAAGCGCAACGCGTCGGCGCGCGCGAGGCCGCTCGTCATTATGCGGCAGAAGCTGCAAAAGACGCACCACAGCTTGAATGGGCATCCTCTGCCGTCATGGGCCAGCTTTGCTCTGAAGGCGATTGGGACGGTGCATTGAAATTGGTGGATGCCCGTAAACAGGCACTCGCTCACAGCAAAGATGTGGTGAAGAAGGAGCGCGCAGCGCTTCTCACAGCCAAGGCGATGGCGACGGTTGATGTGGATCATGCACATGCTAAGGCCATCGCGCTTGAAGCCAATAAGCTTGCGCCTGACCTTGTGCCTGCGGCCATTGTTGCTGCACGCGCGCTGTTTGCCGACGGCGAAGTGCGCAAAGGCTCGAAAATTCTTGAAGCCGCGTGGAAGCGTTCACCGCATCCTGATATTGCCTCGACCTATGTTTATGGTCGCGCAGGCGACACGGTGCAGGACCGTTTGAAACGAGCGAAACATCTGGTGACGTTGCGTTCAAACAATGCTGAAGGCAGTCTGGCACTGGCGCGTGCTGCTTACGAGGCAGGTGAATATCGTCTTGCGCGTGACAATGCAGAACAGGTATTGCGTGGCTCTCCGCGTGAAAGCGCTTATCTGCTGCTTGCGGACATTGAAGAGGCTGAGACAGGCGATCAGGGCAAGGTACGGCAGTGGCTTGCGCAGGCTGTTAAAGCGCCGCGCGATCCTGCATGGACGGCAGATGGTTATGTTTCTGAGCAATGGTCGCCGGTGTCTCCGGTAACAGGTCGTCTCAACAGCTTTGAATGGAAAGTGCCAGTAGAGCAGCTCTCGCCATTGATCGAAGTGGGAAAGCCGGAAATCGCTAAAGCGGTGGCTGATCACGTTGGGGAAAGCCGGGCAATCGTGCCGGTGGAGAAACCTCAGCCAAAATTCGAAGATGTTGTCGAGGCGGAAGTGGTTGTGCCGGAAGCCGAGCCGGTAAAGGTGAAAACCGCACCGTCGCCACCAAAAATCGCTGAGGTCGAAAAGTCAGCTGTGATTGATGCCGTTTCACCAGAACGTGCTGAAGACGATACCGACACTGTGAAAAACCGCACAGCGCATATCATTGTCGATGATCCCGGTGTGGATGAAAGCAAGTCATCCCAGAAGACACAGAACGGGCTGCGACTGTTCTAAAGCATTAGTCTGAAATGTGGAAACCGCCGTCGTTGGGAAATCCGTTCACTGGCTGATTTATGATTCAGCTTTGATGGGAAGACGGAGTGCGTAACGCCGATATGATAAACACGGGCACTTTCGGTGCTTTTAGGGGGGCAAAATGTTGCCTAAAGACCACGGCGACACCGCCTTGAGCTGTTGAAACGCGGCTAAGTCGGTTTGTTGTCTTGTGCCTTGTGACCAGCTCGCTACTTTCAATGCTTCTAAAGAGCGTCGGCTTGCCGATGTATAAGTGTTTCTGTGGCGAGGGTGAATGTTCGAGCGTTTGCTGGATTTTCTGAAAGAATTGCCGGGCAACGGTTTTCGTGAGCGTGGCGAGAAATTTTCCGATACCGATCCAAGACTTGCGGCTGCTGCCCTGCTGTTTCACATCATGGATGCGGACGGTGAAACGCGTGAAAGCGAGCGCGCAAAACTCTCGGCTATGCTTTCGCAGAAATATGGCCTCAAAGGCGATGCGCTTAAAAAACTGATCAAGGCTGCGGAAGAAGCTGATCAGGAATCGATCAGCCTCTCAGATTTCACTTCCGTGCTGAAGCGCCATCTCGATTATCAGGCCCGCGTCGATTTCGTGGCCTTAATGTGGGAGCTTGTTTACGCGGATGGGATCGTCAGTGAAGTGGAAGCCGATGTGATGTGGCGCATTGCCCATCTCATTGGCATCACCGAACAAGATCGCAATATGATCGAAGCGCGTGTCCATGCAGCCAATAAGAGCGTGCCAGAGGTCTGACACGCTCAGAAAATCAAGTTCTGCCCTGAAGATTGCGTGCTTTACGCAATTGCGGGAACATCACGGCCCAGGCCGCTGCGACGGCGATCGACCCAACGCCGCCAATCACCACCGCAGGAACTGCGCCAATGGCGGCAGCCATCAAGCCAGCACGGAATTCACCCAACTCGTTTGAAGCGCCCACAAACACCATGTTGACCGCGTTGACACGACCGCGCACATGGTCGGGCGTCCATAGCTGCATCAGGGTTTCACGGATATAGACGCTGATCATATCAGCAGCACCCGCCAAGGCGAGAGCGACGATCGAAAGCCATGTCAGTGTCGAAACGCCAAAGATGATGTTGAACAAGCCGAACAGAGCGACAAAGACGAACATTACACGTCCGGCATGATCGCGAATCGGATGGCCAGCAAGCCAGATTGCCGTGAGAACGGCACCAATGCCTGGAGCGGAGCGCAGAAGACCAAGCCCCCAAGGGCCGAGGTCCAGAATATCGCGGGCATAGATCGGTAGAAGCGCAACAGTGCCCCCAAGCAGAACCGCAAAGAGATCGAGCGAGATGGCACCGAGAACGATCTTCTCTTTCCAGATATAGCGGAAGCCTGCAAGCATGGTGGAGAGCGAGCGTTCTTCTGTGGTTGTATGCTGTTTGGGCTTCGGGATGGAGAAGATCAGGATAGAACCAGCGATCAGGAATACGGTCGCCACGCTATAGGCAGCGAAGTGTGAGACGCCATAGAGCAATCCACCTGCAACCGGGCCGACAATGGTCGCCACTTGCCATGCCGATGCATTCCAAGAAACGGCATTGGCGAAATCCTCAGTCGGAACCAGGTTGACCACGAGGGAGGCAGACGATGGTCCGAGGAACGCGCGAGCAACGCCAAAGATCAGCAAGGCTGCAAAGACGGTCAGCGGTTCAAACAGTCCGGTGAGCGTCAGGACGAGCAATATTGCTGTGACCACGCTTTCAAGAATGAGCGAAAGCCCCATGACGAGCCGTCGGCCAAAGCGATCGGCTGCGGCACCTGTGAACAGCACAAGCAGCAATGCGGGCAGGAACTGTACCAGCCCGACCATACCGAGATTGAAAGCATCGCGGGTCTGATCATAAATTTGCCAACCGACAGAAACACTAACGATCTGGACAGCGAACGCGCTCAGAAAGCGTGCGGCCCAATATTTCTTGAATGAAGTATGGCGGAATGCGGCATAGCGGTCCGCATGGGAAGCATCGGTGCTGGGGGACATTGCTCAGGACATCTGTAAAAGGGAATTTCTTCTTACCGCAATTTTTAGCGGGCAATGATCACTTTTTCTTGGAGAATCCCACGGTTCTGCAACATAAGCGGAGTATTTTCCGTCTGTTACTGATCGGGAAAAGCAAAAAGGCCGATATAAACCGGCCTTTTCGATGATTGTGTATTGTGTTTGCTGATCAGTCTTTACCGAGCAGACCTTTCCAGATGATGGCGCCAATCGCTGCACCAACAAGTGGAGCCACCCAGAACAGCCAGAGCTGACCAAGAGCGCCAGTTTCTGCAAACAGGGCCGCAGCTGCAGAACGGGCTGGATTGACCGATGTATTGCTGATCGGGATCGAGATCAGGTGGATCAGGGTCAGAGAAAGACCGATGGCAATCGGTGCAAAGCCCGATGGTGCGGTTGATGAAGTCGAACCGAGAATGACGATGAGGAAGAACGCCGTCAGTACGATTTCAGCAATCAATGCCGCTGTGAGGCTATAGCCGCCGGGTGATAGCTCACCATAGCCGTTGGACGCAAAGCCACCCGCTGTGAAGCCAGTCTTGCCAGTTGCTATGAGATAAAGAACCGCTGCCGCAGCAACGCCGCCAAGAACCTGTGCAACCCAGTAAGGAATGAGGTCTTTTGCTGGGAAACGTCCGGCAACCAGAAGGCCGAGCGAGACGGCTGGATTGAAGTGGCCGCCGGAAATGCCGCCGACGGCATAAGCCATCGTCAGAACGGTCAGACCGAAGGCGAGAGCAACGCCAGCAAAGCCAATGCCCAATTCAGGATAGGCCGCAGCGAAGATCGCGCTGCCGCAACCACCGAAGACGAGCCAGAATGTTCCGAAAAATTCCGCAGACAGTTTGTTCAACATGGAAGTCCCCAGTGTTGGTGTAGTGATAAATGCCAGTGCGAATCAGATGACTAAATATACAGTCGAGTTTTTCTTACATCAATCGTGCATAATTGGGCGATAGGATTGTGATATTTGTCAGATATTGCAATGATCACAGTAAATTTCACGTTGATTTCAATTTGTATTAGAATGTTCTTTTAAATGGTTCCAAACTTTCAAAACGACCCGAAAAGCCCATAAATTGGACGCTTTTTGGCCTTAATTTAAATCATGCTTGGTTTTGTCTTGTATATTGCGGCCGCAGCGCCACGCGCGTTATAAGAAACTTGTTCATGCAAATAATTGCGATGAGAACGATCTCGGCAAAGTGGGTGTTTCGTGGGGCATTATAGGGAGTTGCCAGCCTTGAATATTCAGATTGAGGCGCGAACATGCAGGTCGATTCTGCAATCCGTGATGATCGTCGCCGTTGGTGCGGTATTATCCGGTTGCACGGCCACAGCATGGTCTGAAACCGTCAGGATCGATAGCGCTCCGCCTATGCCGAAGGAATGTGCCGGCTGGCAAAGGATCGACCTCAAGCAGCGCACGACAATGGTTCTGCTGCGTGAAGATGCGCGCCTCGTGACTGATATCGATTCCCACAATCTGAAAGGCCGCAATCTCGGCTGCTGGGAGTAGCATTCGTTCACGTTAGAGCGGTTCCAATTCAGAGTAAATCGTTAGAGCCGCTCTAACTATTTGTTTTTTAATAATTTCGATAAGCAAAGCCGTTTTTCTTTTGTGGCTCACATGCTTTAATTTTTTCAATCAGGATGCAGCCGATTTGGCACTTGTCGGATCGCAGCGGGCTTTGTTGCGCTCATTCCAACAATTGCCTGAATGTTCTGCGTTATAAAAACACAATGCTCGCGCAATTTTTATAGATGATTGTGCCTGAAATAACCGCACATTAACCTCACATTAACCATGGAGGTTAAAGGTCATCTTGATATCGATTTCATCCGTAGCCCCAATCGGAATGCGGACAATTTAGAGAAGCACACCGGTGATACGTTTCGAGAATGTCGGCCTGAGATATGGAATGGGGCCAGAGATCCTCAAGGATGTCAGCTTTCATATTCCGCCGCGCTCATTCCAGTTCCTGACCGGCCCCTCGGGTGCAGGCAAGACATCATTGCTGCGTCTGCTGTTTATGGCGCTGAAGCCGACGCGCGGGCTGATCAATATTTTCGGTAAGGACGTTGCGCGGCTCGATCATAAGGAAGTGCCGCTTTTGCGTCGGCGAATCGGGATTGTATTCCAGGATTTCCGGCTGCTCGATCATATGACGACCTATGAGAATGTAGCGCTTCCGCTGCGTGTACGTGGCAAGGAAGAGGCGACTTATCGGCATGAGGTTGAGGAACTGCTGCACTGGGTCGGGCTTGGCGACCGTATGAATGTGCTGCCGCCGGTACTTTCTGGCGGTGAAAAACAGCGCGCAGCCATCGCACGCGCATTGATCGACCAACCCGAACTGTTGCTCGCGGATGAGCCGACAGGCAATGTCGATCCGCCGCTGGCGAAACGCTTGTTGCGGCTTTTTGCCGAGCTTAACCGCTCAGGCACCGCTGTCATCATTGCGACGCATGATCTTTCCTTGATGGACCAGGTCAATGCACGGCGCATGGTCCTCGAACATGGGCGGCTCGACATCTATGATTGAAGCTGACAAAGACTGGCAAAGAGCTCTCCGGAAGGTCATGGACGACCTGTACATACGCTTTGAAGACCTCAAGGATATGCTGATGGTCCGCATCGGTAAGCGCAGGAAGCGGCAAGGTCCAAGTCCAATCGTGCCTGATGGAAGCGTGACGGGTACGGCGCTGGTGATTGTGATCGCGATCATGACATTTCTTGCCTGTCTCACCCTTGGTGGCGTGACTTTGGTGCGTGCTTCGGCGGCCCAATGGCAAAGCCAGATTGCGCGCGAGGCGACCATCCAAATCCGTCCGGTTGACGGACTTGATATGGACAAGGCACTGCAGGACGCGAGCGGCATTGCGCGCGGCTTTGCGGGCGTGAAAGATACCAGCATCATCGACAAGGATGCGACCGCACGCTTGCTTGAGCCATGGCTTGGCAGTGGCCTTAACATTGATGAATTGCCGGTTCCGCGTCTGGTCGTTGTCACCATCGACGAGAACACACCGCCCGATTTTGAAACCATGCGCGCTGAAATTACCCGCGCCATTCCGAGCGCAAGTTTTGACGACCATCGCACATGGGTCGACAGACTTGTTTCGATGGCCAATACGACGGTGCTGATTGGTACAGGCGTCTTGTCGCTTGTGGTGGCAGCAACCGTTCTGACAGTTATCTTTGCCACCCGGGGCGCCATGTCCGGTAACGGTCATATCATCGAGGTTCTTCATTTCATTGGCGCAGAATCGAAATTCGTCGCGCGCGAATTTGAATGGCATTTCTTCCGCACAGCTCTTAAAGGCGCGCTGTTTGGTGGCATGGCTGCCATGTTTGTGTTTTTCGTCTTCTCATGGTGGGCGTCGCGACATATGGGGACCCCGGCTGCGGATCAGGCCGCTGCGATGTTTGGCAATTTTGCCATTGGACGTGACGGCTATATTGGCGCGGCTGCGATCATCATTCTGGTGAGTGTGCTGACGATGCTCACAAGCCGTCTGACAGTTATTCGCCAGCTTTCTACGATGGATGGCCCGGGAGTGCGGGCCGAATGACCGCTTTATTTGCTAATACCGATCGGAAATCACGAATTTCCGGCAACTTTCCGAGTTATCGCCGCAATGATGGCTATGATAACAAGGTGAGTGAACGCAAGGTTCAGCAAACGGTATCGGCGGGGCGTTCGGAAAGCGTTGATGCAGTGGCAGGCAGAGAAGCAAAGGCTGAAGCGCATATTGGCGCTGTGGTGTGGCGCCGCAGCCGCACAACGGATGCGCCGTCGGTACTTTCGCCATCCCTGCTTGCCTTGGTCGTTGGTAAATTCTTATGGTCTGTCCTAATGCGTGTATTTCGACGACTCCAGCCTATTTCCATTGTGCTTTTTCTGGCTCTTGTCGCCTTTCTGATTGGCTTTGTGGCCTTCAGCGAGAAGGTAACCAGTATGCAGTCGCCTGTGTTGGGTGAGCCTGCTGACGCGATTGTCGTGCTGACAGGCGGACAGTCGCGCATACAGGCAGCGCTTGATCTTCTAAAAGGAAAACAGGGCAAGCGTTTGTTGATCAGTGGCGTTCATCCGTCCACCACGGAAAAATCGCTACAACGTGCCACACATACCGAACAAAGCCTGTTCGACTGTTGCGTCGATCTTGACCGTTCCGCGCTCAATACAGTGGGAAATGCGACTGAAAGCGAACGCTGGATCCGCGCAAACAACTATCATCGTGTGATCGTCGTTACCAATAATTACCATATCCCGCGCAGCATTCTTGAGATGTCATACCGGATGCAGGATGTAGAATTTGTGCCTTATCCTGTGGTGAATGGCGAAAAGCGCGCTCATAGCTGGGTGGCAGAAGGCGATACGCTCAGGGTTCTTTTCATTGAGTATGTCAAATATCTGGGGGCTGCTCTTCGCGTTGGGGGAGCCAAGATTTTCGGAAGCACATTCGAATCCTCCTAATAAAGTGACGCTGAATTGATCGTCGGGCGTTGAGATTTCCTTATGGAAAATGCTCAGCTTCCTGATATATCGGTGCCGCTGCTTTCTTGGAAAAGCTCCCAGTTTCTTTTACCTGATCTATGCGCCTCAAACTGATGCGTTGAACAGGCATAACCAAGGTTTTCGCCGATACGATGCTTCTCTATCTGCGCTCCATCCTGTTCAATATCGCCTTCTACATCGGCACTCTCGTGCAAATGATCCTCTATACGCCGTTCTATTTTCTGCTTCCCCGCAAGAAGGCCTGGATTGTTCCCAAAACCTGGGCACGGGTTAATTTGTGGCTTCAGAAATATATTGCAGGCACCGATTATGTGATCGAGGGCCTAGAGAATATTCCTGAGGGTGCTTATATCGTAGCGCCCAAGCATCAGTCGGCCTGGGACACTTATGCTTTTTTGCCGCAGCTCGATGATCCGGTTTTGATCCTCAAGCGTGAGCTGATGCGGATACCGCTCTTTGGCTGGTATGTCGCGAAGATGGAAATGATCCCAGTTGATCGCGGGTCGCGCGTCAAGGCGCTGCATTCCATTACGAAAGGCGCGCAGAAGGCCATTGCCGAAGGTCGGCAGATTCTCATCTATCCTGAAGGAACGCGCCGTTCGCCGGGCGCACCACCGCAGTATAAATATGGCATCGTGCATCTCTATGAAGCGCTGAACCTTCCGGTTCTGCCGATAGCGCACAATGCCGGGCTTTACTGGCCACGTCGTAAGTTCCTGCGTTTTCCGGGAACTATTCGTTGCCGTGTGCTGCCGCTTATTCCGGCAGGACTCGAAAAGGAAGAATTCTTACGTCGCTTGATCGATACAACGGAAACGGCCTGTGACGAACTTCTGGTAGCAGCAAGTCGTGACACCAACGCACCGCCCATGCCACCAACAGCTGTTCAACGGCTGAAAGAACTGGGTGAATAATCACTAAAACGAACAAATAACCTGATCGCGCTCTATTCCATTCAAGAGAACGACAATTCGTCGCGTTTTGTTGAACTTTCGTTTTTCTTGCGCGGAAACATGAAACCCGTTATCAGAGCGCGACACGAAAGGACCCATCATGAATATTGATGCTATCTCCATCGGCAACAATCCGCCAGAAGACGTCAACGTTATTATCGAAGTGCCGGTCGGTGGACAGCCGATCAAGTACGAGATGGACAAGAAGGCTGGCGCCCTGATTGTGGACCGCTTCCTCTACACTCCTATGACCTATCCGGGTAATTACGGCTTCGTGCCGCACACACTTTCGGAAGATGGCGATCCGATTGACGTTCTGGTTTGCAACACCCGTCCGCTGGTTCCTGGCTGCGTGATCAATGTTCGCCCAATCGGCGTTCTGGTCATGGAAGACAATTCGGGCAAGGACGAGAAGATCATTGCAGTTCCTTCGCCAAACCTGACTCAGCGTTATGCAAAGGTACATGATTATTCCGATCTTCCGGAAATCACCTTGAAGCAGATCGCGCACTTCTTTGAGCACTACAAGGATCTGGAACCCGGCAAGTGGGTTAAGATCGGTGACTGGGGCGATGAAGATTACGCACGCAAGTTCATCGTTGAAGCGATTGAACGCGCCAAGGGCAAGTAATCTGTCTTATATGTTTAAACAAAAACGCCCGGATGAAAGTCCGGGCGTTTGTGTTTGTCTGGTTAGGTATGGGCTTCTTACAGAAGTGCAGGAAGCAGCGTCGTCCACATGAACTGACGGATGAAGAAGATAATCAGCAGGACGACGATAGGCGAAATATCGATGCCGCCGAGATTGGGCAGGATATTGCGGAGCGGGCGCAGGACCGGTTCAGTTACCTTGTAAAGAAACTCGCCGATTGAAGCCACGAAACGGTTGGAAGAATTGACGACGTTGAACGCATAGAGCCATGAGAAAACGGCACTAGCGATAATAATCCAAGTATAGATATCGAGCGCCAGATCAATGGTGCGAAACAATGCGATCATAAAGGTCTCCTTGGCAATCGGAGCGGCACAGATCTTAAACTGACCCAGGAAAACCGCTCCAACCCTTTGAATCTTTGCATCGTACTGTCCTAATCCAGTCAGGCTCCGGAGCGATGCTTTAGCCGAGATGTAGCGGTTGCTTTGGGCAAGAACAAGGGCAAGCCGTGCAAGCAATGCAACTTTAATATCTCCTGTCTGCTTGCAGGAGAAATCAGGGGCAGTTTGCTACAGTTGCCGCTAGAGTTTTTCGCTATATCCGTTCAGGCACCGATTTGCCTGCGATATTCGTCGGGGGTGATACCCATCAATTTGCGGAACATGGCGATGAAAGCCGATGCGCTGGCATAGCCAAGGTCAAGCGCCACATGTTCGACTTTTGCCCCCTTTTCGAGCAGCGGCATGGCTTTCAACGTCCTTAAACGCTGTTTCCATTCAGGGAAGCTCATGCCCAGCTCTTGTTTGCAGCGACGCATCAGTGTTCTTTCGGACGTATTGGCGATCTTCGCAAGAGTGTGAAGGGTGCGATTGTCACTTGGATCATCTTCAAGGATCGACAATATCTTTTGGAGGGCTGGGTCCGTGCTCGAAGGCAGATAGGAACCCGCACATGGAGCAATCGCCAGCTGGTCGAGCAGCGTATGCAGCAGTCGTGTTTCCTGCGGTTGCTGTGGTTGCGATGGCTTCTTCATACGCAGATGTTCAAGCAAAGTGCGGATCAGTGGATTGAGGTTGAGCGCGCAGGCCTTGGCTGGAAGATCGGCGCAAAGCTCTTCGGTCACATAGAGCGAGCAGTAGCATACTTCCTGACGATTGAGCCCTTGATGCTCGATATGCGGTGGAAGCCATATTCCATATTGCGGCGGGGCGAGCAGATGGCTGTCGCCAATACGCACTTCCATTACTCCAGTGAAGGAATAGACGAACTCTCCCCAATCGTGGCGATGCATGGGATAGCGAGCAGCCGGTGGCATGCAGGCTGTGCGAAAGAACAGCCGTTCCGGCAAGGTTTCCGTAAAGGGAGGTTGATGCGTGGCTTCGAGAGCTATTACCGCCATTATGGCAATCCTGCGCTAAGGTTTGTCAGTTTCAAGCTATATGCTCTATACATGACAAGCGTACACCCATTGTTCGGATTAATCACGAGGATTCGGACAATGGAGCGTAAGCCCGTCGACACGCACGCGTTTGGAATGATGCTTCTTGTTGGTATCAGCCTCGGCTTGCAGCAGGTGCTGTTGAAGTTGACGGCTGCGGATATTTCGCCACTGTTCCAGATCGCTTTGCGGTCGGGCGTAGGGGCTACATTAATCGCCGCTATTATGATCGCGCGGCGTGAAACATTGACCATTACCAATGGGATCTGGAAACCGGGTCTGCTGGTCGGTTTGCTGTTTGCGCTTGAATATCTGTTTCTAGGGGAGGGGTTGCGACTAACCTCAGCCGCTCATGCCGTGGTTTTGCTTTATACGGCACCACTCTTCGCGGCACTCGGTTTGCATCTTCTGGTGCCATCAGAGCGCCTGACGACCATACAATGGGGCGGCATCGGCATTGCCTTTGCAGGCATCGCGATAGCATTCCTTGTTCGTGGTGAGGCCGTCCATGGTGATTTCCACGCCATGGTTATTGGCGATGGGCTTTGCCTGCTCGCGGGAGTGGCGTGGGGCGCAACGACTGTTGTGGTGCGTGGTTCACGTCTTGCAGCACTGCCAGCGAAGCAGACCTTGCTCTATCAGCTTCTAACCGCCTTCGTGACCCTGTCGGTTGCCGCATTCCTCATGGGGCAAGTGAAGATCAACTGGACCACTATGCTGATGGGCAGCTTCGCGTTTCAGTCCGTCATTGTGTCTTTTGCGGTGTTTCTGATCTGGTTTCAGCTCTTGCGGATTTACCGCGCATCCCAACTGGGTTCGCTCTCCTTCATGACACCCATTTTCGGAGTGATCTTTGGCGCGATCATTTTGGGTGAGCCGATTGAAATCAGTTTCGTGGTGGGCACGGCATTTGTGATAACGGGCATCATGATCGTGAACGGCAAAGAGGCACTGGTCGATCACTTTCGTCGATCCAGACAGAGTTGATCAGGCTGCGTCGTGCTTTTGCCTGTTCACTTTGTTGCAGATCAGATCGTTGACATGTTCAAGCGCATGATCCCGCACACGCATATTGCGCAGATGCTCAAGCGTGTTGGAAACATAGTCAACATTGGCACCGGAATCGCCCTGTGCGGAAGCAACGATTGCTGCAGCATCCTCGGCTTTGAGCGAACCGGCATATTGGATATGCCGTCGGTCGGCGACATAGGTTACAGCCTGCACATCGCGCCCGTCCGCTAGCCGAAGGCGAAGCCATTTTTCGTGATAGACCTGGTTGGACATTTCGCGTTCGCGCAAATAGACCATGACTTCGTCTGTCATATCGCCGGGTACACGGAAGGCGATGCCGAGGCAGGAGCCGCCAGCGTCCAGACCCAGCACAAGGCCAGGATGGTCAGGCGTTCCGCGATGGACATGGGAATAAATACAAAGGCTGCGACGATATCCATGCAGGCGCGCGCGCATGGTTTCGACATGGGCAAAACCGGGCCGCCACATGAGTGAGCCGTAACCGAATACCCAGAAGTCGTTCATTCGCTGATCGTCAGTGCGCCTTGTCATGATGGGAATCAATATATGTTCAATTATGGCGAGTTTTTATCGGTAATCTCAGGATATCCCGCATTTTTTGATCGACGGAACTTCACAAGACTCAATCCTGCCATAATATAGCCACCTGTTGGGGACAGCAGAACAGATGATGATGGTTTGGGCCCGAAAATGCCCCGTGCTTTGTCAACGCAACCAAGTATCTGATTGAAAGAGGCTTTTTCAATGGCGCATGCTGGAATTGAACCCATGAAATCCAGAAAGCGCCCAATTACCATCGCGGTTATCGCTCTGGTGCTTATTGCAGCCTATACGGCCGGCTGGTTCTACGTTGCGGACAAGGTCGAAGCGCGCGCTAAGGCCGATATGGCTAAGCTTGCATCGCAAGGGATCGGTGTTCAATGCGAAAACCTGCATACCGGCGGTTATCCGCTGCGCGTAAATGTGGTTTGCGCCAGCATTTCATGGCGAAAGCCTTCCGAAGGCATGTCGCTGCGTGCAGGCCGCTTTACGTCGGGTTCTCCGGTTTATGCACCACGTTCGCTGAGCAACGAATTATCTGGCCCGGCCTTTGTAGAGTTTCCCGGTATCCAGCCTCTTGAGGTCAACTGGAGCAAGTTCACCTCCAACACGCGTCTCGCACGTCCATTTCCGACCGAGATCGAGTTGAATGCGCGGGACGTCAGCGTCGGTGTGCGCACGGAAACGACAACTACAGAGCTGGTCAGCAAGCTTGAGCAGATGAACTTCCGCATGAGCAGCGAAGACAACCAACTCAAGATCAATGGACGCTTTGCAGCCCTAAAGCTTGAACCCTATGTGATTGGCAATGCCAAAAGCCCAGAGATTGACGGACTGGTCGATATAGAGATTGCCAATGCTGCGACCTTCCTCGCGCCGAGCCCTTCGCAATTCAATGAACGGATGCGCGGTCATAACGGTGTGATCAATCAAGCGTTCCTGTCTATGCCAAACGGGGCAGTGCTTTCGGTCGCGGGTCCGTTTTCGGTCGATATGGAAGGGGAGATTGATGCGGACCTGAAGGTTACGATGATCAATCCGCAATCCTTCGCACAGGCTGGACAGACGGTTTTCCCTGAGCAGGGCGGTAATATCGCCACCGTTCTTTTTGCTCTTTCCGCTATGCCGAAAGACGAAAACGGCAATCCCGTTCTCGAGATTGCCGTTCGTAAGGGAAGAGCCAGTGCTGGATTTATTCCGCTCGGTCGAGTGCCCAGCCTATAAAGCCCAGTGGATTGAATTTGACGTTTGAATCCCAACTGACACATACGCTGTTTCAAACGTCAAATTCGAAAAATCCACTAGATTCATAAACTTGCTAGTGGTCTTCTTGATTCCGACATTTGTCCAATGCCTGTATCCGAGGGATGCAAATGTCGGAATCAGACCACTAGTTCCTACTTCTGTTCGCTTGGATGTGCGGCTGCCTGACGACCGAAGTCCGGCGCATCGACTTCCTGACCCGCGTCGATAATGCCACGACGCACAGCACGCGTGCGGGTGAAGAGGTCAAACAGAGCCTCGCCGTCGCCCCAGCGGATTGAGCGCTGCAGGGATGCCAGATCTTCCGAGAACCGTGCCAGCATTTCAAGAATCGCGTCCTTGTTGTGCAGGCAGACATCACGCCACATGGTTGGATCGGAAGCAGCCAGACGCGTGAAATCACGGAAACCGGAAGCCGAATATTTGATGACTTCTGATTTCGTCACCTGTTCCAGATCGCTGGCTGTGCCGACGATATTATAGGCGATGATATGCGGCAGGTGCGAGACGATGGCCAGCACCAGATCGTGATGCTGTGGGTCCATCTGATCAAGACGCGAACCGCAAGCCGTCCAGAAGGCAGAAAGCTTATCGATGGCTGCCTGATCGGTGTCGGGCAAGGGCGTAAGAATGCACCAGCGATTGGTGAACAGCTCAGCAAAGCCTGCATCAGGGCCCGAATATTCAGTTCCTGCCAGTGGATGGCCCGGAATGAAATGCACATTCTCCGGCAGCACCGGCTGCATCTGCGCAATGACCGATGCTTTGGTCGAGCCGACATCGGTGACGATAGCGCCTGGCTTCAGGTTGCCTGCAATCTGCTTGGCAACTGTGCCAGACGAGCCGACCGGCACCGACACGATGACCAGATCGGCATCTTTGACTGCTTCCGCACTATCGGTTGAATAGCTGTCGCCGAGGTTTAGTTCCTCGGCGCGCTTCAATGTTTCGGCACTGCGCGTGGCGATGGCGATATGACTGGCCAAGCCTTCGCGACGGATAACGCGCGCCAACGATGAGCCTATAAGGCCGATACCGATGAGCGCGACTTTATCAAAATGGATTGTGGACATCGTCTTATTTCAAAAACTCGGTAAGAGCGTCCACAACGCCACGATTGGCTTCTTCAGTGCCCACCGTCATGCGCAGCGCATTCGGGAAGCCATAGCCGCCGACACGACGCAGGATATAGCCGCGCCTGGAAAGCCATTCATCCGCCTTGTCTGCCGAATGGTCAGCATCGTCGGGGAAATGCATGAGAAGGAAGTTCGTTACCGATGGCGTGACACGAAGCCCAAGCTTGGTGAATTCATCGGTCAGCCACGACAGCCACTTCTCGTTATATTCAACCGATTTCACGACATGGGCGCGGTCGCGGATTGCGGCAGCACCTGCAGCAATCGCCGCCGAGTTCATGTTGAACGGGCCGCGTATGCGGTTGACTGCATCAATGACGTGCAGTGGTGCATACATCCAGCCGATGCGCAGACCCGGCAGACCATGAATCTTCGAGAAGGTACGGGTCATTACGACGTTTTCGTTCGACGAAACCAGTTCAAGGCCGGATTCGTAATCGTTGCGGCGCACATATTCAGCATAAGCAGCATCAAGCACCAGCAGGACGTGCTTTGGCAGACCAGCATGGAGGCGACGCACTTCCTCAAACGGCAGATAGGTGCCGGTCGGGTTTGCTGGATTGGCGATGAACACGATCTTGGTGCGCGGTGTAACACCAGCAAGGATAGCATCGACATCGATGCGTTCGTCCTTTTCCCTGACGGTTACAGGTGTTGCGCCTGCGCCCAGCGTCTGGATCTTATAGACCGCAAAGCCATGTTCAGTGATGATCGCTTCATCGCCCGGTGCCAGATAGGTCTGACAGATGAGGCCGAGTAGTTCATCCGAACCATTGCCGCAGATGATGTTGCCGATGTTGAGGCCCTGAGATTCAGCGATTGCTTCACGCAGCGCTATGGCCTGACCGTCGGGATATGCCGCGAGATGCTCGGCCCAGTGTCGATAGGCCTCGACCGCATGTGGGCTGGGGCC
This sequence comes from Ochrobactrum quorumnocens, assembly GCF_002278035.1. Classification (NCBI taxonomy): domain Bacteria; kingdom Pseudomonadati; phylum Pseudomonadota; class Alphaproteobacteria; order Hyphomicrobiales; family Brucellaceae; genus Ochrobactrum; species Ochrobactrum quorumnocens. Next base: position 2,295,316 of record NZ_CP022604.1, on the reverse strand, counting down.
GATGGGGGTCTCGTTGGATGAGAGCTTATAGACCTTTGCGACGCCTTCAACATGTTCCTTGCCGGGCACATAGGCTGCGATATCGAGCAGGCCTGCCTTGGGCTGGGGACGGGAGAGGTTCTGCATATTGGTCATGATTTTGGCTCCGCCAAAAGGACTGTGTTTAAGGTTACGCAGCGGGCATAAACCGCCGCCGCGTTCAAGTCGAGAAAAACCTTCGCTCGAAAGGCTGCAGAGTTATTTTTTGAGTTCTTTTGATGAGGCTTTTCTCAAGCCGCTGACCGGCGAGCCATGCGGTGCAAGCACAGGCACAAAGACACGCCGCGAAGAGCGCTGGGCGACGGGCAGGCCCTGATAGAGCCGCTTCTGCGCCTCCACCACCAGAACGCCTGAAAAAAGCGGCCAGAGCTTCCGCCCCAAACCTTCAATCGCCATACAGGGGCGCATCATCCATCGACGCTTTACAGGTGGAAAGTGCAGCGCATTGCTGATGGTGTTCACGGTGAAGTTGGCTTCGCGCAGCAAGGCCGTCAGCTGTGTGCGGCTATAGGGGCGACCGCTACCAAACGGTGTTCGGTCAAGACGTGCCCAGACGCCACGCCGGTTTGGCACCACGATCACCAACCTGCCGTTGGGTGCAAGCACCCGCCACATCTCTTTAAGTGTTTCAGCGGCATTTTCTGCATACTCCAGAGCGTGGACCATCAGAATGCGATCGATGGAGGAATCAGGCAAAGGCAGTTCTTCATCAAAAACCAAGGCCGTTGTCGATTTTTCCGAGGAGGGCCAGGCTATCGCGCCTTGCCCGGCAGGCATGAAGGCAAAGCTGCGTTCCGTATCAGTGCTGAAACGATCCAGATAGGGCAGGCTATAACCAAGGCCAATAAGCCGCTCACCCGGCACACGTCCCCAAAGTGCGGCCAGCGCCATGCGGATGGATCGCTCGGTCAGATGGCCAAGCGTTGTGTCGTAAAAGGAGCGCAGTTCGATAATGTCTGGATGCATGATGGCCACGCTATAACAAATCGATGAAATGGCAAATGCTTATGCTTCGTTTGATTGTTCTGGAAGGGTACAATCCAAAATGGTGCATTTCTCTGAAAGCATGATATAGAGCGTGCCTTTCAAAGCTATGTTAGGCTTATTTAGCAGGAGAAGCGGTAGATGCCTGAAGTCGGCGGCAAAACAATCGATGTGTTGTTCAGCTCGGAAGAAATTGCCGCGCGCAATCTCGAGCTTGCGAAGGATATCGCCGGTCACAAGTTTCATAATCTGCTAACAATTTCGATCCTTAAAGGCTCGTTCATTTTCGCAGCTGATCTCATTCGTGCGATGCACGATGCCGGAGTTGAACCGGATGTCGAATTCATCACCGTTTCAAGCTACGGCAAGGGCACGACCAGCACCGAAGTGCGCCTGTTGCGCGACATCGACAGCGATGTGCATGATCGCGATGTGCTGCTGATCGACGATATTCTCGAATCGGGCAAGACGCTCAAATTCGTGCGTGAACTGATGCTTGAGCGCGGTGCGCGCAGCGTCAGCATTGCTGTGTTGCTCGACAAAAGCGTGCGTCGCAAGGTTGATCTCAATGCGGATTTTGTTGCCTTTGAATGCCCCGACTATTTTGTCGTCGGCTACGGTATGGACGTAGCGCATTCATTCCGGCAGCTGCCCTATGTGGGCCATGTGAAGGAATGACCGCGATATTCACGTGCATTTTTACGCAGAACCGCTTCGCACTTTTGGCTCAAATGCTTTAGAGCGCGTTTCGATCTGATTGGATCAGATCGGCGCTCTAATATATGTTTTAACGCGCATCTTTGTCCGAAAACCGTTTCACACTTTTCGGGATGCGCTCTAGTCGAACTGCAAGAGGCGCTGGAGATATTCCTTCTCCATCTGTGGCGTCAGTGCATTGCCAAGCTTGCGGCGGATTTCATCGAGAATTTCACGGGCGCGCTGGATATCGATTTCACCCGGAATCTTGACACCATCTTCGTCTGACATGCCATTGCCTTGCTGGCGGCCAAGCGGATCGCGACCGTTCTGGCCATTCTGCCCGCTTTGTCCCTGACCCTCCTGACCCATGGCTTGCTGCATTTTTTGCATCATGTCGCGGCCACCCCGGCGTAGAGCATCGAGCGCGCTGCCCTGCTGATCGCTCGCTTCCGAGCCTTCGCTACGGCCAAGCGCATCGGCGGCGTTGCCCATCGATTTCCCCGCGTCAGAGAAATCCTGATTAGGATCTATGCCCATGCCTTTGAGGTCTTCATTGAACTTCTGCAATTCCTGCTGGAGCTGTTGCTGCTGCTGTTGAAGCTTGCGCATGGCCTCCGCCATTTCGGACGGTGTTCCGCCCTGCTGGCCATTTTGCTGCGATTCGCCCTGCTGTGATTCACCTTGTTGTGATTCACCGCGCCCCATCGTGCCATCATCGCCCGGCATCTGGTCTTCGTCGCCAAACTCGCCTTCGCTGTTGTTATACTGCTGCTGCATCTTCTGATCGAGATTGAAAGTCTCGTTCATCATCTGCTGCTGGCGCCGCATCAGATCGCCGAGCTTGTTCATCTGCTGCTGCATCTGATTGGCCTGCCCCTGACCCTGGCCTTGCTGGCTCGGTTGCCCCGGCTGGCCCTGTTGCAGATTATTCATCATATCCTGCAACTGCGACAGAAGCTGTTCCGCCTGATCACGCGATCCCTGACGTGCCAGATTTTCAATCTGATCCATCATGCGCTGCAAGTCTTTTTCGGTCAGCACACGTGCATTTGGATCGAGAGGCGCATTGCGAGCATTGGGATTTTGCTGTTGACGCTGGGCAAATTCACGCAGGAAATCCTGCATTGCCTTGCGCAGTTCTGCGGAAAGTTTAGCAATTTCTTCCTGCGAAGCGCCATTCTGCAGCGCATTGCGCAGCGCTTCCTGTGCCCGGCGCAGACGCTTCTCAGCTGCCGACAAATTGCCGTCTTCAATGCCAAGTGCTACCTGCCACATATAATCCGCTGTATCGCGCAGCGCATCGTCGCCAGTCGCAAGACGAAGTCGCGTGCCGATCGTCACAAGACCCAGAAAATGGGCGCTGTTCTTGATCGTTTCCTCGGGGCGCAGCATGAGGGCCGAAAGCATGTCCCGGACATGGTCACGCTGGGTGCCATCGAATGCGAGTATGCGCCGTTGCTCCACAACAGCTTTTGCAAGCGGATTGGAGAAGGGGCGCTCCGGCAGCTTCATGATCTTGGTTTCACTGCGACCAGACTTGCCGTTTGCATCTGTCACAACAAGCGTGAGCGCCACTTCCTGACCAGCCCACGGATGCTCGGTTAGATCTTTGGCAGTGGTTGCTTCTTTCGTTCCGCGACGCGGTAATGCGAGCGGCAGATCCGGCGCATCGTAGAGAGGGGCGACTTCCTCGTCTTCGTGATCCATATCGAGAGGAACGATTTCACCATAGGCCTTGGCCGGACCGTAATCGTCGGTGATTTCATAGGAAAGCTGCAACGTGCCATTTAGCGCATGGCCCGGTTCTTTGGTAAACCGAATGGTCGGCGCATTGTCTGGTGTGACTGCAAAGGTCCAGCGCGCATCGGTGCCGGATAAGCTCAGCGTCTGGTCCTGTTGCAAATCATAGCGGAAGTTGCGGCTGCCATCGACAAGTGCCTGCTGCTCTGTCGCAACCGTCTCGCCCTCTTTAGGCTCGTTCTGAGGTGCGACGGGTTGTATCTCGCTGCGATGGCCGGTGGAATCCGTTGTGGTCAATCGTTCCGAACTGCCGCCAATAACGCGGATATTGACGATACTGCCTTGCGGAACGGTGATCGGTTTTCCGACATTCGCTTCATCAATGGTTGTGCTCAGAAACACCGGCGCACGGCCGGTATAGCGTGGCGGCGTTACCCAGGCGTCGACGCGTGCAACGGCTGTAGGGCTACCCGCGCGGATATGAAACGCATCGGCAATGCGCCCGCTGTTTGGGCTAAGACTATAAGCGGAAGCGGTCACAAACAGCAGAGCAACAATAGAGCGGAGCGCAAATGGATCACGTTCTGGAATGTGCGGACGTGGTAAGCCTGATTGCAGGTTTTTCAGGCGCTCAGCCATGCGGCGCTTGTGTTCCTGCCAAAGAGCGACAGCAAAGGGATCGTTGGTGCCAGTTGCCATTTGTCCGGTTTGGACTGCCAGCGGCTCGTGGATCAGACCGTTCACGTCCTCAATACGAGTCGTGATGTCGTCTTCATTGGGTAAGCGAAAACGGAAAGGCAGATAAAGGGCAACAAGACCAGCTAGAGCAAAGAGCCCCAGTACGCCGATATGCAGCCAACGTGGCATCAGCGAAAAAAGTCCAAACCAGCTCAGGCTTGCAAAAAGGGCAATCAGCAGAATCAGGGGAAGCAAAAGAGGCCAGAGCCTCTCGAAGCTGATCGTCAGAAAGCTTTTCAGGTGAAGGCGGCGCAAAGCAGCACCTTCGCCGGAAAACAGGCGGAAAAACGCATCGCGCTTGCGGACCGGCAAGTCTTCGCTGTTTTTTTTCTGCTGTGTCATCTGGACTTTCTGATGCGTGTAACGCCTATGGATTGTTCATAGAATAACACGCATCATGGCAAAGACGAGGCTTAAGCCCTATTTTATAGCCACTCGGGCACGGAATCGAGCGCAAGAAGTTCTTCATAGGTCCGGCGTGGACGAATGACGTGATAGCGATCACCATCGACCAGCACTTCGGGGATCAGAAGGCGGCTGTTGTAGGTGCTCGACAGAACTGCGCCATAGGCGCCCGTCGTGCAAACAGCAATCAGATCTCCTGGAGCAGGCTTCGCCACTTCACGGTCAAGGCCGAGATAATCGCCCGTTTCGCAAACAGGGCCGACAAAGTCGGCACGAATGCGTGGGGCGTTATCCTTGGTTTCTTTGACTGGCTTGATGTCGTGGAAAGCTTCGTAAAGGGTCGGGCGAATGAGATCGTTCATAGCCGCATCGACGATCACGAAGTTCTTGGCATCGCCTTCCTTCACGAAAATCACCTCCGTCACCAGAAGGCCAGCATTGCCGACAATCAGTCGACCCGGCTCAAACACGGTTTTGAGGCCCAGCGGCTTGATATGTTTTGCGACGATTTCTGCATAGGCCACCGGCAGTGGCGGCGGGTTGTTATCGGTGCGATAAGGAATGCCCAAACCACCACCGACATCGACATGGCGAATATTATGACCGTCGGCCTGCAGTTCTTTCACGATCTGAGCCATCAGAGCAAAAGCATTGTCGAAAGGTTCGAGATCAATGATTTGGCTGCCGATATGCATATCGATGCCGACCACATCGATACCGGGCAGGCTTGCAGCACGTGCATAGGCCTGACGGGCTTTGACGCGTGGAATGCCGAACTTGTTTTCGGACTTTCCGGTCGAAATCTTTGCATGGGTCTTGGCATCGACATCCGGATTGATACGCAAGGATACAGATGCAATTTTGCCAGCCTTGACGGCGCGCGCTGAAAGAATTTCCAGCTCAGGTTCGGACTCGACGTTGAAGCAATAGATGCCAGCTTCGAGCGCGAAATCCATTTCATGCGGCGTTTTGCCAACGCCTGAAAACACGATCTTGTTTGCCGGAATGCCTGCGGCCAGCGCACGGCGAATTTCACCTTCGGAAACCGTGTCGGCACCGGCGCCAAGCTTGGCGAGGGTTTTGAGAACCGCCAGATTGGAATTGGCTTTCAACGCATAGGTCACCAGCGTTTCCATATCCGCAAAAGCTTCGCTGAAGACGCGGAAATGGCGCTCGATGGTGGCACGGGAATAGACATAGAAAGGCGTGCCGACCTCTTTAGCGATTTCAGGCAGGCTTACGTTTTCAGCGTGAAGAACGCCGTCGCGATATTCAAAATGATTCACGGGAAACAGTCCCAGCTTGATCAGAGGTTAGAGCATAATTGGACCCCTGTGAAACGAGGATCGATAAAATTATGCTTCGTGTAAAAGACTTTAGAGCGCCGATCTGTAAAAATCAGATCGAAATGTGAACTAAAGAATTTTGTCGAGGATGAAGGGCTTGTCTTCCTTCGGTTTCTCGACTGTGCGGCCCTGTTCATTGGTGATGAGCTGCGCAGGCGGTGGCTCAAGTGGGCCTTTGCGTCCGCAAGCAGCAAGTGTGACTGCAAGGGCTACGATCAGAAGCACGGAGGAAGTGGCGGAGCGGCCTGTCATCAGCTTTGGTTCCCGGAATTTGTACTATGGGTCAGGTCTAACCCAAAATATCTGAAAGTGAAATCACTCCTTCAAGAGTGATGTCACTAAGATCGTATCGCTTATGCCTTGGTGATGCGCTTTTTCCAGTAACGGATCTGACGGCGCACTTCCTGGGGCGCGGTTCCGCCGAAGGACTGGCGGCTCTTGACTGACTTTTCAACCGTCAGATAACCGAAGATCGCATCGGTAATGCCCGGATTGATCGATTGCAGGTCTTCAAGCGAAAGCTTCGAGAGATCGACCTTTTTGCTTTCAGCCAGAGCCACGGCGCGGCCAGTGACGTGGTGAGCATCGCGGAATGGAAGGCCAAGCTCTCGCACCAGCCAGTCAGCCAGATCGGTTGCGGTCGAATAACCCGAGCCTGCGGCCTTCTTCATGCTTGCAACATTGATGGTTAGGTCGCGCACCATGCCGCTCATTGCAGCAATTGCGAGTTCCAGATTTTCAGCAGCGTCGAAAACCTGTTCCTTGTCTTCCTGCATATCTTTGGAATAGGCGAGCGGCAGACCCTTCATGATGGTGAGAAGTGCAACAAGCGAGCCGTTGATACGGCCGGTCTTGGCGCGGACCAGTTCGGCCGCGTCCGGGTTTTTCTTCTGCGGCATGATCGACGAGCCGGTCGAGAAAGCATCGGACAGGCGAACGAAATTGAACTGTGGCGTCGACCAGATGACGATTTCTTCGGCAAGGCGTGACAAGTGACCCGCGCAGATGGCTGCGAGTGACAGGAATTCCAGAGCGTAGTCACGGTCGGAAACACTATCGAGCGAGTTGCGGGTTGGCTCACGGAAACCGAGTTCTTTCGCCGTCATATGACGATCAATCGGGAAGCCGGTTCCAGCAAGCGCTGCCGCACCCAAAGGCGATTCGTCCATGCGTTCAATCGCATCGCGCACGCGGGATAAATCGCGACCAAACATTTCCACATAGGCCATGCAATGATGACCGAAAGTCACGGGCTGCGCTGTCTGAAGATGCGTGAAGCCCGGCATGACGGTTGCGGCATGTTCTTCTGCACGCTCAAGGAAAGCTTCGATCAGACCTTTAAGAGCCACAGCAGTCTTCTGCATTTCCTGCTTGACCCAGAGGCGGAAATCAACCGCCACCTGATCGTTGCGCGAGCGAGCCGTGTGCAGACGCCCTGCAGATGCGCCAATCAGATCGGCAAGGCGCGCTTCGATATTCATGTGAATGTCTTCAAGCTTGCGCGAGAAGGTGAATTTGCCGTCCTCGATTTCCTTGAGGATGGTTTTCAGGCCTTCTTCAATCTTTTTATGGTCGTCTGCCGCAATGATGCCAGTCTTTGCAAGCATGGCAGCATGGGCGAGCGAGCCCTGAATATCCTGCGCATAGAGCTTGCGGTCAAAGCCGATCGATGCATTGATCTCTTCCATGATCGCATCGGGTCCTGAGGCAAAACGGCCGCCCCACATCTGATTGCTTGATTTTTGTTCGCTCATGCTCGTATGCCTCGGATACATGACTTAAGGAAAAGTGACGCGAGATGGCAGAAAACAACGATAAGGCAAAGCCAGGAAATCGGAAGATCGTCCTTCTTGCAGCTCTTGCCGGTGTCATTGCCGGTATCGGGGCGGTATACGTGATGGAACGGCCTTCTGGCAATGCATCTGATAGCAATGTTTCAGCCGCAAGCTCTGTTTCTGCTCAAAGTGATGAGGCTTCCGCACAATGTGCGTTGAAAGCAGATTCGCTCAAGAGCCTTGATGCCGCCGCAACTGGAAGTGTCGCTGCCATGCGTGCGGCGGAAAAGCCGATTTCGGTTGCCCATATCGCTTTCACCGGACCTGACGGCAAACAAATGACGCTTGGTGATTATAAGGGCAAAACGCTTCTTGTTAATCTGTGGGCGACGTGGTGCGCGCCATGCCGTGAAGAAATGCCGGAACTCGACAATCTTCAGGCAGCAAAGGGCGGCAGCGATTTTGATGTCGTTGCCATCAATATCGATACAGGTTCCGACGAAAAGCCGAAAAAGTTTCTTGAAGAGATCGGCATCAAGAGCCTGAGCCTGAACCGTGACGCGACCATGTCGAGCTTCAATGAGTTGAAGCGCAAGAATCTGGCATTTGGCCTTCCGGTGACACTGCTGGTCGATAAGGAAGGTTGTCAGATTGCCTCCATGAACGGGCCTGCGCCTTGGGATAGTCCCGACGCAATCAAGTTGATCGAGGCTGCACAGAAACTTTAGATAGACAAGTATCGCATTCAGTGGCTTCCTCTTTTTAAGAAAGAGGAAGTTGCTCATGAGCGTTGAAGTCTGGCTGGCATTTTCTGCCGCATCTGTCGTGCTTCTTATTATTCCGGGACCCACGGTTTTGCTGGTAGTGTCCTATGCGCTTGGGCAAGGCTGGAAAGCAGCACTTCCTATGGCTATCGGTGTCGCTCTTGGTGATTTCACCGCTATGACGCTTTCAATGCTGGGGGTTGGTGCATTGCTTGCAGCATCAGCCACGATTTTTACCGCCGTCAAATGGGCTGGCGCTGCCTATCTCATCTGGCTCGGCATAAAGCTGTTTCGCGCTGGCGGAACCATGGACGCCAAAGCGCGACATGATCAGGTAAAGCCAGTAAAAATGCTGCTCCATGCGTGGCTGGTGACAGCACTTAATCCTAAAAGCATCACGTTTTTTGTGGCTTTCCTGCCGCAGTTCCTCAGCCCGCATGCCGCTTTCATGACGCAGATGCTGGTCTTTGAAAGCACGTTCCTCGTGCTCGCATTTCTCAATGCCTTCGCTTATGCGCTGGTCGCCACACGGGCGCGGCACTTCTTTGCAAATGAGCGTGCCTTGCGCATCTTCAACCGTGCTGGCGGAACTATGCTCGTCGGTGCCGGCATTGCGACCGCTTCCATACGGTCAAGCTGATTTGAATCCCGAACGCTTGAGCTGGACGATGACCAGTTCGAGCGCCGACAGGAATGCCGAGCGATCTTTTGGTGAAAATGGTGCCGGGCCACGCGTGATTTCGCCTGCGGAACGCAGCGAATCCATCAAGTTACGGGTGGCGAGCGTATTGCCGATGGTGCTTGTCGTGTGCACTTTTCCATTAGGCGCAATAACCGCCGCACCCATTGCAATCGACCGGCTCGCGAGCGGGATATCCGCAGTGATCACAACCGTGCCCGGTCGGGAATTTTCTGCAATCCAGTCATCGGCTGCATCAAGCTTGTCGGAAACCACCACACGCTCAACGCGTTCTGCGTCGCGCGGGATGGCGATATAGCTGTTGGCGACGAGAACCACGGGCAAGCCATGGCGTTCGGCAACACGATAGATTTCAGCCTTCACCGGGCAGGCGTCGGCATCAACGAGAATGCGGATTGTGTCGTTTTGAGCGTCCATGCCGTTTCATAGGTCGGTGAGAAGCATTTGGCAAATTGATCGCAGCAATCAGATTTATGTGATGGTCTAATAGCGCCAAGAAGACTATTGCAGGCCGCAAACAAGAAAGTCTGCATTATGGCCACCCGCTTTTTTCCCATCATGTTTGTCCTGCTCTGGGCTACCGGCTTTATCGGTGCCGGGCTCTCAATGCCCTATGCGGAGCCGTTCACTTTCATGGCGGTGCGGTTTTCCATTGCAGCCGCCATCATGATCCTCTGGGCATCGGCAAGCCACAGCGTCTGGCCAAGAGGCAAGGTTTTGATGCACGCCGCCATTACCGGTTGCCTTATTCATGGCGTTTATCTTTCAGCGCTTTTTTGGGCTGTGCATCACGGATTGCCCGCAGGCATGTCCGGACTTGTTGCAGGTCTGCAGCCCATGCTGACCACGCTGATTGCAGCGCTTCTTCTGGGAGAGCGTGCGAGCGGGCGGCAATGGCTGGGCCTTCTCGTTGGCTTTCTGGGCGTTGCCATGGTGGTTTGGCCGAAGTTTTCTGCCGGTAATGGCGTTGATCCGCAAAGCCTGTTCGCGGCCTTTGTGGCTGTTCTGGCTATCAGCACAGGTACGGTTTGGCAAAAGCGCTTTGGAACTGCAGGCGATCTTAAGGCTGGCACTGCTGTGCAATATATCGCAGCAGCGGCTTTGACCGCGATCGGGGCTTTCGCATTTGAAACACGCGTGATGATCTGGTCGCCGGAGCTTATCTTTGCGTTGGTCTGGCTGACACTTGCCATTTCCATAGGTGCCATTCTGGCGCTTCTGGTGATGATCCGCGAAGGTGCCATGTCGAAGGTGGCATCGCTGTTTTATCTCGTACCAGGCACGGCTGCGATCATGGCCTATCTGATTTTCGGTGAAACGCTTGGCCCGATCCAGATTGCAGGCATGGTGGTAACCACGCTCGGCGTGGCTCTGACTACTTTGCGTCGATAAGATCGGGCTGCTGCTCGCGTTTGCGGAAATTCATGATCGCGGCATTGATTTCTGCGCCGATGATGAAGATGGCCGAGAGCATGTAGAGAAAGACGATCGCCACCATGATCGAGGCAAGGCCCGCATAGGTGGTGACGTAGCTTGCAAATGTTTCGAGATACTTTGCGAAGGCGGTTGCGGCAGCAAGCCATGCAACGAGTGTGATCCCAATGCCCGGCAGAATGTCGCTCAGACGTCGGCGCCCGGCAGGCAACCAGATGTGCACGATAAAGAGCGCAAGCACCAGAACAATCACGGCAATCGTATAGCGCCATATTGCAATCGTGCCTGTGAAGGGTGCGATATCTGGAAACCATTGCTCGGCAAGGCGCACGGCCAGCGGTGCCAGAACCAGCAGAAAGCTGATCGCCATGAGACTGATTGTGCCAAGGAGTACAAAGCCCAGGCTTTGCAGGCGGCAGAAAATGATCGAGCGCTGGTCAGTTACGCGATAGGCGCGATTGAGTGACATGCGCAGTGCTTCCACGCCATTGGAGGCAAAATAGGCGGCAGCGATCACACTGACCGTCAACAATCCACCGCGCTGCACTGTCAGAACGTTCGTCACCTCATTGGCGATAGGGCCGGCAATGTTGGATGGCCACATGTCAAAAACGACGTGTACCGCCGTATTGGCGAATTCTTTAGTGCCGAGAAAGCTGGCGAGTGAGGTTGCAAAGATCAGAAACGGGAACAGAGCCATAAGGCCCGAAAGGGCGATATGCGAGGCGAATGCCCAGCCATCGTCTGTGCTGAAATGCCCATAAACATCGAAAGTGATCTGACGGATAAAACGTCTGATTTTTCGCATCCGCAGATTTTTCCCTTCGGTAAACCGACAAACGACCCAAGCGCCCTTAAATCTAGTATTAGATTCGACATTGCAAGGGCATAGAGCGCCTCGCGCCCTCTTTGGGCACACAAAGGTCGCTCTGTGCTATTGAATCTACGCATCGTGCTTCCATAAAATCGATTCCGATTTTATGGCCGATGCTGTAGCGATTTTAAACCGGGCACGAATCAAGCACTGTTGCGAAAACGCGACCGCGAGGAACAGGTTGATGGCTCCAGAGAGCGAAAAGCGCAGCATTATCATCACCGGCTGCTCTTCCGGTATCGGTGCCTATTGTGCCGAGGCTTTACATAAGGCCGGATGGCGCGTGTTTGCGACTGCACGCAAGGATGAAGATATTGCGGCACTCACAGCCAAGGGGCTTGAGGCTTTCTATCTTGATTACACCGAGCCGCAGTCGATTGAAGTGCTGGTCGATGAAGTTTTGCGTGCGACGGATGGCAAGCTGGACGCTCTTTTCAACAATGGTGCCTATGCGCAGCCGGGGGCAATTGAGGATCTGCCGGTTGAAGCATTACGTGCGCAGTTTGAAGCAAATTTCTTCGGCTGGCATGATCTGACACGTCGTATCGTTCCAGTGATGCGGGCACAGGGGTATGGCCGCATTGTGCATTGTTCTTCCATTCTTGGGCTTGTGCCGATGAAATGGCGCGGTGCTTATGTGGCATCAAAATTTGCGCTTGAGGGTTTGATGCTCGCGCAGCGGATGGAACTGGAAGGCTCCGGTATTGAGGTTTCGATGATTGAACCGGGGCCGATTGCCTCGCAGTTCACCTATAATGCAGCCATGCATGCGCGCGCCAATATTGATCTCGAGCATTCCGTGCATCGCGAGCTTTATCAGCGTCAGATGGCGAAACTCGATGAAGGCGGTACGAAGTCTAAAAACAAGCTTGGCCCAGAGGCGGTTTACGCGGTACTTGTGCATGCTTTGGAGGCGCCTAAGCCGCGTCCGCATTACGCGGTTACACGACCTGCGAAACTGGGTATTCTGGCACGACGCCTGCTGCCGTCGCGCTGGCTCTATCGAATGCTGTCCGACCAGTCTTGAAACAAACAAGCCCAGTCTTAAAAACAGAGATGGCGGATTATGGGAGAGAAATAAATGGACTTTCTGTTCAAGGCTGCGGCCATGGTGGCCATGTTCGCGGTGGCAATTGTGCTGATTATCGGCCTGCGTAATATGATGCGCGGCGGTGACGGCAACTTCTCCAACAAAATGATGCAGCTGCGAGTCTTTTTGCAGTTCGTCGCGATCGTGCTGATCGTCGCAGCCGTTTATTTCGCGCGCCAGACGAGTGGGCAGTAAAAATGGTCAAACTCAACAAGATTTATACACGCACAGGCGATGATGGAACAACAGGCCTGACCTCGGGTCCGCGCAGGCTGAAATCCGATCTGCGCGTTGAATCCTACGGCACGGTTGACGAAACCAATGCCTGTATTGGCCTGGTTCGGCTTCATACGACTGGTGCAGAGCATGGGCATATCGATGTGATGCTTATGCGCATCCAGAATGACCTGTTCGATCTTGGTGCCGATCTTTCAACGCCCGATGACGGTCAGCCACCTGCTTATGAGCCGCTGCGTATCGCTGCATCGCAGGTTACACGGCTTGAATCAGATATTGATTATCTGAATGCGGATATTCCTCCGCTGCGTTCGTTCATTCTGCCGGGTGGTTCGCCTGCTTCTGCGGCACTGCATCTGGCACGCACGGTTTCGCGTCGTGCTGAGAGGCTGATGGTACAGCTTGCAAAGACTGAGGGCGAGGTGGTCTCGAAAGAAGCGCTGCAGTATATCAACCGCCTCTCCGATTTCCTCTTTGTCGCCGCCCGCGCCGTCAATGATAACGGCGCGAGTGATGTGCTGTGGGTGCCCGGCGCTAACCGCTGATTTTTAAACGCCGCGTTTGTTGCCCCAGATCAATACATGAAGCTGGGGCAGGACGTGCGCCTCGAACCAGCGATCCTGCATCACCTTGTCGATCAGCCATTCCATGCGGCGCATGATGCCGTCCATATCGATCCGTGCATCGTCATCCTCGGGCGGCGGCGGCGTGTGATTGCCTGGTTGAAGATAAACTGCCAAATGCGGATGACGAGCCGATGCAGCTTTTGCAAAAGCATAATCCGCATCATCGAAGATAACGAATTTAAGCACAGTCGTCGGCTTTGAGCCTGCCGCATCGATGGAAGCGGCAAGCGCATCCCAATCCGTCTCCATGCCGCTTGAAGGCGGTTTTGGGCTCAGAACAAGCGTGTCGAGCCTTGAAAACCAGTCCTTTGCTACCGATCCCTGTGTTTCGAGTGCAAAGCGATAACCTTGCGTGTGACCATGATCGATCAGTGGTCCCAAAGGCTGAATAGCTGGGTTGCCGCCAGAAAGTGACACTGTTATTGGTTTTTTTCCAGAAAGTATCGTCACTTCATGCCAGATGGCGTCAACGCTCATCGGTTTCCAGTCATGGCGAAAGCGGCTTTCAACAGCGTGCAGACTATCACACCATACGCAGCGGTAGTCGCAGCCGCCCGTGCGCACGAAAACAGTCGGCTCACCGCTCAACAAGCCTTCGCCCTGAATGGTTGGACCGAATATCTCGCTGATGCGGATTTCGGTATCGGTCTTCATGGCCGATACTCGGGCCGATATTCTGCCCATGTCTTTGGCGTTTCGCTGACCCTTACAGCTGTGACTTCCTGCCAGCGGACCTTGCACCAGTCGTAAAGATGGCGCGCCAGAAACTCCGCCGTCACACGATGATGCCCGAGCACATCATTGAGATGGCGGTGATCGAGTTCACCATCAATATAGCGCTTGAGTGGGGCCAACTCGTGATAATCGCGCACAAAACCATATGCGTTGAGATCGGCGGCGGAGAGTTCGACTTCAACGATGTAGTTGTGCCCATGCAGCCGCGCACATTGATGATCGGCAGGAAGTTCGGTCAATTGATGCGAAGCGGAGAAATGGAATTCCTTGGTGATGCGAAACATCAGCCGTTCCTCTTCTCAATTGCTGCGCGCCAGAAGTTGGCATCCTCATAGTGTGTGGGGTCGTTGATGCAAGCCAGATGGAATGCCTCGCGACGTTCGACACAGGTGCCGCAACGCCCGCAATGATGCTCGCCGCCCTTATAGCAGGACCATGTCGCTTCAAATGGCGCCCTGTATTTTGCACCATCAAGAACGATGTCGCTTTTTGACTTGTGCACATAGGGCGCAAGCACCCGAATATCGGCATAACCTTCCAGCGCATGGTTTTGCATGCTCTGAAAAGCGTCGATAAATCCCGGACGACAATCGGGATAGATAAAATGATCGCCACCGTGAACGGCAAGCGCCACGGCATCGGCTTTCTGTGCTGCTGCCACACCGAAGGCGATGGCCAGCATGATGGCATTGCGGTTGGGAACGACGGTTACTTTCATCGTTTCCTCGGCATAATGACCGTCGGGCACATCGATATCGTCTGTCAGGGCCGAACCGGTGAGGCTCGCGCCAATGGGGCGAATATCGATGATCTGATGGGGCACGTTGAGCCGCTTTGCGCAGGCTTCCGCAAAGTTCAGTTCTTTTTTGTGCCGCTGGCCATAATCGAAGGAGATGAGGCCAGTGAGTTGATGTTCCGCCGCGATTTTATGCGCAAGCGAAACGGAGTCCAATCCGCCGGAGCAGATGACAAGCGTCTTCATAGTTTGAGTCCTTGTTTTGACCGGGTAGGCTGCGACCGGATGTTTACACGGCTCTCCTAGCGCATGAGTCCGGGCTTGTAAACGCGACGAAAATGCGAGGAGAGCGCGTAAAAGAAAAGTATCAAAGGGCATCAGACGAACAAGACAAGACCTGACAAACGTTAGTGCAAAAACGGAATGACTATCTGTCAGAATAAATTCATTTAAATCGATATTGCCGCCCATCCGCGATTGACGTGCACGTCAACCGTCTTTAGGTTTCGTGCCGGTTCCTGATGTTGCGGGGGAGTGCTGGTTTCGCGGCGTTTCTGTCAGCAACGTTTTCATGTCGGATTCTGACATGCGGGCAAAGATTCACGGCGGCATAGTCGTGCCGCAAAAGTCATTGAAGAGGTAATCGCGGATGAAAGTCCTTGTCGCAGTAAAGCGGGTTGTAGATTACAACGTAAAGATCCGTGTTAAGGGTGATGGTTCGGGCGTTGAGCTATCGAACGTGAAGATGTCGATGAACCCTTTTGACGAGATTGCAGTTGAAGAAGCGATCCGTCTTAAGGAAGCAGGCAAGGTGACGGAAATCATCGCGGTTTCGGTTGGCCCGGCACAGGCACAGGAAACGCTGCGCACGGCGCTTGCCATGGGTGCGGATCGTGCCATTCTGGTCAAGGTTGATGAAGCTGTCGAGCCGCTTGGTGTTGCCAAGGTGCTGAAAGGCGTTGTCGAGGCTGAACAGCCAGACCTCGTGTTCCTGGGCAAGCAGGCGATTGATGACGACGCCAACCAGACTGGTCAGATGCTTTCGGCGCTTCTCAACTGGAGCCAGGCAACTTTTGCATCGAAAGTTGAACTGGGTGACGGTTCGGCCAAGGTGACCCGCGAAGTTGACGGCGGTCTTCAGACCATTGATGTGAAGCTTCCAGCCATTGTGACAGTTGATCTTCGTTTGAACCAGCCGCGTTATGCATCGCTGCCAAACATCATGAAGGCCAAGAAGAAGCCACTTGATGAAAAGTCGCCTGCCGATTTCGGTGCTGATATTGCGCCGCGTCTTAAGGTCTTGAAGACTGAAGAACCGGGTGGCCGCAAGGCGGGCGTCAAGGTCGGTTCGGTTTCCGAACTGGTCGAGAAGCTCAAGGCCGATGGCGTATTGTAAGAAATCGGAAGGGACAAGATAAATGGCTATTCTTCTTATTGCCGAACATGACAATGCAAGCCTTTCCGATCAGACCGCAAAGGCACTGACGGCTGCCGGTAAAATCGGTGGCGATGTGGACGTGCTGGTTGCAGGCAAGGGTGCGAAAGCTGCAGCTGACGCAGCTGCAAAGCTTTCCGGTGTGCGCAAGGTTCTGCTGGCTGAAAGCGATGCGCTGGAAAACCGTCTGGCTGAGCCATTGGCAGCACTCATTGTTGAACTTGCAGGCCAGTACGACACGATCATCGCACCAGCAACCACTTCGGCCAAGAACGTGCTTCCACGCGTTGCAGCACTTCTCGATGTGATGCAGCTTTCTGAAATCATGGAAGTGGTGTCCGCTGACACTTTCAAGCGTCCGATCTATGCAGGCAATGCAATCCAGACTGTGCAGTCAACTGATGCCAAGAAGGTCATCACCGTTCGTACGGCTTCGTTCCAGGCTACCGGCGAAGGTGGTTCGGCTGCAGTTGAAAGCGTGAATGCTGCGAGCGATCCGGCACTGTCGAGCTTTGTTGAGAACGCGCTTTCGGGTGGTGATCGTCCGGAGCTGACCTCTGCCAAGATCATTATCTCGGGCGGTCGTGCACTTGGTTCATCGGAAAAATTCCAGGAAGTGATCCTGCCTGTTGCTGACAAGCTTGGTGCTGCGGTTGGTGCCAGCCGTGCGGCAGTTGATGCGGGCTATGCACCAAACGACTGGCAGGTTGGTCAGACCGGCAAGGTGGTTGCACCTGATCTTTACATCGCAGTTGGTATCTCGGGCGCGATCCAGCATCTTGCAGGCATGAAAGACAGCCGCGTGATTGTTGCGATCAACAAGGACGAGGAAGCTCCGATCTTCCAGGTTGCCGATTACGGCCTCGTCGGGGATCTCTTCACCGTGTTGCCGGAGCTCGAAAAAGCGCTCTGATCATAAGAAAGGCGGCAGGGAAATCTGCCGCCTAGTGGATTGAATTTGACGTTTGAAACCCGACTGACACACATGCTGTTTCAAACGTCAAATTCAATCCACTAGCTCATTTGTTGCCCGTCCTTTGCGTCGACTTTTTGCCGGCGTTCGGGCGGGTTCTTTATAAGTGCTGCGTAATACTCGGCTTGAAGTTTAGGATTGCATTTTGACAGGCAAGCTGTCTTGTTAACCGGGCTTTCAAGCGATGTCAGATACAAAGCTTGACATGGGCCGCATGCCGGCCGGGTAAGACCCAGATACAGGTACTCTGTATTTGAAGAATGGATATACTCAAGCAGATCTCCGCTATTGGGCGAGAGCATGAAGGAGTTGAGACTGTGGCGATCAAGACGGTAGGCATTGTTGGCGCAGGACAGATGGGAAGCGGAATTGCCCATGTGTGTGCGTTGGCAGGATACGACGTGCTTTTGCATGATGCGGCGGCGGACCGGCTGGAAAAGGGTATTGCCACAGTTAATGGCAACATGGCGCGACAGGTGTCATCCGGTAAGCTGGAAGAAAAACAGCGCGCCGATGCCATGAAGCTGATCCGCGCAGCGAATTCCATGGAAGATCTAGCGGGTGTCGATCTGGCCATTGAGGCCGCGACCGAAGACGAGACTGTCAAGCGCAAGATTTTCGCGCAGCTTTGTCCGATCCTGAACCCGGAAGCGATTGTCGCAACCAACACGTCGTCGATTTCCATCACGCGACTTGCTTCGACCACAGATCGTCCGGAGCGTTTCATCGGTATTCACTTCATGAATCCGGTACCGCTCATGAAGCTGGTTGAGTTGGTGCGCGGTATTGCGACTGAAGAAGATACGTTCCGCAAATCAAAGGATTTTGTAACGGCGCTCGGCAAGACCGTAACGGTTGCCGAAGATTTCCCGGCTTTCATCGTTAATCGTATTTTGCTGCCGATGATCAATGAGGCGATCTACACGCTTTATGAAGGTGTGGGCAGTGTCGAGGCCATCGATACGGCGATGAAGCTTGGCGCCAACCATCCTATGGGGCCGTTGCAGCTTGCTGATTTCATCGGTCTCGACACGTGTCTTTCGATCATGCAGGTGCTGCATGACGGGCTGGCCGACTCCAAGTATCGCCCATGCCCGCTTTTGGTCAAATATGTTGAGGCGGGATGGCTTGGTCGCAAGACGGGTCGCGGTTTCTATGACTATCGTGGCGAACATCCGGTTCCGACGCGCTAACCCCTCTAAATTTTCCCGACAAAGCCGGTGTATTCACGCCGGCTTTTTTAATTGTGTCTAATTTCTCACGCCTGTGGAAAACCTGAATATCGTTACCATTAACTTACTGTTAACTCTGACGATTCAGGAGTTATTCATCTTTAATCGTTAAAGTTTTCATTAAGATGTTCGGAAGCTAAAAAGCATTCAACTCGACCCCCGTGGTTGCGTGGCGAGCATCACTTTCGAGCAGAAAATTCTTGATGAGGTGAAGGCGATGAACATTATCGTTCAGCTACGTGACAGTGTTAATGTCATCCGTGAGTTCGTCGCACCGAGCTACAGGCCCGAGCGCCATTACATGCGCGGCCCGGGTCCGGCTTGCGCGGCACGCACGGCAAACTAAATACTGAGCTTCGGTTCTCATTTTCAGAGACAAAGCCTGTCAGGCTCTTGTTGAAAATGGCTAAGTTCACGCAACAGAAAAGCCAGAGCGGATGACCGCTCTGGCTTTTTGTTTTGTCGAACCGACGCTCGCTTATTCCAAACCTTCAAACAGCGCTGTCGAAAGATAGCGTTCTGCAAAGGATGGAATGATGATGACGATATTCTTGCCCTTGTTTTCCGGGCGCTTGCCGACT
This sequence comes from Ochrobactrum quorumnocens, assembly GCF_002278035.1. Taxonomy (NCBI): domain Bacteria; kingdom Pseudomonadati; phylum Pseudomonadota; class Alphaproteobacteria; order Hyphomicrobiales; family Brucellaceae; genus Ochrobactrum; species Ochrobactrum quorumnocens. The sequence goes on along the minus strand of NZ_CP022604.1, from coordinate 2,276,173 downwards.
TCGATGGCGGCTGTAAGCGCCGCACCCGATGAGATGCCGACAGGAATGCCTTCAAGACGCGCAATCAGGCGTGCATTGGCAAAGGAATCCTCGTTGGAGACAGTCACCACTTCATCATAGATTTCGGTGTCGAGCGTCTTTGGTGCAAAGCCTGCGCCGATGCCCTGGATCTTGTGCGGGCCGGGTGTGCCACCTGAAAGAACCGGGGAATCCTTAGGCTCAACAGCGATCACTTTGAACGATGGCTTGCGTGACTTGATGACCTGACCGACGCCGGTAATAGTGCCGCCGGTGCCGATGCCGGAAATCAGAATGTCAGCTTCGCCATTAGTGTCATTCCAGATTTCCTCAGCCGTTGTGCGGCGATGAATTTCGGGATTGGCCGGGTTTTCGAACTGCTGAGGAATGATCGCATTCGGATTGCCTTCTGCGATTTCCTCAGCCTTGGCGATAGCGCCCTTCATGCCTTTCGGGCCTTCTGTCAGCACGAGTTCAGCACCGAGCAACTTGAGAAGCTTGCGACGCTCGATCGACATGGTTTCAGGCATGGTCAGCACAAGGCGATAGCCCTTGGCAGCCGCAGCAAATGCAAGTGCAATACCGGTGTTGCCGGAGGTTGGCTCTACAAATACGGTCTTGCCAGGAACAGCTTTGCCCTGCGCTTCAAGCGCTTCGATAAGCGCAAGACCGATACGATCCTTGACGCTTGCCAACGGGTTGAAGAATTCCAGCTTCACCAGAAGATTGGCTTCGACGCCGTTTTCCTTGGCGAACTTGTCGATACGGACCAGTGGCGTATTGCCGATGGTATCGAGAATGGAATCATAGATTCGACCGCGTCCTACGGTTTCACCGTCTTTTGCGCCAAGGGGCTTGCTCATGGAATAATCTCCTTCTGTTTGAAGCGAAGTTTATGAGGAAATGGCGCAAAAGCATAGCTGGGACCATGCTTCGGATTGCATAAAATTAGAATTATATTCTTTAAAGATTTGGTTCTTAGTAGATAATTCCAAGTAATTGGGTATCAACAGAGTACACGATCATTTGTGCAAAAATTGGTCCTTCCCGACACAGAAACATTGTCCCCGATCTTTCGATAAGCTTCTCGTGTCTATAAGCTTTTGCTGTCTTAGAGCGGTCCCAGTTAAGGTTGAGTCGTCGGAACCGCTTCGCACTTTTGGCTCAAATGCTTCATTGATCCGCATCAATGCTCTTTCCGTCAGGACAGGCATGATCGGATGACCATCACAATCTGGAGGTCCGAACTGTGTATAAGTCTATTTTGATCGCAACCGATGGATCTGAACTCGCCGATAAGGGCGTGGACCAGGGGCTTACTCTTGCAAAGCAACTTGGGTCAAAGGTGTTGTTTGTTTCGGTGACCGAACTTCTGCCGTCCTATGGCATTGTTGTTGCTGCGGAATGGGCATCGAGCCCGGCAGCTTTTCAGGAGTATCGTGAGGCAATCACCCAAGCTGCCGCCGAGCTTCTCGCAAAGGCCAAGGCAAAAGCCGAGAGCGTGGATGTTCCTGCCGAGGTTCTGCACATTGAGAACCAGTCACCAGCACAAGGGATTATCGAGGCGGCCAAGCACAAGCAGTGTGATCTGATAGTTATTGCATCGCATGGTCGTCGTGGCGTCAACAAATTGCTTCTGGGCAGTCAGGCAGCAGAAGTGTTGTCGCTCAGTGCTGTTCCTGTTCTGGTGGTTAAATAAGTCGCGCAATCTGCGTGACGATATCGATGGAATATTTTTCGTTGCCGCTCGCTTGAGCGGTCAACAACGCAAGAAGATTCCCGAACGTCTCTGGTAAGCTGTTCCCGCTCACCTTGTTGAGCGGGAGGATCTTTTACAGGAGACAAACATGACCGCGCCTCGTCCAAATAAGACCAGCATCGGCAATCATGTACTTCATCCAGAAACCCAGATGCTCAATTATGGCTATGATCCTGAGCTTTCCGAGGGCGCGGTCAAGCCGCCGGTGTTTCTGACCTCAACATTCGTTTTTAAGACTGCCGAAGACGGGCGCGATTTCTTTGATTTCGTTTCCGGTCGTAAAGAGCCGCCCGCAGGCGTTGGTGCGGGCCTTGTCTATTCACGCTTCAATCATCCCAACAGCGAGATCGTGGAAGATCGCCTTGCTGTCTATGAAGGGACCGATAGTTGCGCGTTGTTTTCGTCCGGCATGTCGGCAATTGCGACAACCTTGTTGGCTTTCGCGCGTCCCGGGGATGTAATCCTGCATTCTCAGCCGCTTTACGGCGGCACCGAAACATTGCTCGCGAAGACTTTCCATAATTTCAACGTTGCGGCTGTGGCGTTTGCCGATGGTGTGCATGAGACCTTGATTGAAAAGGCCGCTGATGAAGCGACAAACAAGGGGCGCGTCTCGGTCATCTTGATTGAAACGCCCGCCAATCCGACCAACAGTCTGGTCGACATCGCAGCCATCCGGCGCGTTGCCGAGAAGATTGCGGCAAAGCAGGAAGGGCTACGCCCTGTCATCGTTTGCGATAACACTTTGTTGGGCCCTGTTTTCCAGAAGCCGCTCGAACACGGTGCAGATATCTCGCTTTACTCGCTGACGAAATATGTCGGCGGTCATTCCGATCTGATTGCTGGCGCTGTTCTCGGTGCCAAGGCCGTGGTCAAACAGGTAAAGGCGTTGCGGGGGGCAATTGGAACGCAGCTCGATCCGCATTCCTGCTGGATGCTTGGGCGCTCGCTTGAAACCCTCGGCATTCGTATGGATCGTGCTGACAAGAATGCGCTTGCAACCGCTGAGTTCTTGCGCGAGCACCCGAAAGTCGAGAAGCTGCATTATCTGCCGTTTTCAGATGAAGCCTCCGCTGTCGGACAATTGTTCAAACGCCAGTGCACAGGTGCAGGCTCCACCTTCTCATTCGATATCAAAGGGGGGCAGGCGGCAGCTTTCCGTTTCCTGAATGCTTTGCAGATCATCAAACTCGCTGTCAGCCTTGGTGGAACAGAATCGCTGGCAAGTCACCCGGCAGCCATGACGCATTCTGGTGTTCCGATTGAGGTGCGTGAGAAGATCGGTGTGCTCGAATCGACGATCCGTCTGTCGATTGGCATTGAGCATCCGGATGATTTGATTGCAGATCTCGCACAGGCGCTGGAAGCAGCGTGAATAATGGGTGGTGGGACAAATGGTGCGGGTGGTCGGAATCGAACCGACACTCCTTGCGGAACCGGATTTTGAGTCCGGCGCGTCTACCAGTTCCACCACACCCGCACATGACTGCCAATGCAGTCTGACATGGTCCAAAAACGGACAGCGGGGAGGGATATACCGGCTAAACGAAACAAGGTCAATCGCCCTCAAGCGGCTTGACCGATTATACTTTCAAGTTAAGCCGCGAAGTCGGCGAGACAGGCGATTTGGCTTGAACAAAGCGCTCACCCGTCAGTCCAAAAGACCTTTTCAAAGCTGTTTAGAGTGCCGTGCGCTCTCTTGGGTGGACAAAGCAAGCTCCAAATTACTGAGTCTACGCATCGTTCTTTCCAAAAATCTAATCCGATTTTTGGGCCGATGCTTAGAGCAAAATCCGGACTGAGTGAAACTGGGATCTACAAGATTGTGATTCTGGTAAAAGACCTGAGCGCATATCCCGAAAGGTGTAGAGCGCCTAAGCGGGATCAGACAAAACACAAATTAAACCAGATCTGGGAGCGCAGATCTCAGTCAGTCAAATCGGAATACTCTCTACATCATAATTCCTTAAACTTGAATCAGTTTAAGGTAAAATTATGCTGTAAATATAAAGTATTAGAGCGACCTTTGTGCGCCCAAGAGGGCGCACGGCGCTCTAGGGTCCAGACTCAATTGAGCCACCATGTGACGATGGCAGCGATATAGCATGTGGCTGTAAAGTTCAGCATGAGCTTGTCATATCGTGTCGCGACCCTCCTCCAGTCCTTGAGGCGGCAAAAGGTGCGTTCGATGATGTTTCGGCGGCGGTAGGCAATTGGGTTGAAAGGTTTGATCCGCTTACGGGTCGGATTATTTGGAATGACCGGTTCAGTGCCGCGAGCTTTGAGAAAATCGCGTAACGCGTTGCTATCGTAAGCCGTATCGGCAGCGCACAGGTTGCTTGGCGGCAGTGGCTCAAGCAGTGGGATGGCAATGGGAGCGTCACCGCGCTGCCCAGGGGTTATTCTCAGTGCGACTGGGCGGCCACAACCATCGACAACAGCATGTATTTTTGTCGATCTGCCGCCTCGCGATCGACCGATGGCTTGAGCTTCCGCCCCCCTTTTCCGCCAGCAGCAGATCGGTGCGCCTTTGCGGTGGTGCTGTCGATCATGTGAATGTCGCGATTGGTCGTCTGCACCAGTGCTTCGAATAGTTGCCGCCATATGCCTTTGGCAGACCAACGATGGAAACGATTGTAGATGGTTGTCGAGGGACCGTAGACAGCGGGGCAATCCTGCCACCGACAGCCAGTGCGCAGCACATGGATGATGCCGCTAATCACCCGGCGGTCGTCAGTTCGATGCGCGCCGGGTTGGTTCGTTGGAAGCAAAGGAGCGATCACTGCCCATTGCCGATCATCAAGCCAGAATTCTCCTGCCATGCTCCAAAACTCCCGTTATCAGGAGAGTGAATCATGAAGAAGTAATTTGATCAAATGTTTAATTGGGTTTGGAGCCTAGAGCGTGTAGCGCATAATCGCACCCATGGCGCTCGTCTTGAATCCCTTTAATTGTCGCATGTTCGCTAACGCTAAATGTGTCCATTTAGCTGTGGCATGCGTTAGCCTCAGCGGCGCAGATTGTACTCGACGATATTCCAGCAGACCAGAAAGGCAATAAATCCGAGCACTATCAGGTCGAGGGTTTTCAGATAAGTGAGATATTCAAACATAGCGCATCTCCTTCCCAAGGGAGGCGCTTTGGTGTTTGTGAGCGGCGAAAGATGGTCGTGTTTATCGGTTTACTTAATCGCAATTGAGTAAAACTCAATGCCAAGCAAATCAGACCCTCATTTTTCGCCTGCCAATTTTGATTTCAGGCGCTCTCCCAAAAACAATGATAGCACAGCTTCCGATTATCTCAAGTAATCGCATCTTTTTTCTTTTGTCTTGGCTACCTGTTATTTGCGCTCGGTAAAGTTGCGGATGCGATTTCGGATAATGCGCGTGAGATTGCGCGTCCGCTGATAGAGGTGGATTTGCGATGCTGCCTGCCGAACATTCTTGTCAGCTCCCGGGCGAAGACCAACCACCAGAGTTTCAATGGTTCCGTGTTCTTTAAACAGACGAGACATAACCGGATGATCAGGCACAGCGCACGAATCCGTGCGTGTGATGTTCGTATCCTCAAGATGATTTTTAACCACCTCAATCATTAACAACATGCCCGGTGAATAGGTTTGAAGCGTTTCGTCATAGGCTGTTTTCCAGGTCCATGCTTCGCCTGAGACAGTGAAAACAATCAGGATGGCTACCACACGACCAGCGAGTTCCAATGTGTGGATGCGAACGCAGTCGCGCTCTGCAAGATTGTTGACGGCTTCACGGGCAAAGGCCGCGCGAAAGCGGTCAACAGCCATGGCAGTTCCACGTCGGCCTTTCCAGCCACTGGCTTCCAATGTCAGGAAATGCTCGAACGCATGGCGGACTTCATCTGGCGTTCTTGCAATACGGTGTGCGAGTTCGCCTTTTTCTGCAAGGCGGCGCCATAGACGACTATATTCGCGACGATGATGCGCATCGATAGCCTGCTTGACGTAGTCTTCCCCATCCAGGTTGCTTTCCAGGAACGGACGCTCTTTCTGCTCGATTGAAACGATGGGCAATTGTCGACCCACCGCTACCGAGCGGATTAGTTTTGCGACCGAACCATTGGCCCGCATTTCGGGAAGCACCAGGACTTCCGGCATTTTGATATGATCGCGTGCAAGAATATCGAACAGGTCTTCCAGAACGCCAACGGGGTCATCATGGTCGATAAGCGGCGTGCCCTGCGGACCAAATGGCGTTGCCCAGGCACGAATGACAGGTGCAGAAAGCGGTAGCCCGGGGCGCTCGATGGTATAGGGCATGACGAAACGCAGCCGGCTACGAACTTCGTTTTCATCGCGCATGACCATGAAGCGCACTTCGCGGTCCTCCAGACGCGGCATGGCTGGGGCGAGAAAACGTGCGTTGAAAAAGATGTTCGGCTCAATCGTGCGATTGCTCAGGTGGTCAAGCTCGTCACGCAATTCAAAGCCTGCCGATGCACCGTAGATTGCAAGCTTGCGTGGGATATCGCGGCTATGCAGGCTTTCCTCCAGTCGTTTAGTCGCATCCATAGCTGGCAGATTTTCGGACAATTGCGAAATGATGCGGGCTGTGTGTCCGCCTGCGGATTCTTCAAGCAAAGGTTTCGCGGCCATTACAAGGTCTCCTCAGAGCTATTGCTGCGGGCATCTCGGGTGCGCTTTTGGGGAATAAGAATAAACATCGTAATCTGCATGGTGCGGTGCACAGCGGTTGAAAGCAGAACCGCCTCAAGCAACATCGAGATGGCTGTCGAGAAGGCGGCCCCCATCAGACCAAAGCGCGGAATGAGAATAAGGTTGAGCGCGACGTTAACGGCAAGCGTCACTGCATAGAGCAGAGCACAGATATTCTGCTTGCCAGACATGTTGAGCAGGCTTTCGGCAGGTCCGACGCTTGCGCGTGCAATCACGCCGATGATCAGAATGAACAAAAGCGGATAGCCTTGCGCGAAGGCGCTGCCGAAGAGCATCAACAGCGGATAGCCCATGGCAAGGATGACAATGCCGAGAAACAATGTCGGCCAGAAGGTCCAGCGGGTCGATGCTTCTGCAAAGGCTGCAAATTCCGCACGGTCGCCGCTGTGCAGCAGATCAGAATAGCGTTGTGCGACGCTTGCCTTGACCGCGAAATAAACAAAATGGGCCAGCGCCATGATTTTTGTTGTCGCGAAATAGATCGCCACATGCTGCGGGTCCATGATGTGGCCAACCATTAGCACATCGACATTGATCAGAAGGAAGAAAAAACCTTCGACAAAGAAAATCGGCAGGGCAACTTTCATCCATGCCGCCAAATGGATTTCCTTTGGTCCATATGAGATATCTTTTGCAAGTGACCGATCAAGGGTCAGCAATTGCCCGATCGTGGTCACCCAGGTTGCGGCGATGGAAACAGCGAGTGCATTTGTAGCAGTTGATGGCAATCCTGCGGCGTGAGCTGCAACCATGAAAATGAGAACGAGCAGCGGACGGATGATGTAGCTCGGCGTCAGTGCCAACATGATCCATGTACGCGACCGGGCAATGCCATCGAGCATATCGCCAAGCGCAATCATTGGCAGGCACACGAAGCCGAGAATGAACGGAATGAGATAATAGCTCTCGATACGGTCTTTCAGGAGTGCCAACAGCACGACGCCTAACAAGGCGATCGCAGTTGCTGATCCGAGCGCGAAAAGCCGTCCGGTATAAAGAATACCGCGTAGCGGATTAAGCAGGTTGCGCTGAATATATTCAGGCACATAGCGGATGATTGTTGTATGCAATCCGAAACAGGCGAGATCACCGATAATGATCATGGTTAGCCAGACGAGAACGAAAATGCCATACTGGAATTCACCCATCCAGCGGGCGAGGATAACCTGTGAAAGCAGAGCTATTGCCGCACTTGCTGCACGCACAGAAAAGGCCAGCAGCGACGAGCGCTGGGCACTTGCCTGCGGGCCTGCTCCCATTAAGACAGCATCAACCCGCTCCGTCATGGGACGAAGTCTGGCTGCGATCTTGCCAGGCAAAAACTGGCTCGCTGCTCTCGTTGCCGAAAAACCCACTCGTTGCCAACCCTGTTTATCGCGGAGCTTAAAGCGCGTCGCGTTTTAAGTCTTTGTTCTTACCGCGGCTCCAGTTAAGACTGAATCGTTGGAACCGCAGTAACTATTTGTTTTTACGCATTATCCTACGCAAAACCGCTTCGCACTTTTTGCTGGAAATGCTTTAAGCATGTCGTTATCGGAAAACCGGATCCCAATTTTCCGCGACAGGCTTTAGTTCAAGGCTCCGCTATTTTTGCTGATCTTCTTAAGGACCATCTTTTATACGCATCCGAAACTGTTTCGGTTTTGCAATGGCTGATCATTAGATGGCAGTTCTTTAAAAAGGTAAAAAGAAAAGATCTTTGCTGTCAAAGCGGAGCCAAATTGAAAGAGATGGTAATTACTTTCTGAAGATATCAGTTTTTAAGCAATTGCTGAAATTGAAGTGTATGGCGATCTATGTCTTCTTCACTCGTTTCTGGTGTGTCGCTTTGATGTTTAAAATATGCGGGCAGCGGCACCAAGTGTACAAAGAAAAACCCCGGCGATTTCACGCCGGGGTTTTGTATGAGACAACACTTTTCGGTATGCGCTTAATCAAACGCTCCGTGGCAGTGCTTGTACTTCTTTCCTGATCCGCAAGGGCAGGATTCATTACGGCTGACCTTACCCCATGTCGTCGGATCTGCCGGGTCACGCTCGCCAGCCGGGATGACACGTTCATCCTGCTGATGCTCTGCCCATGCGTTCTCATCAAAGTCATTCTCGCCGGTGGTGCCGTCGATATGGCGACCGGTCATTGGCGGAAGCTCCGGCTCTGGTGGAGCTTCACGAACGATTTCAACGCGCGAGAGCTGTGTTATGACCACTTCACGCAAATTCGCGAGCATGGACTGGAACAGCTCAAAGCCTTCCGTCTTGTACTCGTTGAGCGGATCACGCTGAGCATAGCCACGGAAGCCGACAACCGAACGCAGATGATCGAGATTGACCAGATGTTCGCGCCACAGATTGTCGAGCGACTGCATGATCACCGACTTTTCGATGTAAGTCATGATCTGCGGGCCGAAGCGCTCTGCCTTCTCGGCAGCGGCCTTGTCGGCAGCTTCCTTGATGCGGGCTTCAAACTCTTCTTCGGCGATGCCTTCTTCCTTGGCCCAATCTTCAATCGGCAGGACAAGGTTGAGCTTGGTAAGAACGTCGTCTTTCAGGCCCGCAATGTCCCACTTTTCAGCGTAAGCATCTTTAGGGATGCGCAGAGTGACCATGTCCTCTATGACCTCATGGCGCATTTCCGCCACGGTCTCAGTCAGGTCTTCTTCGTCCATCATTTCAAGGCGCTGCTCGAAGATCACCTTACGCTGATCGTTCATGACGTCGTCGTACTTGAGCAGATTCTTGCGGATTTCGAAGTTACGCGCCTCAACCTTGGTCTGCGCCTTTTCAAGCGCCTTGTTGATCCATGGGTGGACGATGGCTTCGTCTTCCTTGAGGCCGAGCTTCTGCAGCATGCCGTCCATACGGTCGGAGCCGAAGATGCGCATCAGATCATCCTGAAGCGACAGGAAGAATTTCGAACGGCCCGGATCGCCCTGACGACCGGAACGGCCACGCAGCTGGTTGTCGATACGGCGGCTTTCGTGACGTTCGGTCGCCAGAACGTAAAGGCCACCGGCAGCGAGAGCTTTTTCTTTCAGCCGCGCGATATCAGCCTTGATCTCGGTGATCTTCGCATCGCGCTCTGGGCCTTCAGGCACATCCGAAAGCTCTTCACGCACGCGCATTTCAAGGTTGCCGCCGAGCTGAATATCCGTACCGCGACCCGCCATGTTGGTGGCGATGGTCACGGCACCCGGCACGCCAGCTTGCGCGATGATGAAAGCTTCCTGCTCGTGGTAGCGGGCGTTGAGGACCTGGAAGTCCTTCACACCTTCCTTGCGCAGACGCTCAGCCAGAAGCTCTGACTTTTCAATCGAGGTTGTGCCGACGAGGACCGGCTGTCCCTTTGCATGCGATGCGTGAATGTCCTTGACGATGGCTTTGTATTTTTCTTCGACCGTGCGATAGACTTCATCGTCTTCGTCAATACGCTTGACGGGAAGATTGGTCGGAATTTCCAGAACTTCGAGACCGTAAATATTGCCGAACTCTTCCGCTTCCGTTGCAGCCGTACCGGTCATGCCGGAGAGCTTGGTATACATGCGGAAATAGTTCTGGAAAGTGATCGAAGCCAGTGTCTGGTTTTCAGGCTGGATCGTAACCTTTTCCTTCGCTTCCAGTGCCTGATGGAGACCTTCCGAATAACGGCGGCCCGGCATCATGCGACCAGTAAACTCGTCAATGATGACGATTTCGTCATTGCGGACGATATAGTCTTTGTCGCGCTGGAACAATTTATGCGCCCGCAGCGCGTTGTTCAGGTGATGGACGATCGCGACATTCTCGATGTCGTACAGGCTTTCGCCTTTCAGATGTCCCGCAGCGTCGAGAAGCTGCTCGACCTTTTCGGTGCCGACTTCGGTGAAGATGGCTGTCTTCTGCTTCTCGTCGATCTCAAAATCTTCCGGCTCAAGAGCTGGAATGAAAGTGTCGATGAGGTTGTAGAAGTCGGAGCGATCTTCGAGCGGGCCGGAAATGATCAGCGGCGTACGCGCTTCGTCAATGAGGATTGAATCCACTTCGTCGACGATGGCGTAGTTGTGACCGCGCTGTACCATCTGGCCGCGCTCATACTTCATATTATCGCGCAGATAATCGAAGCCGAGCTCGTTATTGGTGCCGTAGGTAATGTCGCAGCCGTAAGCGGCTTGCCGCTCGTTGTCATCAAGGCCGTGCTTGATGACGCCCACGGTGAGACCGAGGAAGTTATAAAGCTTGCCCATGGTTTCGGCATCGCGGCTGGCGAGGTAATCATTGACCGTCACCACATGCACGCCCTTGCCTTCAAGCGCGTTGAGGTAAACAGGCAGCGTCGCCATCAGCGTCTTGCCTTCACCCGTGCGCATTTCAGCAATGCCGCGTTCATGCAGGACCATGCCGCCGATCAGCTGTACGTCGAAAGGACGCATACCGAGCACGCGCTTGGCGGCTTCACGCGCCGTTGCAAAAGCGTCCGGCAGCAGGTCGTCGAGCTTCTTGCCTTCTGCGAGTGCTGCGCGAAATTCCGCAGTCTTCGCCTGAAGCTGTTCGTCGGTGATTCCTTCGTAATTCTTCTCAAGCGCAGTAATCTGTTCCGCACGAGCCCGCAGTGATTTCACTTGGCGGTCGTTGGATGAACCAAATATCTTGCGGGCGAGGCCGCCAAAGCTGACCATTCCTGGTCCTTTCCTGTCCGTTCAGCCGGAAGCGCTTCCGGCAATGTCGAATGCTTTATTCACGCGTATTGAAACAAATGCAAGAAAACTGCGCTTTAAAAGCCGCCAGATACGGCGCATTTTTCGCGTAATTCCCCCGGTCGCTTACTGGACGACAAGTCGAAGGACAGATAAGAGGGGCTTCAAGCGATGTCAACGTTGCTCGACAGGCCGGAAATCCTGTCTTTTATAGCGGACAACAGTCCTCCCGGGCCAAATTCCGCCGCATTCATGGGGCCGGTAGGCGGTCTCGAAGGAGAGAATCTCATATGAAAGCCATTCTCAAAGCCCCGTACCGCAAGGCTCTTGCCATTCTTGCCACGTCTGTTGCACTGGCAGGTTTTTCGGGCACCGTTGTCTTTGCGCAGGATGCTGCACCAAAGCCAGCTGAAGCCACCCAGTCCGAAGCAACACAGTCTGCAGCTGCTTCCGAAGATCCTGCAAAGGTTCTTGCGACTGTAAACGGTAAAGATATCACCGTAGGTGAAGTTGATCAGGCCGCTGGTGATCTTGATCCGCAGTTTGCACGCCTTCCGGCTGAACAGCGCCGTCTGGCCGCTCTCGCAGCTCTCATCGACATCAAGGCGATGGCTGATGAAGCCGCGAAGGAAAAGCTCGATCAGAGCGATGAATTCAAAAGCCGTATGGAATTCCTGCGTGAACGCGCACTCCATAACGAATATTTCAAGGATGCGGTTGTCGACAAGATTTCTGACGCCGATGTTCGTGCGCGTTACGACAAGGAAATCGCAGCTATTCCGCCGCAGGTCGAAGTGCGTGCACGTCACATTCTTGTGAAGACCAAGGAAGAAGCTGAAGCGATCATCAAGAAGCTCGAAGGTGGCGCGAAGTTTGAAGATCTCGCCAAGGAAAGCTCGACCGATGGCACTGCTGCTAATGGCGGCGATCTCGGTTACTTCTCCGAAGGACAGATGGTTCCGGAATTCGAAAAAGCAGCTTTTGCATTGAAGCCAGGTGAATATACCAAGGAACCAGTGCAGTCGCAGTTTGGCTTCCACGTGATCCAGCTAGAAGATCGCCGTACAAAACAGCCACCAGCATTCGATCAGGTTTCTGAGCAGATCCGTTCGATCATCATGCGTGAGCGTTATGTCGAAATGGTCAAGAAGCTGCGCGATGGCATGAAGATCGAATATAAGGATCCGGCTGTCGATAAAGCCATGAAAGAAGCCGCAGCGGCGCAGGAACAAGGCGATGAGGGCGATGCCCCAGCCGCTACCCAGCCGCAGCAGTAAGCCTTGAAAGAAATACAGACGCCCCGGATTTCCGGGGCGTTTTTCATTGTCGCTCAGAGCGTTTCAATTTTCCCTGTATCAGGGGAAACGCTCCAAATATTTGCTTTGGCGCGCATCTTGTCCAAAAACCGCTTCGCACTTTTCGGGATGCGCTCCAGTTAATACTTGATTTTACGCCGCAAACATTTCCAATGCGCCAGAATCAAATCGCATCTCTTCAGAGGCAATCATGTCCGCTTCCGTATCACCGCTCGCCCCTAAACATTATCCATCCATGCCGGTTATTCACGGTGTGCGCATTGCAACCGCCGCTGCCGGTATCAAGTATAAGGGCCGCACGGATGTCATGCTGATGGTGTTCGACAAACCAGCAGAAGTGGCAGGCGTTTTCACGCGTTCGCTCTGCCCGTCAGCGCCGGTTGATTTCTGCCGTGGCAATCTCGCACACGGCAAGGCGCGCGCAGTCGTGGTCAATTCGGGCAATGCCAATGCTTTTACTGGTCTGAAGGGCCGTGCAGCCACGGAAGCAACGGCTCAAGCGGCAGCTAAGGCTGTCGGTTGCAATACGACCGATGTGTTTCTTGCCTCTACCGGTGTTATCGGCGAGCCGCTGGATGCGTCCAAGTTCTCCGGACTACTCGATGATATGGCGAAATCCGCCAGCGACGATTTCTGGACTGAGGCCGCCAAGGCCATCATGACGACCGACACTTATCCGAAAGTGGCGACCGAAACGGTGTTGCTCGGTCAGGTTCCGGTCACGATCAATGGGATTTCCAAGGGCGCGGGCATGATCGCGCCTGATATGGCGACCATGCTTTCATTCGTCGTCACCGATGCACCGATCAAGTCGGATGTCCTGCAAAGCTTGTTGTCGAAGGGCGTTGGCTCGACCTTCAATGCAGTCACAGTCGATAGCGACACCTCCACTTCAGACACGCTGATGTTGTTTGCAACAGGTTCTGCTGCTGAACGCGGCGCCCCTGAAATTACAGACGCCTCAGACAAGCGCCTTGGCGAATTCAAGAAGGCGCTGGCACGCGTCCTGAAATCGCTAGCGCTTCAGGTTGTGCGGGATGGTGAAGGCGCGCGCAAGATGGTCGAAGTTGAAGTGACGGGTGCAAAATCCGCAGCTTCCGCCAAGAAAATCGCGCTTTCCATTGCCAATTCACCGCTGGTCAAGACCGCCGTTGCCGGTGAAGACGCCAATTGGGGCCGTGTGGTCATGGCTGTCGGCAAAGCCGGAGAACCGGCTGATCGCGATCTGCTGGCAATCTGGTTCGGCGATATTCGTGTTGCATATCAGGGCGAACGCGACCCGGCCTATTCCGAAGAGGCAACCTCGACCTATATGCAGGGCGAGGATATCCTCATCCGAGTTGATCTCGGGATCGGTAACGGCAAGGCGACAGTCTGGACCTGCGATCTGACGAAAGAATATGTGGCTATTAATGGCGACTACAGAAGCTGAGTTTACGGAGTTGACTGTGACAAAGCCCGGTTCCGCGCAAAATCTAGCTATTGTTCGCCAGCTTGAAGCTGTGGGCTTTCGTGCATGGCCTGCCACGTCCGTTCATTATGACGGGACATGGGCGATACGCATGACGGCTGCACATCCTTCAAAGCGCCTCAACTCGGTCAATCCGCTCGATCCGGGTGATACGCGTGATATTCCGGCGCGTATCGAACTGGCTTCACAGCGCTTTCGCGCTTACGGACGTGTGCCATGTTTCCGGCTTTCGCCGCTCGCGCCGGTCGAACTTGAAGATTATCTCGAAGGTCTGGGATGGAAGCGTCAGGACGAAACCATCGTCATGACCTCCAATCTGGAAGAGCTGGATCTGTCGCAGGAACGGGATCAGATACCTCTCAAAGATATCGGGCGGTTTGTCGAGGCATCCGTGGCGATCCACGGACGCCCCAAAGAACTTCGTCCGGGGTTCTCTGAGCTGCTCGACGGCATTCGTCCCAACAAGGGCATGTTTGTTCTCGAAGATGGCGGACGCGCTGTTTCCAATGTGCTTTGTGTGCAGGACGGTGTTATGGCCGGTCTTTTCGATGTAGGCACATTGCCCGATGCCCGTCGCAATGGATATGGGCGCGCCATAATCGGGTCAACGCTTAAATGGGCCGCGAGCCTCGGTGCTAAAAAGGCATGGCTTCAAATTGAAGCGGACAATGTGGCGGGGCTTGCGCTTTACAAGCGCTTTGGCTTTCAGGAAGCCTATCGTTACGCTTACCGGGAGAGCAATGAAAAATGAGTGAGAGTAAATCCCGCCGTATCGTGCTGGTTGCGGCCTGCGCGCTTGTGGATGCTGATGGACGCGTTCTTCTGGCGCAACGGCCGGAAGGAAAATCGCTTGCCGGTCTCTGGGAGTTTCCCGGTGGCAAGGTTGAACAGGGTGAAACTCCCGAAGAAACACTGATCCGCGAGTTGCAGGAAGAAGTTGGCATTACGACAAAGGTAGCGTGTCTTGCGCCGCTGACCTTTGCCAGCCACACCTATGACGACTTTCATTTGCTGATGCCACTCTATGTCTGCCGCCGGTTTGAGGGCGTTGCACAGGGGCTGGAAGGACAGGCGCTGAAATGGGTCCGGCCAAAGGATATGCGGGACTATCCGATGCCACCTGCCGATGAGCCGCTGATACCGTTTTTGATCGATCTTTTATGAGCTGTGGAAAGTCTAAAAATAGCTGACAATTCCTTACGATTTACAGCCCGCGTTAATCGATGATTCACTCCACTGCGGCATTCTCTGGGACAAGTCCCCGGAGTTTGCCTCATGAGTTTCGATAATAATTATTTCAGTGCAGATCATAATGAATATACGCCGGGACCACTCTCGAAAGCTGGTCGTGGCATTTTGCGCGTCGTGCTTCTTTTTGGTTCCGCCGCTGTTGCCCTCGCGCTGATTATTGTGCCGGTTTTAAATGATCAGGCTAATAAGGTTGCAGCCCAATCCGTGCTGCCGGATGGTATTGATCGCACCATGACCGGTTCGATCAAACGCGATCCAGTCGTCGCGCGTAAAGCACCTGTACGCCCGATCTGTGTCATTGACCCAGACGGCAGCCATACGGGCGACTGCTAGAGCATTTCCTGTTTAAGATGAATCGTAGAAAATGCTCTATCTGTTTGTTTTTAAGCAGGTCTTTACCTCAAAAACGGTTCCCATTTTTAGGAGAGATGCTCTAAGAGTTTATTCGACATTTTTCAACGCATCAGCCAGTGAAACCTTGGCAGAGCCGGGCTTGAGTGGCTTTTGCTGCGATTCGTGTGGTGCCCAGCCCGATAACCAGATTGTCGAGAACGTGGCACGGATACGCCCGTCAGGATCGCTGAAGCGTTCGGCATAAATTTCGGCTGCGCGCAGGAAAAGTCGCCGCGATACCGGCTTGCGCGAACGGTCACGCAATACATTCTGCATGCCCATGGCACGCAGATCGGTCATCAGGTTGAAGAGACTATCGTAGCGCACGGTGACGTTTTCTACGTCCGTTACTGGAAGCGCAAAACCTGCACGTTGCAAAAGGCCACCTACATCACGCACATCCGCAAATGGAAAGACGCGTGGAGAAGCGCCGCCAGTCAGTTCAATTTCGGCCTGTAAAAGACTTTCGCGCAATTCGCCCAAGGTCCCATTGCCGCTGAATGCTGCGAGGAAAAGACCATCGGGCTTAAGTGCACGCGCGATCTGCACCATTGTGCCCGGCGTATCATTGGTTGCGTGCAAAGACATGAGCGAAACGATAAGATCGACGCTACCGGGCTTGAGCGGCAGAATCTCTTCATCGGCAACAATCGCTGCAAAAGGGCCTTTCAAGAACGCTTCATCGCGTTCGATGCGCAGGATCAGATCGGCTTTGCCTGATCGGCCAATGGCTGCTGCGGCGGATCCATTATGACCTGCAAGATCGACAGCAACAGGAAAGCGGCGTTTGACTGCATCCAGACGGTCTTCCAGATCTTCGGCAACACGATGCAAGAGAAAATCCGCGCCCGGCTCAGCGCGTCTGAATGCGCGTCGACGGAAGGCAAGCAAAAGATCGCGATCAAAAATCGCGCTTTCGTGTGCGGGGGCAGATGAGGAAGCAGCCATTTCGATTACGTCTTCTCTTTCGAGCATGCTGAGATAAAGTAGAAGCATTTCCAGCAAAAGTGTGAAGCGATTTTGCGTAGGATAATGCGTAAGAGCAAATGATTAGATGCATTCGAACGGGGGCGAATGCAATGGCAGATGACGACAGATCGCATCAAAGCTTGTTGTTCAGGATCAAAACGAACACGCTGATCGTCGTTCGTGGCGGCTTGCGCTATTCTTCGGATATTTTGTTTCCAGCAAGTTGTATCGGTTGCCGGACGCAGGTTTCCGAACCCGGAACATTGTGCCCGCAATGCTGGTCCCAATTGCGCTTTATTGAAAAGCCCTATTGTCCGGTGCTGGGCATTCCGTTCAATCATGATTTTGGCGAGAACTTCATGAGTGCGGAAGCGATTGCCGATCCACCGCCATTTCGACGTCTGCGTTCAGCTGTTTTGCATAGAGGTGCGGCGCAGCGCATGGCAGTGGCACTTAAGTTTCATGACCGAACCGATCTTGCGCCGTGGATGGCACGCTGGATGCTGCGGGCAGGGCGAGAATTGCTGGATGAATGCGATGTTATTCTGCCTGTGCCTTTGCACAGGTGGCGCTTCTGGTCGCGACGGTTCAATCAATCGGCAGAATTGGCCCGAACATTATCGGAGCTAAGCGACAAGCCTTTTGCACCGCAAGCGATCAAGCGAATTCGCCGTACCGATCAGCAGATCGGTCTTGGGTTGAAAGAGCGAAAGCGGAATGTTGACGGCGCGTTCTGCGTCCCCAAAGAACATAACATTCATGTGCGTGGGCGGCGGGTTTTGCTGATCGATGATGTCTATACAACCGGATCGACCGTGAAAGCTGCGACCCGCGCCCTGCTGCGCGGCGGAGCGAAGAGTGTGGATGTATTGACGTTTAGTCGCGTCCTACCCGACACGTAAATACAGTTTCGTGAATGCATGAGGGGCTTCCAGATCAGGTCGTTGCCACTTATATAGTGGGCAACGAATGGAGTTTTTCATGGTTGATGTTACCGTTTATACCCGCCCTGGCTGCCCTTATTGCACGCGCGCAGTGGGCCTTCTCAATGACAAGGGCGTTAAGTTCAACGAAATTAATGCGGCTGCCACACCTGAACTGCGTGCAGAAATGCAGGAACGTTCGGGCCGCAATACTTTTCCGCAGATTTTTGTGGGCTCGGTTCATGTCGGCGGTTGCGATGATCTTTTTGCACTCGACAGTCAGGGCAAGCTTGACGGTCTGCTTGCAACCGGCGCATTGAGCTAAGTTGGAATAAGGGAGATACCAATGAGCACTTTTCGCGCCGCCGCTGTCCAGATGCGTTCAGGCACCGATATTGTTCGCAATGTCGAGGCTTTGGAAAAACTGGTTTCCGATGCTGTGGCTCAGGGTGCTCATTATGTGCAAACCCCTGAAATGACCGGCGCGATGATGCGCGACCGTGCTGTGTTCGCAGCAAGCCTGCGCGATGAAAGCAATGACCTTGTGTTCAATGCAGCATCGGCACTTGCAAAAAAGCATGGCATCTTTCTGCATATCGGCTCGACGGCCATTGATGTCGGTGACGGCAAAATTGCCAATCGTGGCAGCATCTTCGCGCCTTCCGGCGACAAGATTACGACTTATGACAAGGTGCATATGTTCGATGTCGATCTCGACAATGGTGAAAGCTGGCGCGAATCGGCAACCTATGAGCCGGGCAAAGAAACTGTTATTGCCGAATTGCCCTTTGCCAATGTCGGCATGGCTGTCTGCTACGATATTCGTTTCCCGCAGCTTTTCCGTGCACAGGCACTTGCCGGTGCCAATGTGATCACCGCACCTGCTGCTTTCACCAGGCAGACAGGTGAAGCCCATTGGCATGTTTTGCAGCGTGCACGTGCCATCGAAAACGGTGCGTTCCTGATTTCGGCAGCACAAGGCGGTCTGCATGAGGATGGTCGCGAGACCTACGGCCATTCGCTGATCGTCTCGCCTTGGGGCAAGGTTCTGGCGGAAGCAGCCCACGATGAGCCAGCTGTGATTGTTGCAGATATTGATATTGCGGAAAGTGCGAGTGCACGTGCCAAAGTGCCCAACCTCAAGAATGCACGCGAGTTCTCGGTTAAGATTGCTTCAGCAAAAGAGAAAGAGGACGCATAATCCATGATCCGCTTTTCGCTTCATTGCGATCACGGCCATGAGTTTGAGGGCTGGTTTCGCGACAATGCCGATTTTGATCGGCAGTCGGAACGTAAACTTGTCTCCTGTCCTGTCTGCAATTCACCAGACATTCAGAAATCACTGATGGCGCCAGCAGTCTCCACCAGCCGCTCGAAAGAGCAGGTGGCGATTGCCATGGGTGAGGCGCAGAAGCAGGTGCTTGAGCAAATGCGGGAGCTGAGCCGCACGGTTCGCGAAAATGCGGATTATGTTGGCGATCAGTTTGCTGAGGAAGCGCGCAAGATCCACTTTGGTGAGACTGAAGTGCGTGGCATTTACGGCGAAGCGTCCAAGGAAGAAGTTCATTCTCTTATCGAAGATGGTGTCGATGTGATGCCGCTGCCGGTGTTTCCAGAAGATAAAAACTGATTTTCTAAAAATATTGATTGCGTAAGGGGACAGGCGCATGAAACTGATGGATTCGGCGCCTTTTCTGCTGATCACTACTGGAACGCTGCTGGGGTTAATTCTTCCCCTCGGGAAAATTGCTGCAGAAGCTGGTGTTCCGCCTGCAATGTGGACATTCCTGTTCTCAGCAAGTGCCGGGACTATCCTGCTGCTTGTGATGCTTTTGAGTAAAAAGCGGGTCGGTTTTTCAGGCGGCAGGCTGCGTTATTACATTTGCACCGCTGGAATTTCCTATGCGCTGCCCAATTTCCTCATCCTGTCTGCTATCCCGCGGCTTGGCGCTGGTTTCACGGGAATCATGTACACGCTGTCGCCGGTTATGACGCTGGTGATCTCAATGGGGTTTGGTCTGCGCCGCCCCAACGGGCTTGGGATTGCGGGGATTACGGCTGGTTTCATCGGTGCAATCATGGTGGCAGTGACGCGCGGGGAAGTGGGTAAACCTGCTGATCCGTTGTGGATCGGGCTTGCGCTTCTCATCCCGGTCTTGCTTGCGATGGGAAACGTCTATCGCACACTCGACTGGCCGAAAAATGCTGACCCGACTGAACTCGCCGCAGGCAGCCATCTGGCTGCGGCCGGGATGCTTTTTATCGGCATTTTCCTGTTTAACGGTAATTTCCCAATTGAGACACTCGCTCTGGCACCGATGACGGCAGTTGTACAAGCTATTGCTTCGGCGGGCATGTTCGCGCTTTTTTTCAGGCTACAGGCAGTCGGCGGACCGGTTTATCTCAGCCAGATAGGTTATGTTGCAGCGGCTCTCGGTCTGATTTCCGGAACTTTGTTTTTAGGCGAAAGCTATCCACCGCTCACTTGGATTGGCGCGGTCGTCATAGCCTTTGGTGTGGCGCTGACGACGAAGGCACAGAAGCGCTGACAATCGAATGTTTATACGGGCCGTTCGGCGAGAACCATGTAGTTCACGTCGGTGTCGCGTGAACGGCTCCAGCTATCGGCAAGTGGATTATAAGTGACGCCGAGCTTGTCGATGAGGCTGAGGCCAGCCTTGGAAAAGGCAGCTTCCAACTCTTCCGGGCGCACCAGCTTTTCATATTGATGCGTGCCGCGAGGTAGCCAACGCAGTACATATTCAGCACCGATGATTGCAAGGCCATAGGCTTTGAGCGTGCGATTGATGGTGGCAACGAACATAAGTCCACCCGGCTTCACCATTTCGCTCGTGGCAGACATGAACAGATCAACGTCTGAAACGTGTTCAACCACTTCCATGTTGAGAACAACGTCGAACTTCTCACCAGCCTCAGCCAAGGCTTCGGCAGTGGTAGCGCGATAATCGACCTCGACACCGCTTTGGGCGGCGTGGATTTTTGCAACTTCGATATTGGTTTCGGATGCGTCCGCGCCAACCACTGTTGCCCCAAGCCGTGACATCGGTTCACACAGTAGACCACCACCGCAGCCGATATCGAGAAAGCGCAGACCTTCAAACGGGCGAGGGCTGTTCGGATCGAGTTTGAACTTCTCGCAGACCTTTTCCTTGATATAGGTGAGCCGCGTTGGATTGAACTTGTGAAGCGGACGGAACTTACCCTGCGGGTCCCACCACTGCGCAGCAATGCGCGAAAAATGCTCGATTTCGGAAGCATCGATTGTGGTACGGGCAGTCTCGGTCATGTCATTCTCCAGCGGACGCAGCATGCAGTCCTGCTCTCAAGGTAGCGTGTTAAAGTCAAGGATCAAATCAAATTCCCGAATCCGAAGTGCTGATTATTGTTTCACGGGAATCATACTCTTGCGGAAGCGCGACATTTTAGCTATGTGACCCCGGGTTTGTCTGTCGCAAGAAAATAAGGTTTCGGCAGGCGTTAGTGTAATTTTTCAAAAGACGGGACGTATCCTTA
Source organism: Ochrobactrum quorumnocens (assembly GCF_002278035.1). Taxonomy (NCBI): domain Bacteria; kingdom Pseudomonadati; phylum Pseudomonadota; class Alphaproteobacteria; order Hyphomicrobiales; family Brucellaceae; genus Ochrobactrum; species Ochrobactrum quorumnocens. The sequence continues at coordinate 2,255,162 of NZ_CP022604.1, read as the reverse complement.
AATGGCGCGCATCGTGATGAAATTCGGCGGCACTTCTGTGGCCGATCTGGAACGCATCTCTAATGTGGCGCGCCACGTCAAACGTGAAGTCGATGCCGGCAATCAGGTTGCCGTCGTTGTCTCCGCCATGTCGGGTAAGACCAACGAACTGGTCAACTGGGTGCAGAGCATGCCCAAGGTCGCCGGCGGCACCTCACCTTTTTACGACGCACGCGAGTATGATGCGATCGTTGCTTCTGGCGAACAGGTAACAAGCGGCCTTCTGGCAATTGCGCTTCAGGCGATCGGGATTGACGCTCGTTCTTGGCAGGGGTGGCAGATTCCTATCAAGACCGACAATGCGCATGGCGCTGCTCGTATTCAGGAAATCGACGGTTCGGAAATTATCCGTCGCATGGAAATGGGTCAGGTTGCGGTCGTTGCCGGTTTCCAAGGTATCGGCCCTGACAATCGTATAGCGACGCTGGGCCGTGGTGGTTCGGATACGTCGGCTGTGGCGATTGCAGCTGGTGTGAAGGCTGACCGTTGCGATATTTATACGGATGTTGATGGAGTCTATACGACCGACCCGCGCATCGAACCCAAGGCAAAGCGCCTTTCCCGCATTACATTTGAAGAAATGCTGGAAATGGCTTCGCTTGGTGCCAAGGTTCTGCAGGTGCGCTCGGTCGAGCTTGCCATGGTACACAAAGTTCGCACCTTCGTGCGCTCAAGTTTTACGGACCCCAATGCACCGGGCATGGATGATCCGATCAACCCGCCCGGAACGCTCATTTGCGACGAGGAAGAAATCGTGGAACAGCAGGTCGTAACAGGTATCGCCTATGCGAAGGATGAGGCTCAGATTTCGCTCCGACGCGTGGCCGACCGGCCAGGCATCTCGGCTGCGATTTTCGGACCTCTGGCCGAAGAGCACATTAATGTCGATATGATCGTACAGAACGTGTCGGAAGACGGTTCGAAGACCGACATGACGTTCACGATCCCGACCGGCGATATCGATAAGGCACTGCGTGTTCTCGATAAAGTGAAGGCAGAAATCGGCTCCGATCATATCCAGTCGGAAACCGGACTTGCCAAGATTTCGGTGATCGGTATCGGCATGCGCAGCCATGCGGGTGTTGCAGCAACAGCCTTCAAGGCGCTGGCTGAAAAGGGCATCAATATCCGTGCTATCACCACGTCGGAAATTAAGATTTCTATCCTGATAGACGGCCCTTACGCTGAACTCGCTGTACGCACACTACATGGCGTCTATGGACTTGATAAATAGTCGATCCTTAGCCGGCTGTGATGCCGAGATCTAAAGTCGCATGTAAAGACCCGTTTTGAAACAATGCCGCTCACCGCGTTTGGGAGCGGCATTGTCTTATTATAGAAGTTGTCAGATTTTCTGACGAAGAGACTAGACGCGCGTGTCAAAAATGCTCACAAAGGATTTGGCGTAACGCTTCGCAGGCGGGTAATGGGAACTGGCTTTGCGACAAGCTGAGCCTGTACCAGAATGAGGAGCCCCCGACGATCATGCGTGATCTGACAACCGGTCCCCGCGTGCTGTTGAAGCGGCTGCGCGAATTGATGGCGGAGCCGCTGGAGCCGCAGGAGCGTCTTGACCGGATTGTCCGTGAAATCGCGCAAAATATGGTTGCGGAAGTCTGCTCCTTTTACATTCTTCGCGCCGATGGCGTGCTTGAGCTCTACGCCACCGAAGGTCTTAATCCACAATCCGTTCACCTGGCGCAGTTGCGTTTGGGGCAGGGTCTTGTCGGCACCATTGCAGCCAGTGCTCGTCCTTTGAACCTGACAGACGCACAGAGCCATCCGGCTTTTGCTTATCTGCCGGAAACGGGCGAAGAAGCCTATAATTCATTCCTCGGTGTGCCTGTGCTACGCGCTGGCCGCACTTTGGGCGTTCTTGTTGTCCAGAATCAGACCAAGCGCGCTTATCGTGAGGACGAGGTAGAAGCACTTGAAACGACAGCCATGGTTCTGGCCGAAATCATTGCGACGGGAGATGGTCTGCGTTTCGCGCGTCCAGGTATTGAACTGGATCTTGGTCGTCCTATGAGTGTGACTGGCAATGCGCTCAACGATGGCATCGGCCTTGGTCATGTCGTGCTGCACGAGCCGCGTATCGTCGTAACCAACCTTTTCAATGAAGACAGCCAAGCTGAGCTGATCCGACTGGAAGAAGCGCTGGGGTCTCTGCGCATTTCGATTGATGACATGCTTTCACGCCGCGATGTGGCTGTGGAAGGCGAGCATCGTGAAGTGCTCGAAGCCTATCGCATGTTTGCGCATGATCGTGGCTGGGTGCGTCGTCTCGAAGAAGCTGTGCACAATGGTTTGACCGCTGAAGCCGCTGTCGAAAAAGTTCAGAGCGACACACGTGCGCGCATGGTGCATCTGACCGATCCGTATATGCGTGAGCGCTTGTCTGATTTCGATGATCTGGCCAATCGTTTGCTGCGTCAGCTTATGGGGCGCGATGCCAAGACAATGGCCGAATCGCTCGCCAAGGATTCGATCATTGTCGCCCGTTCAATGGGTGCAGCAGAGCTCCTTGATTACCCGCGTGAGCGCTTACGCGGCGTGGTGCTCGAAGACGGTGCCGCGACGAGCCATGTTGTGATCGTTGCGCGCGCCATGGGGATTCCGGTTGTGGGACAGGCCAAAGGCGCTGTTTCCATGGCTGAAAACAATGATGCGGCGATTGTCGATGGCGATGAAGGCATCGTGCATCTGCGTCCGCAGGCCGATGTTGAAGCTGCCTATGCAGAAAAGGTTCGTTTCCGGGCCCGTCGTCAGGCGCTTTATCGCGAATCGCGTGACAAGCCCGCTCTGACGAAAGACGGGGTCGATATCTCGTTGCTGATGAATGCTGGTCTGCTGGTGGATCTGCCGCAACTTTCGGCATCAGGCGCTGCAGGTATCGGCCTGTTCCGTACCGAACTTCAGTTCATGGTGGCATCGACCTTCCCACGCGCGGAACAGCAAGAACGGCTTTATCGCTCGGTAATCGAGGCGGCAGGCAATAAGCCTGTCACCTTCCGGACGCTCGATATTGGCGGCGACAAGGTGCTCCCCTATTTCCGTGCCACAGCGCAGGAAGAAAATCCGGCTCTCGGCTGGCGTGCAATCCGTTTGACATTGGATCGTCCCGGCTTGCTGCGGACACAGTTGCGCGCGTTGCTGAAAGCTGCGGGCGGGCGTGAACTTAAAATCATGCTACCGATGGTAACCGAGGTTAGCGAAGTGAAGGCCGCGCGCGAGATCATTGATCGCGAAGTCCGTCATCTTTCCCGCTTTGCCCATACGCTGCCGCTCAATCTGAAGCTCGGGGCCATGGTTGAAGTGCCAGCACTGCTGTGGCAGCTCGATGAGTTGATGTCGATTGTGGACTTTGTCTCGGTCGGTTCCAATGATCTATTCCAGTTCCTGATGGCGGTCGATCGCGGAAATTCGCTGATTTCCGGTCGCTTCGATCAGCTTTCGCCAGCCTTCCTGCGCACACTTCGACATATTGTCGATGCTGGAAATCGTCACGGAAAGCCGGTCACATTGTGCGGTGAAATGGCGGGCCGTCCGCTGACTGCGATGGCGCTACTCGGCCTTGGCTTCCGTTCGATTTCCATGTCGGCGGCCAATATCGGACCAGTGAAGGCGATGCTTGGTGCGCTTGATGTAAGCAAGCTCAATGCATTGTTGAACGAGAAGCTGGACAAGCCCAATGGCGCACATTCGATGCGTGAATTGCTGCTTCAGTTTGCCGAAGACAACGATATTCCGTTATAGCGTAGCAAATTGCATGGAATGTTTGGGTGCCGCGCATTGCGCGCGGCGCTCAATACTGCTTATTCGCGTAACAGCTATAGATACCAGGACATACCAATGATCGCATTGCCACAGGACCGGATGGACCAGCTTCTCAAGCGGTTCTCGATGATTGAAAGCCAGATGGCGAACAATCCGGATTCGGAAACCTATGTAAAGCTTGCGTCGGAATATTCCGAGCTTCAGGACGTCGTGGGCAAAATCCGTGAACTGACCGATGCGCGTAGTGAAGCGCGGGACCTCGCTTCCATGCGCGATGACGCATCGACCGATGCTGAGATGCGGGCGCTGGCTGTGGAAGAACTGCCAGGTGTGCTTGAACGGATCGAGGGGCTGGAGCAGGAAGTGCAGATTCTTCTTCTGCCGAAAGACGCGGCAGACGAGAAGAACGCGATCCTTGAAATCCGCGCCGGTACGGGTGGGCTGGAAGCAGCGCTTTTCGCAGGTGATCTTTTCCGCATGTATGAGCGTTTTGCAGCTGAAAAAGGCTGGCGCGTTGAGCTGGTATCATCCAGCGAAGGTGACGCAGGCGGTTATAAGGAAATCATTGCCACGGTTTCGGGCAAGGGTGTTTTCTCCAAGCTCAAATTCGAATCAGGTGTGCATCGTGTGCAGCGCGTCCCGGAAACTGAAGCAGGTGGACGTATTCATACATCCGCTGCAACCGTTGCGGTGTTGCCGGAAGCCGAAGATATCGACATTGAAATCCGCAATGAGGATATCCGCATCGATACGATGCGTGCGTCTGGTGCCGGCGGACAGCACGTCAACACGACTGACTCGGCTGTGCGTATCACCCATATTCCTACCGGCATCATGGTGGTGCAGGCCGAAAAATCGCAGCACCAGAACCGCGCCCGGGCAATGCAGATTTTGCGTGCGCGTCTTTATGATATGGAGCGGCAAAAGGCCGATAGTGAACGTTCGGAATCGCGTCGCAGCCAGGTTGGCTCGGGGGATCGTTCAGAGCGCATCCGCACCTATAACTTTCCGCAGGGGCGCGTTACCGATCACCGTATTAATCTGACCCTCTACAAACTCGACCGAGTGATGATGGGTGAACTCGACGAACTGGTCGATGCATTGATCTCCGATCATCAGACAGCACTTCTGATGGAACTGGGCGAAAACACGTGAGTGGCGAACGTCTTGATAGCTTGACGGCATCAAGCCGCGCACGACTTCGTGCGGCACACCTCGATACCCCCGATCTCGACGCGCAGCTTCTTGTCGAGTGGATCACTGGCGCAACGCGGCTTGATCTGATTTCCGCGCCGGAAAAGCTCATTGATGAAGCGCAGGTTGCGCAATTGAATGACGCATTGGAGCGTCGGATAGCGGGCGAGCCTGTGCATCGCATTATCGGAATGCGCGAGTTTTATGGTTTGCCATTCCGGCTTTCGCCCGAAACACTAGAACCGCGACCCGATACCGAAGCACTCGTTGAGCTGATTTCACCTTATATCGAAAAGCTAATCGCACAGCACGGTCGGGCAACGATGCTCGATATGGGCACGGGTACGGGTGCCATCGTGATTTCACTGCTGCATCAGTTTGAAAAGCTGCACGGTATTGGACTGGACGTCGCGGAAGGTGCACTGGCCATGGCACGGATCAATGCGGCCATGAATGGTGTTAGCGATAGATTTGCGGCGCTGAAAAGCGATTGGTTTTCCAATGTGCGCGGTCGGTTTCATCTTATTGTTTCAAATCCCCCCTATATTCCGCATAAAGACATCGCGGATCTGTCACGAGAAGTCCGTGAGCATGATCCGATGGCGGCCCTCGATGGGGGAATGGATGGACTGGATTTTTATCGTGCTCTTGCAAAGCATGCAGCAGAGTACCTATATAAGGATGGAATAGTTGCCGTCGAAATTGGCGCAGGCCAGTTTGACGATGTGAGCGCGGTTTTTAAAAGCGCTGATTTCCATTTGATCAACAGTGCGAGCGATTTCGGTGGCCATAGAAGGGCCATGGTTTTCACGCAGAAAGATGCAACGGGCTTTTAATAGAACGAGTGTCGGAGTTGTGTTTGGTCTGATTGAAACAGATTGACACTCCAACGATGTTTTCAGTGTGCATCATGTCCAAAAACCATTTCACAGTTTTCGGGATACGCTGTAAAAAACGCTCGATGTTGCTAAAAAAGCGCTTGGAATTTACGGCGAAGCCGTTTAGTTTCCAGCCACCGTATACAGCCAGAATGGTTTTGCCCGCTTGAGGGCGGTGGCGGAAATGCTCCATGACGACTTTAGGTCATGCTCCCATGTGGATTTTTCTCATGGGATGGTTTGTACGGAAGTGCACGACTTTCAAAAATAGTTCCGAGAAGTTCGTCTTTTCGGATCGGGTCTTGCAAAGTGCCAACCCGAAAGGTTCGTGTTGTCTTTGATAGACGACGCGGAACTCAGAACCATTCGATGTGTGGGAAGTTTTAGGGTGTGCTTCCTCCATGGCTCGATAATGCGAAGCCGGTGGCTTTACGCTACAGGAATTTTACGCCCTTTAATCTGAAAAGAGATGACTATGAGGCCAGCACAGCAGAACAGGCGCATGCGCGGACGGGGGAATAACAATAATAATAACAACAATAACCGCAAGGGCCCCAATCCTCTGTCGCGTAATTATGAAAGCAATGGTCCGGACGTAAAAATCCGCGGCAATGCTCAACATATTGCAGAAAAATATACGACACTGGCTCGTGACGCGCAGGCGTCCGGTGATCGTGTCATCGCTGAAAATTATCTTCAGCACGCAGAACATTACAATCGCATCATCATGGCTGCCATGGCGCAGCAGAACATTCCGTATCAGCGCGAAGAAAACTTCGACAATGACGGTGGTGATGAAGATGAAAATGAAAACGGCTTTGTTCAAGCCGCTTCCGCACCGCAGCCAGTGAACGGTTCGGGTCCGCAGCCTGTTATTGAAGGCACGCCCGCTGAAGTCGTCTATGGCGAACAAGGCAGCGAGAACCGTTCGGAAAGTCGCTCGCAGTCACGTGATGGACGCGATCAGCGTCGTCTTGGTCGCGGTCGTCGCCCACAGCGCGAACGTTTCAATGCGGACGATAGTTCGGAACAGCCTTCAGTAGACGTACAGGTTGCTGCAGCTGACGAACAACCAGCCGCAGTATCAGCGCCCGTATCGGCACCGGTTGTTGAAAAGCCGCCTCGCGCTGAAAAGCCTGCCAAGGTTGTAGAGGAAGCTGCCCCTGTCGTGGAAAAGGCCGCTCCTGCGGCTGAAGCGCCGGTCGAAGCTTCGGCTGAAGAAGAAGCTCCAGTCCGTCGCACACGTCGTCCGGGTCGTCCGCGCCGTGTTGCCAAGGATGAAGGTGCTGGCGATACGTCGGTCGCAGAAACTGCGGATTCCGACGCTTAATTTTCAAAACTACAACTGATTGATATTTAAAGATGGCGCGGTTCTCCGCGCCATCTTTTATTTGTGCGTTTGTAGTGATTACGGTCTTGCCGAAAACGTCCTATCTTCCCATATGACTTTACGGATAGGGAGCCTGCCGAATTCGGGGGCTCCGTCACCCAATATCTTTCGATGCCAGAATGGGTCGGAAGGAAAAGGAGACATCATGAATATTGAAAAATACACTGAACGGGTTCGGGGTTTTATTCAGTCGGCTCAGACCTTTGCTCTTTCATCGGGCAACCAGCAGTTCACGCCTGAGCATCTTTTGAAAGTACTCGTCGATGACGAAGAAGGCTTGGCTGCATCTTTGATTGAACGTGCGGGCGGCCGCATCGCTGATGTGCGTCTTGGATTACAAAATGCGCTAGAGAAACTTCCGAAAGTAAGCGGTGGCAATGATCAGCTTTATCTTGCGCAGCCATTGGCAAAGGTTTTCACCTTGGCCGAAGAGCTTGCGAGCAAGGCAGGCGACAGCTTTGTCACGGTCGAACGACTACTCACGGCACTTGCGATTGAGAAATCTGCTAAAACATCCGAAATTATGGCCGCTGCTGGTGTAACGCCGACGGCGCTCAACAAGGTCATCAACGATATGCGTAAGGGTCGTACCGCCGATTCGGCTTCCGCTGAAAGTAACTACGATGCGCTCAAGAAATATGCGCGCGATCTGACGGAAGATGCGCGTGCGGGTAAGCTCGATCCGGTTATCGGTCGTGACGAAGAAATTCGTCGCACGATTCAAGTGCTGTCACGCCGTACCAAGAACAATCCCGTTCTGATTGGTGAGCCAGGCGTGGGCAAAACCGCGATTGCAGAAGGTCTGGCACTTCGTATTGTCAATGGCGACGTGCCTGAATCGCTTAAAGACAAGCAGTTGATGGCGCTCGACATGGGGTCGCTGATCGCTGGTGCAAAATATCGTGGCGAGTTTGAAGAACGTCTGAAGGCAGTGCTTTCGGAAGTGCAGACGGCTGCGGGTCAGATCATTCTGTTCATTGATGAAATGCACACGCTTGTCGGCGCTGGTAAATCAGACGGTGCGATGGATGCATCGAACCTTCTCAAGCCAGCACTTGCTCGTGGCGAATTGCACTGCGTTGGCGCGACCACGCTTGAGGAATATCGCAAATATGTTGAGAAGGACGCTGCCCTTGCTCGTCGCTTCCAGCCGGTGTTTGTCGATGAGCCGACGGTTGAAGATACTATCTCGATCCTGCGTGGGCTGAAGGAAAAGTACGAGCAGCACCATAAAGTTCGCGTCTCTGACTCGGCACTTGTGGCAGCCGCTACGCTTTCAAACCGCTACATCACGGATCGCTTCCTGCCGGATAAGGCGATCGATCTCGTCGATGAAGCCGCATCACGTTTGCGGATGCAGGTGGATTCCAAGCCTGAAGAACTCGACGAAATCGACCGCCGTGCAATGCAGCTCAAAATAGAGCGTGAAGCGCTGAAGGTTGAAACCGATGCGGCCTCCTTAGATCGTTTGCAGCGTCTTGAGAAAGAGCTGTCCGATCTCGAAGAAGAGTCGGCTGAACTGACGGCGAAGTGGCAAGCTGAAAAGCAAAAGCTCGGACTTGCGGCGGATTTGAAGCGTCAGCTCGAAGAAGCTCGCAATGCTTTGGCCATCGCGCAGCGCAGCGGCGAGTTCCAGAAGGCAGGTGAACTTGCCTATGGCACGATCCCGCAGCTCGAAAAGCAGCTGGTCGATGCTGAAAGCAGTGAGAACAAAGGCTCGTTGCTGGAGGAAACCGTGACGCCTGAACATGTCGGGCAGATCGTTGCTCGCTGGACTGGCATTCCGGTCGAACGGATGCTGGAAGGTGAGCGTGAGAAGCTTCTGCGTATGGAAGATGAAATCGGCAAACGGGTTGTCGGTCAGGGTGAAGCCGTTCAGGCGGTTTCAAGAGCTGTCCGCCGTGCACGTGCCGGTCTTCAGGATCCGAACCGGCCAATCGGCTCGTTCATTTTCCTCGGACCAACCGGCGTAGGCAAGACTGAGCTGACCAAGGCACTGGCTTCGTTCCTTTTCCAGGACGACACGGCAATGGTGCGTATCGATATGTCGGAATTCATGGAGAAGCATTCCGTGAGCCGTCTGATCGGTGCACCTCCCGGCTATGTTGGTTACGAAGAAGGTGGTGTTCTGACGGAAGCCGTGCGTCGCAGACCTTATCAGGTGATCCTGTTCGACGAGATCGAAAAGGCGCATCCAGATGTTTTCAACGTGCTGCTTCAGGTACTCGATGATGGTCGTCTGACTGATGGTCAGGGCCGTACGGTTGATTTCCGCAATACGGTCATCATCATGACTTCCAACCTTGGCGCTGAATATCTTGTCAATCTTGGCGAGAAGGAAGATGTCGAAAGCGTTCGTGATGAGGTGATGGGTGTCGTACGGGCTGCGTTCCGTCCGGAATTCCTAAACCGCGTCGATGAAATCATCCTGTTCCACAGGCTTCGTCGCGACGATATGGGTTCGATTGTCGACATCCAGATGAAGCGGTTGCAGGCTCTTCTGCATGATCGCAAGATCACGTTGGAGCTTGAAGACGATGCCCGCGAATGGCTGGCAAACAAGGGGTATGATCCAGCTTATGGCGCGCGTCCGTTGAAGCGCGTCATCCAGAAGGAAGTTCAGGACCCATTGGCCGAGCGTATTCTGCTTGGCGATATTCTTGACGGTTCCATCGTCAAGATACTGCCCGGCTCAGATCGCCTCAACTTCCGCTCGATTCGCGTCGCAGTTGAAGGTGAGCCTGTGAAGGAAAACGCAGACGCGTAAAGCCCGACGTGTGATTTTGAAAAGCGCCGCACTCATTCGATTGTGGCGCTTTTTCTTTTTTCTGTAGGCGCGAACGGTATTTATGGCCATCTTCATGTCCAGTTCATCTGGCATTTGCTGTTATTGAATAAACAATTGTTAACCATATAACTGCATCCATACGGCCTAAGATCATTCAGGGTTTCCTACATGTCGCATCTCTTACGCATGCTTTGCTTCGGATTGTTCGGTTCTGCAATCATTCTTGCAGCGGGGGCGGCAGCTCATGCGGAAGAGCGCGATGCGACGAGCAATGTTTCGCAGCCCGTGCAGATGGCTCAGCTTTTCGACTGGGGTCGCGAGCGCAGTCCCGATCAAGGCGGTGGTCGGGGAGTGCGGGTTTACACCGATGAATATGGGCGTCAGGTAACGCTCGACCGCCGCGGACGTGTCATCAATATTGAAGATCCGCGCGAATCCGACCGTTATGCGCGTGGTGGTCAGCAGGGCGGGAACTGGTCTGAAGGCCCAGTTGGTGGCGGTGCACCCTATGATGGCTTTGGTAATGTGCCAGAGGATCCGAACTATTATCCAGATGCGCCTTCCGCACCAGCTTATGATTATAACCGCGACGGACAGGTGCAGCGCTCGGAGTTGCCGCCAGCCGGCACCGAATATCCTGACACTGAGTCGCCAACAGCCAGCATTAATCGTGATCCGGGATATGAGCAGCCGTCGATGCAACCGCATGCTGTACCCAATCCTGATGACATGACTCCAGCTATAGAAATGCCGAAAGGGCAGGGAGCCAAGGAAAAGATCGCGGCCTATCAGATTCTGCTTGATCGGGCTGGTGCATCGCCGGGCGTCATTGATGGTCGTTCGGGCAGCAATGTCGATAAGGCTGCTGCAGCTTTTGGTGAGATGACTGGCAAGATTCTCAATCCGAAGGATGACGCTGCGATCAATGCTGAGCTGGAAGCGACCGGCGGCGCAGCCTTCACCGAATACACGATCACCAACGAAGATGTAGGGCGTCAGTATGTTGCGTCCATTCCTGACGACTATGCCCACAAGGCGCAACTTCCGGCCATGGCCTATACGTCGGTCACGGAAATGCTCGGTGAGAAGTTTCATATAGACGAGGCTTATCTCAAAGAGATCAACCCGGGCGTCAACTTCAATCAGCCGGGCTCTGTCGTCAAAGTTCCTAATCTGGGAAAGCCGGTTCGCACGAAGGTTGCCCGAATCATCGCCGACAAAGGCCGTAAGCAAGTGCGCGGCTATGATGAAACCGGCAAACTCGTTGTGGCCTATCCTTCGACAATCGGTTCATCGGATACGCCATCACCGTCGGGCATTGTGCAGGTGCAGCGTATCGCCATCAATCCAAACTACACCTACAATCCGAAGATCAACTTCAAGCAAGGCAGCAATGACAAGGTTTTGACCATCCCTCCTGGCCCCAACGGTCCTGTTGGTACTGTCTGGATTGCGCTTTCCAAGCCGACATACGGTATTCATGGAACGCCTGAGCCTTCGCGGATTGGTAAAACATCAAGCCATGGCTGCGTGCGGTTGACCAATTGGGATGCTGAAGAACTGGCCAAACTTGTAAAAGCAGGCGTGACCGTCGAGTTCACGGAATAAACACGGCGAAAGCTTCCTAATAAAGACAAAGCGCGGTGCATTTTGAAAGATGCGCCGCGCTTTCGTGTTTTGTGGGGTCTGAGATAAACCAATATGCGAAGGAAGAATTATTAGCTCTTTGTCGATCCGCTGGAGGCAAGCTTAGTGCCATTACCCGCATCGTCTGTATCCAGAAGCGTATCGATACGGTCCCGTTCTTGCTTGAAAGCTTCAAGCTCTTTGCCCTTGAGCGCTTTATTGTCTGGTAGGCGGATACGAAGCGGATCAACTTTGGTGCCGTTGACAATCAGCTCGTAGTGAAGATGAGGACCGGTTGATAGCCCGGTTGATCCGACATAACCTATAACTTGGCCCTGACGTACGCGCGAACCCGCAGTTACGCCACGCGCAATCGCGTTCTGATGACTGTAGCTACTGACATAGCCATTGGCATGACGAATCAAGGTCTGATTACCGTAGCCATTGGTCCATCCAGCCTTTTCCACCACACCGTTACCCGATGAGATGATCGGCGTACCGCGTGGGGCCGCCCAGTCGACACCTGTATGCATTCGGCTGTAGCCAAGAATTGGATGCCGGCGCATACCAAAAGGAGAACGGAACACACCGTTTGGAACGGGATTACGCAATAAAAACTGCTTTGCGCTTTTGCCGTCTTCATTGAAATAGTCGACGGCCCCGTCCGGCGCTTGATAGCGATAGAATTTACGTGTCGTACCGCTGAAGGTCGCTGAAACGAAAAGGAGTTGCGAATCACCCTCAATCTTCTCTGGATCCTCTGGAAGCGAGAAGAAGGCATCAATATTATCACTCTGCGAAAGTCGGGCCTGAAGGTCGACGTCTGTTGCAAGCATTTTGACGAGCTGCTCGCGCATGGTTTCGGTCATGCCATAAGCAAGTGCTGCGCGGCTTATGCCATCATAGACACTTGGGAGATTGCCACGAATCGCACTCGGTGGCGCATCACCATCAAAGGCCGATGCGAGAA